>NC_009954.1:1385044-1731305 GCF_000018305.1 Caldivirga maquilingensis IC-167 | reverse complement strand
GTCACTTAATAGGGCCTTAGCTAAGTATATCATTAGCGGGAACGCTAACGCATACATGGTTAACCCACCAATAACAAGTGACTTAAATAAGTCCCAATAACTGTAATTCATCCTTCTCCCAACCATAATTATTAGAATTAATAATGCTGCCCCAACTACATCAGTGAGTACTGAGAGTACCAGTATTGGTAATGGTGGTATCAGTATATTGAATACCTGCATTATTATCATTGTTATTATTGAGATAACGCCTAAGTACACTAACGGGTACTTAAGTAACCATAGGTAGGCATCCACCTTATCAACAAGGCTCCTGTTCCTTGACTTAAGTATCTTAGTGAAGTACTTCTTAAGAGCCCACATGTCATTGGTGGCCCATCTTATTGTCTGGGATCTGAACGCATCATACGTACTCGGTATTTCAGTTAATACCCTCTCATTCATTACCCCTATCCTACCACCCATTAACCATATTCTTAGGGCTACGTCAATGTCATCGGATTTACAGTAGCATAACCCATTAATCCTATTAAAGAAATCCCTCCTAATCAGGAGATTATTACCTATAATCATGTAGAAACCCCTCTTAAACCTAGAGAGAGCCCTACCAACTATCTGAACTTCACTAAGTGTATTGAATAAAATCATTAGAGGCCAGCTAAAGTTATTAGGCACCTTGGGTACACCCAGGAATGGTGCTCCAACGGCATCGTATCCCTCATTAAGGTAACTTAAGGCAACCTTCAGGTAATTCCTCGGTAATATCGTGTCCACGTCAAGTATCAGTAGAACATCTCCTCTGGCTAATTTAGCGGCCTCATTAATTGCACCACCCTTGTAGCCTACTGGTTTACTCCTCCAGTTAACTATCGTTCGTAATCCATAGGTCTTACCTATTCTCTCCACTGAATTCTTAATTAAATTAGCTGTGGCTTCATCATCATCAGTGGCCACTATTACTTCAAGCTTATCCCTTGGGTAATCGAGGCCAGTAATCCTCTTAACAGCATCCTCAATGGCGTCAATCCCCTCCCCCCTGACTGGTATTATTATTGAAACTAAGGGTAACCAATTAATGTTACTAATGTGTGTTGGTTTAGCGTCCCTCATTACCCTTAACCTAGCGTAAGCGGAATGTATCATTATTAGTAATTGAGCAAGCACAATCACCATGAATACTGCGTAAATTATGTATGTGATTAATATGACTGGTACATAACCCTTAGGTACTGGCTTAGTGGCTATTCCAATGGTTGAATTTGATTGAGTGTAATACGTTGAATTATTCAACACCACGTTTATTGCACTTATATATTGGTCAAACCTTAATTCAATATTCTCAATTATTTTGCTGGTATTAAATTCAATAATTCTACTTATATTACTAAGCAGTATTTGGCTTTGCGTGGTAGTATTAGCAATCATTATGGGTTTTATGTTTAAAGGTTTAATAAATATTTCTACATTAATAATTAAGTTTCAGGAACCTTAAGTACAATTCCATAATGGTATTGGCTTACCCTACTAACTTGAATTGGTTTAAACTCCTTAAAAGCCTTAATGTAATCATCCTCACTTAACCTAATATCCACAGGCGGTCCCATTGGTGTCTTCTCCTTAACCCAATCAATAATAATCACCTTACCACCGGGCTTAATCACTCTCTTAATCTCATTCACCACGGACTCCTTATTATCCATATCGTGGAATGAGAAGGCTAGGAGGACAACGTCAATGGAGTGATCAGGTATTGATAATGAATCAGCGTTCTCGTTTAGGAAAACCACATTACTTGACTTAATGCTTCTCCTAGCCTCATTAATGGCATCCTCATTACTATCCACGCAGTAAACCAGTGATGCAATGGGTGCTATTACACTGGTGAATCTACCTGTTCCACACCCAATATCAGCAACAACACTGCCTGCATTAACATTACCCTTAATGAAGTCCACTATTGTTGACACGGTAACGCCACCATGCATACTATTCATTAATTAAACATATTTGTGATGATTTTTAAGCGTTAACTTACTGGAGGAATTAATTAATAATTGAGTTAATTAAAGTATCCTTAATGAATGGGGTTCCTAATTATCCCTCTTGCCTTCAATAAACTCAATTAACCAATTATAAGCCTCATCAGGTGGCGCATGCATTGGTGGGTTCTTAAAGGCCCATGCAGCAACACTATATATTGGACCAGCTACACCCCTATCTAATGCAACCTTCATTAACCTCAATACATCAACCATAACGCCTGCGTTGTTCCATGGATCATGAACCTCAAGGCTAACCTCAATCTTAACTGGAACACCAGCAAAGCCCTGTGCCTCAATGAACATGTGGGCTCTCTTCCTACCACCCAGGAAGCCAACGTGCGCCACTGGTGTTATGTAGGCGTCGAAGTCCTGTTCCTTAACCATCTTCTTAACCGCAGCCGTCTTAGTCTTCTCCTTCTGCCCCTTCCTATAATTCAAGTTGAGGAAGTCAGGTGTTCCACCAACGTTAAGTTGATACGTACCCACCACCTTTAACCCCCTTAATGATAGTAGGTGCATTATTGTTTTATGAAGCACAGTGGCCCCTAATTGATTCTGAATATCATCACCAAGCAGTGGTAGACCAGCCTTAGTGAACCTAGCCTGCCACTGCTCGACGGTGGCTATTTGAGATGGCATGGCATTCACAAAGCCTACACCAGCCCTTAATGCAGCCTCAGCGTAAGCCTCAGATGCCTTCTGGGCACCTGTGGGTAGGTAGTTAATTAGGATTTCGGAATTTGTGGATTCAAGCTCCTTAACAACATCATCAACCTTAGCCTCAACCACAGGTATATGTGATCCAGCTAGTTCAGGGGCTATGCCGTCCAGTAATGGTCCTGGCTTAACGATTACTCCAGTCTTATCAACGTCGATTATTTTTAATGCATTATTCGGTGGGGTGAATATTGCTTCAGCCAGATCCTTACCAACCTTCCTGGCGTCAACATCAAAGGCCGCGGTGAACTTAATATCACTAATACTGTACCCGTTTATCTCCTTAAATGTTACGCCGGTTGCGTCATTAGTTAACCTATAGTACTGAACCCCTTGAACCAGGGCGGAGGCGCAGTTACCCACACCTGCTATTGATACCTTTATATTACTCTTCATTAATATGCTATATTAACAGCCGTTAATAAGCTTTGCCTAAATGATTAAACGTAAGCGTACTCATCCCTAGTTAAAACCTCCGCACCGTTCTCAGTAACGAGAACCATGTTCTCAACCCTAATCCCACCCACATCCTTAATGTATATGCCTGGCTCAATGGTAATCACATTACCCTCCCTCAATACGTCATTGCTGCTAGGTCCAATTGCTGGCCTTTCATGAACCTCAACACCCACCCCATGGCCAAGGCTATGTATGAAACCCCAGGCGAAACCATACTCACTAATCACTCCCCTAGCCGCTGCATCAACATCACTTGCCTTAACTCCCGGTTTAATAATGCTTATTGCTCTTCTTGAAGCCTCAATAACCGCATTGTAGGCGTCCTTAAGCTTACCCTCAAGTGACCCAGTTACTAATGTTCTAGTTAAGTCTGAGCAATACAGCCTATACCGTGCACCAATATCAATTACCACGGTTTCATTAACACCTATACGCCTATCACTATGCGTATGGTGGGGTTTAGCTGCATTCGGCCCTGAGCCAACTATTGGATTAAAGGCAGCCTCATCCCCACCATAGCTTATTAACCCATGGTAAATGTATGCCGCTAAATCCCTCTCACTCATTCCAGTAATCCTCATGCCGTATAATTCCTTTAACACTTTGAGGGTTATATTAATTGCACCCTTAATTAACTCAACCTCCTCAGGGGTTTTAACAGCCCTAGCCTCAAGAATATCCGCTGAGGCGTCAATAGGCTTAGCGTTAACGGTATCAAGGGCCTTCCTAATGAATTGTCTACTTGAATCATCAATTAGAATGCTTGAACCTGGTTTAATCCATGAGGCTATTACTTTAATTAACTCATCGGAACCCCAAATCACGTCACCCTCTATGGGTAATTTATAACCTGAATAAGCAACCACATCAGCCTTACCATTAACCAACTCCCTAGCCCTCTCCCGATCCAGTAATGGTGCAATAACCTTAATTACCGAGTCATCAATATAAGCCAGTAACCCATCCTCATAACCTAGTAGGTAACCCATGTTGCTTGGGTTAGTTAGAATCAATGCCGTAGCCCCCTTATCCTTAATAAGGGACCTTACTCTACTTAACTTATCCCCAATCATATACTAACTATTCAGGCTTAGTGTTTTTAGTATTTAACTCTTTAACAGTAGTGAGTATGCTTGAAGCGCCTTAATGAGTAGGTTAAGGTCCCTCTTAAGCCTATTGTAGGTTTCCTCACTTATCTGTCCATTTGCCTTAGCCTCCTCAAGGTTCTTAGCCAGATTCTCCACGGTGTCCTGGGATACTACTGAGACGTCTATTGACCTTATCCAATGGTTCATTAGGCCGCTTTCAAGTTCATTCAACAGTCCCTTAGCCTCATCATACATTTTACTTAATTCACTCATAGCATTGTTTAATTCAGTGATTAACTTATTGTATGATTCATCATCAATTAACCCAATCTCCCTCTTAACCTCAACCTCCTCAATCTGCTTCCTCAGCCCATCTATCCCATTCCTAAGTTGATTAACCCTAGACTCAATGAGCGGGTACTCGCTATCCCACTCCTTCTTCAAGTCATTAACAGCATTCCTGTAACTGGCCCAAGCCTCGTCAAGCCTCTTAACACCCTCCTTATAGTGGTTGAACCTCTCCTCAAGAACCTTAATGAGTTCCCTATATACGTTAACGTACTCCTCCATTACTGACCACCTATTACGGCTAATTGAGCCTTTATCTTCTCGTAAACCTCCTTACTCACCTTACCTGTCCTATAGAGTTCCTCAAGCTTAGCCAGTGATAACTTAACCTTAGCAGCCTCAGTGCTCTCTGATAGAACCCTCTTATAATGCATTAATATTGATTCCTGAATCTTATTAAACATCTCCTTCATTTCACTGAGTTGCTGGGAAACATTACTAAGCCTCTTATCAACATACTCCCTAGCCTTATTGTAAGACTCCTCATCAATAATACCCGCATTCCTCCTATACTCAAGCTCCTTAATGGATTCCTCAAGGTTAGCCTTAATACCCTCAAGGGATGCTATGTACTGCATTATCAAGTGTTCATTCTTATCTAACTCACTCTTAGCAGTATTAGCCTTATCCTCGTAATCCCTCCAAGTCTCATCAAGTGCCTTAACCCTCCCCTGCATTGAATCAAGAATACTCCTCAACTTACTGACGGCTTCATCCTCAGGTTCACTAATGGCTGTCCTAACCGGCGCCTGTTGGGTAACAGTAACTATTGGCTTAACCTCGGTTGTAGCCTGCTGGGTCTGTGCCACAACCTGGGTTTCCTGGCTCCTCTGTCTCCTAATGTAATTAATGTATAATGGACATGATGGGTAATCCATGAAGCAGTACCAAGCCTCAGGATTAACGGTGCGATCCACCGCACCGCAGATGTAACCTCCCTCAGTCTTTTTAAGCAATGGGCAAACGTTTCTCATCAGATTTAAATAGATACCTTATGCTTATAAAAATTATGCTTAAGAATATTCAATTAAAAACCATGAAGATTGTTTAGGCTTAATGTTGAGTACTATATAAGTGAAGGTGCGTTTAACCCTTAAATAGGGGGAATTAAACTTAGCCTAAGTCCTAGTGAATGCCATGAACCGTAGTGGGCCACAGGGGGAGGATGATGAATTAGCTGAAATCAACAGTGAGGTGAGTAACTGCAGGAAGTGCCCACTGTACTTGAGTAGAAAGAAGGCTGTACCAGGTGAGGGTAATCCGAGGGCTGAGGTTATGTTAATTGGGGAGGCGCCAGGTAGGGTTGAGGATGAGACTGGTAGACCGTTTGTTGGTGCCGCTGGTAAGCTGCTTGATGAATTGCTTCATGAGATTGGGGTTGATAGGGGTAACTTATATATAACTAATGTAGTTAAGTGTAGGCCACCTAATAATAGGGATCCAACTGAGGAGGAGATTAATGCTTGTAAACCATACTTAATTAGGCAAATAGCCGTGGTTAGGCCTAGGAAGATAATAACCCTGGGTAGGCATAGTACTAGAGTAATACTTAGCCTCAATGGGTTAGGCTTCAGTGAGTTGGCTAAGGTTAGGGGTAAGGTGTTTAAGGTTAATATCGCTGGTGTTAATGCTGATGTTTACCCAACCTACCACCCAGCGGCCGCGTTATATAATCCATCGGTGAGAAACTTGATTAAGGAGGATTTAGCTAAGGCGTTTAATGCCAGTAAGGGTGGTTCAAGCATTTTAGATTACCTTAATGGCTAATAAGCAGCATGAGTATGCATTAACCCTAGATGGTGGGGCATTAAGTAAACTTTATAAGTAAATACTAGAGTAATACTGGTGGACTTTGATGAATTATCACTAGTGGTTACTGAACCATTAGTCAACTGGTATGTTAAGAGGCGTGGGGAGCAGTTAGAGAGGGTGCTGAAGAATGCTAAGGTTTACATGCTTCCTGAAAGATTCATGGCAAGGGTCTTCTTCGCAACAATAATTACAGCCGTTCTCTCAGTACCCATTGGATTATACTTAACCTACAACAGTATTGAGTCAATTATGGGTTCATTTAATTTAACGGTTAAGTCAATTACAGTTCTCAGCATAGGCTTAGTAATGATTGTCCTACCCTTCATAGTCTACGTAATGATGATGACGCTACCTAAGATGCAGCTCTCCGACCTTCAATATAAGGTTGACTCAGAATTACCCTTCTTCGCAGCGTACTTAGCCATGATTTCCCAATCAGGGTTAAGCGTTACATCAGCCATAGAGAGGTTAGCCAACATTAGGCTACTTGAGGCCATAGGCAAGATAGCTAGGGAAATAGTTGTTAAGAATAAGGCGATAGGCATGGATCCGTTAACAGCCTTAACGGAATCAGCGTTAAGCACGCCAAGTCACTTATTCCAAAACTTAATAATGGGTTACGTAACTAACGTTAGGACTGGGGGAGACATACTTCATTACCTTGAAATAAGGCTCAATGAAATAGTTAACGATACGCTTGATAAAATAAGGAGGGGTGCTGAATTCCTATCAACATTAATGGAATCATACATTGGGGCTGGGGTAATTCTACTAATAGGCCTTAACGTACTTTACCTAGCCCAAGCAATAACACCAACAGGTAACTCAGTGAGCGCGCTTCAGCAGGCGGTTAGTAATAATTTACTCTTCGGTCTATTGGTTATCCCAGCAATATCAGTGGCGTTCATATACCTTGGTGAGGTCTCAATATATAGGGTCCCGTACACTGACGTTAGGCCTTATATAGCGGTTGGTGTATCATCAATGGTAGCCATGGTGGCTCTACTAATAGGCTACAACACGGTGTTTCACGGTGACTTAGGCTACTCAATAAACGTGGGCCCGGTTAGCCTGGATTTCGCAACCTACATGGCGGTCGTCTTAATTATAGCCTACGTCCCAGCAGCGTTATATGCTGAGAGGGTTATTGCTGAGAGGCGTAGCCTTGAGAGGGCCTTCTCAGACTTCCTCAGGGACTTCACTGAGTTACGTAAAAGTGGCTTCACGCCTGAGAAGATTATAAGCACGCTGGCTGACACTAGGGATTATGGTGCATTATCCAGGTACCTTAAGGATATTAGTAAGCAGATTAGGTATGGTATACCGATTAGGGTTGTCTTATCGGAATTCATGAATAGGACAAGGTCCTATTACGCCAGGGTTTTCGCATGGCTGCTGCTTGAGTCAATAGAGTATGGTGGAGCAACCCCTGAGACCCTGGAGTCCCTTGCATCATTCTCATCCCTAATGATTAGGATTAATGATGATTTACTCGCAAGGCTTAAGCCACTTAGGTTCGTACCCTACATAGGGGCCATGATACTTACCTTAACCCTGGTGATTATGGTGTTCACCGTGGTTGGCTTATCCAGTGTCTTCCTGCATATTCCCCAATACTACGTTAACTACGTCGTAGGTAGCTTCGCCTTAACCATTGTGGTTGACTCATTCGTAATGGGTTTAGTGGCGGGTAAGCTGGGTGAGGGGGAGTTATCCGCTGGCTTTAAGCATGCAGTAGCCATAACGGCAATAGTACTTGTAATATACTTAGCTTCACCATTAATATCAAAGGTGTTTGTAATATGATCACCACCTATGGGGCTCAGCCTCACCAGTAATTATTACCCTAAGCCTCTCAACACCCTTAACCTCATCTATTATCCTAGCCACTGAATTTGGTACAAGCTCCCTCCAGGTTGAGTCACCCTTAATCATCATTTCCCTAATCCTAGTCGACACGTACTTCCCCCTATCGAAGATAGGCTGCTGCCTAACCTCAACCCCACCCTCCTTAAGCAGCATGGCTACGAATGGATTACCCGTGTAGGCTACTTGGAAGGGGGGTAGGTAGGATTTAATGTGGCTTAACCAGGCCGCGTTATTCTCAATATTAGGTACTGGAACTATTATAACCCTACTGAGGTCAACCCCACCCTCCCTTAACCCCTCCCTAAGCATCCATATCCTCTCCCCAACAGTGAAGGGGTCTTTCTCTATGTAATTGAATTGAGCCGACCCTAAAACAATTATAACTTCATCAACCTCACTTAAAATAGCCTTAATGGCCCAGACATGACCCCAATGCGGTGGTTGAAACCTACCTATGAATAGGCCCCTCACCATGACTGCGCTAATGCTTTAATTCTTATTTAAATTTTCCTTAACTCAATGCTTAAGGGAGCATTAGTAATTGGGCTTAGTGAAGTAAACCCACCCCCTATGTTTAAGTTCCCTTGAATCCAAATACACCCCATTACCCTCCTCAACCTTAGCGAAATCCACGAAGCCTAACGCCTTAAAGTAATCTAGGCATTCAGGCTTTACCGCTAATACGGGTAAGTACTCCTCACCACCATTAAAAACCACCTCCTCTACGCTTAATCCATATCTACGGCAGGTTGATTCCACATCCTTATTAACTGGTAGTGAGTAAACCCTAATCCTAACACCCTTACCCATTTCATACAATACCCTCCCTAATCCATCACTTGAATCCATTGATGCATTAACGCAATTAATCCTATTGCCTAATTCACCACTAGGTATCCAGGGCTTTGGTCTCCTGGTTAATTCAATTCCCTTAACCACAATCGAGTCATTAATGTAATTACTAAGTAAGCCACTGTACCAGAGTTTAAAGATTAACCCGGTGAAGCCGAATTCAGGTATTGTAACTAATACGTCACCTAACCGAGGCACCCTACCTATGGGTTTACCTGCGATTCCAATTAACGCAACGTCTAATACATCATCATCACCCTCATTTAAGTCACCGCCAATGTAACTGGCGCCAATAGCCTTAGCCGCATCATTAATACCCTTAATCAACTCCTCCAACTCAGATTCAGTATGATCTCCCCTGAGTGTTAGTGACGTGACTAGTGCTATTGGTTTAGCGAATTTAACAAGTAGATCTGAGGCTGCGCCAATGGTCATTCTCCAGCCTACGTCATAGTAGGTCATGAAGTCTGTCTTAGTTCTTGATAATGAGCCACCATCGATTTTAAGGGTAAGTAAACCCACGTTAGGTAACTCAACGTATGATACGTCATTATCAGCATTAGGGTACTTTAACTCGATCAGCGACTGCATTATGTTAATTAACTTATCTTCACCAAGCTCCCTAAGCATCACGGTGGCTTGTGGAAAATATCTTTATAAACACTTAGGGAATGCGGTTATTGTGTCCACTGAAGCATCATCTAATGAGCAGGAAGCCACACAGCAGGTTCAGCAGTCTCAGCAAGCAACCCAGGTTCAGGCTACGCCTCAGCAGGTTGTGCAACAGTTGAGGAAGCTTAGGTGGGGTATTGCTTACATTTACGCAAGCTCTAACAACACAATGATAATTATAACTGATTTAACAGGGAGTGAGACTGTGGCTAGGGTTAGTGGTGGGCAGGTTGTTAAGGCTGATAGGGATAAACCAAGCCCATACGCAGCCATGATGGCTGCCTACAAGGCGGCTCAAATAGCCATGGCAAGAGGCATTAATGCCGTTCACGTTAAGGTTAGGGGCCCCGGTGGGTATGGGCTTAAGGTTCCAGGACCGGGTGCTGTTGCGGCTATTAGGGCATTGGCTAGGGCAGGCATGATAATTGGCAGGATTGAGGATGTTACCCCAATACCCCATGATACCATTAGGCCACCTGGAGGTAGGAGGGGTAGGAGGGTGTAATTAGGTTTAAAGGTTGAAAAATCTTTATATATTTACTCTAACCACTTCTTGCCGTATGAATGTGAATGACTTATTATGGATAATTAACATAATACTGGTAGTGATTCAAACAATCCTAGTGGCATTTATTCTGAGGGAGTACTTAGATACTGGTTTCACACCTATTGGTAAACTACTGATTTCAGCGGCGTTCCTATTCCTGGTTCAAAGCATGATACTTCTATCATCATACTACTATTGGTGGACAATACGTAACACTGATTACCATATTGCCCTACCACTATTAGCATCAACGTTACTAAGCCTAGTGGGTTTATACATGCTGTACAGGATAAGTAGATTATAAAACTTAACTGAATCCCCTGCTCCTTATAGTGAGGTTATGAGTTTTAAGTGTTCCTCCTGTGAGGGGTGGAATGGAATTGATGCGAATCAGCAAAACAAGTGAAAACTAATCCTCTAAGGCAAGGCAATTCACATTAGTTTTTCTACCTAGGTTCACTGGCCTTTAATCATCATTATGCCATGGAAAGAAACAAAAACCCTGAAACTGAGAGTAATCTATGGAACTGAGGATTCAGCGTCTTTTAACTAGAAGAGTGTTTATCTACTACTTAACCACGTTCCTGATTTTAGCAGTGGGTGAGGTTACTGGTTACTTTATGTCGTTAAGAGGTATTCAAGTACTGAGTAAGAGTGAGTTACAGGAGCTTGAAAGCCTTGCACAGCATCCATCATACATGGTGATATTTACACATAACCTAAGCCTTAACTTAATCATGAACATACCGTTCATAGGTCCAATAATGTATGTTATTTTAATCGGATTCACAGGCATTGCACTTGGCTATATTGTAGTCAGTAGTATTGGTGTTAGCGTACTATACCTTATTTTAGCCTACGTTTCATCAGCAATACTACCTCATGGATTACTGGAGTTATTCTCATACTCATTATCAGCCTACAATTCAGTTGACGCCTCAGTGAACGTGATTAAGCGGAGGCCCTTAAACACGACCCTAATAAACTGGGTGCTTAGACTACTTCTATCAGTGTTAATACTTTTCATAGCTGCCTACGTAGAGTACCTGGAGTTAACAATCATGGGCGCGGTTATTCATGCGTAATACTAGGCTTAAGCTTAAGGCCATTCATGCGGGTTTAAGGGAATTCACTTTAAGGTACTTACTCTTCTCAATCGCATCCTCAATAGCCTTAATATCAATATTAATAGCCCACTACGCCGTAGCCTATAATCAACAATACAATGGTGGTTTAGTAAAGGTCTCGGTGGATTACGGGGTAATTACCTTGAATGGCGTTAAGGTTTCGTTTTACATAATTAACACAGCCTACGCCAGCATATATGGATTCCATGTTAAAGATAATGAATGCATCACATTCATTGAATTAACAGGTAATTTAAGGGCACAGGCGGCACAGTTATTGAATTGTACCTTAATTAGGGATTACCCATATGGTTACCCAATAATAATTAAGTTCACTAATTCAAGCAATACCAGTAACGGGATCTTAATTATACCTCAAAATCCCTCAGCCTACTTCACGGCTAGGTTATTCAGTGAATTAACCAACTACACATGGTTAATTTACGTGGTGTTCTCAGTAATTATTACCTTATCATCATTCTACATATCATTGAATTACCTCAATTACCTAACCGATGCCTTTAAGAGGCTTAGGTTAATGATTGGTGATGAGGCAGTTGCAGCAATAGCCTACACCCCACTGCTCACTGCGGTATTATACGTAATCATAGTGATTGCTGAGTATGTTTTAATTAAGCATGTGTTAAGTATGGAGAAGTTTATTAGTATTAATCTCAGTAGCCCAATCACGGTGTTAATGGAGCCATTAATAATAATTCTACTACCAATGTTAATGATACTGGTGATTTCATGGAGAAGAAGCTCATGGTACTAATGCTTAAGAGGGTGGTAGGTCATGTAGTCTCAGCGGCATTACTAACTGGATTATTAACATACGGTCTAACACTACTGGTATCATTAACCTATGCAGGGTTAACACTAGTGGGCATCCCATTCAGTATGCATGCAATAACCGGGAGGGGCTCCTTAATGCCATTCACCGGTATAGTGCCCTTAAGTGTTTCATACGCCCTAAGTCAATTAGGGGTTAGGAATATTCCAGTGGTGACCGCCTTGGCGTTACTTGACTATAGGCATGTGGTTATGATACTAGGTCTCAGTAATATCACTGGGTCAGTCTGCTATGCAGGCTCAATGGTGGGTATTAAGCCTGGGCTTCATTTATTAACAAGCTACATTAGGCAAGTCACCATACCAGTGTTAATCATTATTAAGGGTAATGAACCATACTTAATATGCAGCATGAACTTAACAGAGTCATTATCGAATACCGGCTACGGTTTAGTATCAATGATACTCATACCTAATGAATACTGGGGGAGGGCACTATGGTTCATTAAGCATGGTATTAACGTAACCGTGGTGAATAAGCTTAATAGGAGTGTTAGTATTCAGTACAGTTACCTAGGGTTAAGTTACCTAGTTAACTATGGTTCATTAAAGCCCGGGGTCAATGAAATTAACCTACCATTAAACTACTACATAATATACACAGTCATTAATGAAACCCCAGTACCAGTGGGTGAGGTGCCTAAGGACCTTAACATCACTGTGAAGCCGTTACTGAAACCAATAACACCACCTAGTTCCAACGCATGCAGGCTTACTATAAACGCCCCCCAGGGTTCAAACGTGGTGGTGTCGGGTAATCAAGGGGAATCAATAATCCTCAATGTTAGGGAGGCATTAAACTTAACCCTACCCTGCGGTTCATACGTATTAACCACTTATGAGGGTGGTGAATTCTCAAGCATTAGCATTAACTTAACTAAACCAATGATAGTTAACTTAACCTTAACATCATTCTCAGGGGAATTACCTGGCGTTGAGAATAATTACGCCGAGTACGCTAAGGCATACTTCAGGGGTATTAATGCTGTTTACGTGGGTTTCATAGTCATTGCCATAGTGGCGATGGGACTTACATTAGCTGGTCTACTGGGGTTGATTTCAATGACGAGGATGATTACTTGGACTGTGGCGCCAATTCTTTCATCACTACTTTACTTAACTAATGTTAATTACGTAAGACGCATCATAGGCCTCTTCACGGCCTTAATACTAATAATAATGAGTATCATAGCATCCCTCGCACTCATGATTACTAATAATGCCTATACAATACTAATAGTGAGGCAACCCCCTGTAATTAACCCGGGTATAGCGGTAATAGTTACTGGTGCAGTGGTGTTAGGCATATGGGTTATGCTTAATAGGGCATTAATAATGCAGGCTTAATCATGCTTTAACATACTTTAATTGGGGTTTGGGGGAGTAATTAAGAATACGATAAAGGACCCAATCCCTAGGGGTGTGGTTAATCAGTGTTGATGCGATACTGTAATATACCTAGCCTGTGGGCTTAATTAACATGAGTAGTGAAGCAATATCAGTATTAGAAATGAGGGTTCTGGATGCTAACACTGCGTACCTGGGTATTGACAGTAGAATACTAATGGAGAATGCCGGTAGGGGTGTTGCTCAAATAGTCTCCTCAAGGTGGCCGAACGCAGGTAAGGTGCTTGTTGTGGCTGGGTTAGGTAACAATGGTGGGGATGGTATTGTTGCCGGCAGATACCTTTACAATTGGGGTAAGGACGTGGTTATCATACTACTGGGTAGGGTAAGTGACATGAGGGAGGAGCCTGCCGCCACTAATCTTAAGATATGCCTAAACCTACTGGGTTGCAGGGTAATGGAGGCTAGGGATGAGTTGGAGCTGCTCTCCTACCAGGATTACTTCATTAAATGGGCCGACGTAATTATTGACGCAATCCTAGGCATTGGTGTTAAGGGTAGGATTAGGCAACCTGCCTCGGCTGCAATAGACTTAATAAACATGTCTAAGGCACCTAAGGTTGCGGTTGACATACCCTCAGGTCTAGATCCCGATACCGGTGATGTTGCGGATAAGGCTGTTAAGGCTGACTTAACCGTAACCATGCATAAGGCTAAGCGTGGGCTTATTGCCGATAAGGCTAAGCCGTATGTTGGTGAACTGGTGGTAGTCGACATAGGTATCCCGAAGGAGGCCGAGTTAATAGTAGGGCCCGGTGACTTGAATTACTTAACATACGCCAGGAGGCTTGATTCCAAGAAGGGTGATTTCGGTAGGATAGCCATAATAGGGGGTTCAAGGGATTACACGGGCGCCATAGCTTTAACGGCTTTAGCATCATTAATAACGGGGGCTGACTTACCAATAGTCTACGCGCCTCATGATGTTGCACACGACATTAGATCACAGACACCAAACCTAATAGCAGTGCCACTTGAGGGTGAGGTTTTAAGTAAGGATAATGTTGGACCAGTACTTAGAGGTATTGAGAGGGCTAATGTGGTAGCCATAGGTCCTGGGCTAGGACTTGAGAAGACGACAATGGAGGCAGTCTACATTATACTTGAGACCGCGGTTAAGTTGGGTAAGAGGATTGTTATTGATGCTGATGCGATAAAGGCCATTGGAATCGGGAAGAAACTTAACCTACTTAAGCCAGGCGTGGTGCTTACTCCACATGCCGGGGAGTTAAGGGAGTTACTGGGTATTGATGTACCTAAGCTTAATCCAATTGAAACCGGGCAGTGGCTTAAGGAGCAGGTTTCGAAATGCTGCCCAGGTAGTGTAATACTCCTTAAGGGTAATACTGATGTTATTAGTGATGGTTCAAGGATTAAATTAAACATGAGTGGTAATCCAGGTATGACAGTTGGTGGGACGGGAGACGTATTAACAGGGGTTTTAGCAACAATGCTTCATAGGGTTAATGACCCCCTTGAGGCTGCAGCCATAGCAGCATTCATAACAGGTGTTGCAGGTGACTTGGCTGCGTTAGAGTTAGGCTACCACTTAACCCCAATGGATGTGGTAAATAGGATACCTAAGGCGTTCTCAATATTCATAAACACTAAGGGGATAATTGAGGAGGCTTTACATAAGCCCTTAAGAGAATACTTGATTAAGCACCAGTTAATTAAAGGTGAATAATAAGCAATTATTAATGATTCCCTGATAAAAGCTCCATCAACGCCCTCCTTAAGCTTTCATTATTAGTGTAAGTGTTGGTTAAGGCTTCATCGTACACACCATCAATGAAAACAGTGTCATTTTCCACCGCTACATTGAACCAGCCAACACCCAGTGGTTCCTTAGGCATTACCTTAAGTAAATTCTCATATATCCTCCTAGTAACCCTCAGCGTCACTATGTCCATTAGGCTTAAGTTAACCTTAGCCATATATTGACCTGGATTATACACTGGGATTAATACGTAATCCCTGAACCTGAACTTTAAACCATTCTCAAGGTCACTTATGGTGTCATTAATCCACTTAATGTCATTACTTATTATGCTCTTAATCTCCTGATAGGGTATGGGTTTTAATTCACCATTATCCACGCCGCTTGTTTTAAATGACTTAATTAAACCAACCTTAGCTAATGCATCAACCCTACCTATTAGGTATGCTTCAATCCAAAGGTCCTTCTTAATCCTGTAGAATGGCAGTAGCATAGTTTGCTTGGCTTAGTAACAGTCTTAAATTCCTTATTCAAATAATAATGCATAAAATTCAGTATCCGGAAGGGTGTTTAATGATAGTGAGCGGTAGGAGTTTCAACAGTGGATTACCCCTAGGTGGAATTGGTGCTGGTGCAATAGAATTCTTCCCAGATCTCACAATAGGCAATGTGACTATAATGAATAATTGGTTAAACCCACTTAAGGTGGTTAGGGGATTCCACGTAGTACTACTTAATGAGGAACCACTCTTCCTTCAAACCAACCCAGGTAAGAATATTGAGGTTAAGCCGCAGTATAAGCATGTTGACACCATTGAGGTTGATGCCCAGTATCCTAGAATCAAGTACAGGTTCAGTAATTTACCGATTAAGGAGATCGAGTTCTATACACCCATTGTTAAGGGTAATCTTAAGGACTCATCATTACCATTAATAATAATTAGAGTTAAGGGAAATGGCACTATTGCATTCTCATTCCCAAACATAGTGGGTAGTAGGAGGTGGGGTCGCGTCAACTACTCCATAACAGGTAAGGTTAATGGTGTATTATTCAGGAATCTAAGGTCACTGCAAAGTGACCCAGCTTACGGCGAAGTCTTCATAGGTTGTGAAAAATGCCACACATACTCCGGCTACTCATACTGGGTACCCACTAGGGGTGGTATGACTGAGGATATCTCAATATTCAGTAAACTCAGTGAAGTAGCTGATGAGGGTAGGTACTCCATAAGGCCATATGCCAGGGAGGAGATTGCAGGGATAGTGTGGAGGAGGGTTGATGATGAGGCGTTATTCTTCATTACCTGGTTTTTTAATTCAAGACCATACCATTACCCATACGGCCACTACTACGAGAATTTCTTCAACTCAGCAGTTGAGGTGGCTGAATACGCCTTAGAGAATACCGGTTCATTAAGTCCCCTTAATATTGATGCTGATGGTTGGTTAAGGGATGCTGTATTAAATAGCCTATACGTGTTGACTTCATCAACGTGGTTAACTAAGGACGGTAGATTAGCTGTTTATGAATCATTATCAATAGCACCATTAATGAGTACCATAGGGTCAATGACCTGGGATGGATTATCCTTCGCCCTACTTGACCTTTTCCCCGACTTAACTGTTAAAATGGATGAATTACTGGGATTCTACATACATAATGGTGAGGTTCCTCATGATCTTGGGGAGGAGAGTATTGAGGATCCAATATACGGTGCCTCATACTTATATCCGTGGAATGATTTAGGGAGTACTTGGATTCTAATGATTTATAGGGATTATCTCCTAACGGGTAATGTTGAGGTTTTAAGGAGGAATATTGATAAGATGCGTGAGGTTATTGACTGGCTCATCAGTAGGGATTATGACGGTGACTGCATACCTGACTCAAGGGGTGGGTTTGATAATTCCTATGATGGAACAAACATGTATGGGGCATCCTCATACATAGCCTCCCTATTCCTATGCTCACTTCAAGCATTTATTAAGTCGGCTGAGGTACTTGGTGTAAGGCTCAGTGACCGTTATGAGTCATGTTTAAGTAAAGGCAGGGAGACGTTGAATTCACTGTGGAATGGCCGCTACTTCATGGCATGGAAATCAAGTGGCAATAGTAATGAGTCATGCATGAATAGTCAACTCCTTGGGCAATTCTGGTGCGATTTCCTTAAACTACCACCGGTGGTTGATGAGGATAAGATTAAGGTAGCCTTAAGGTCAATATACGAGCTTAACCACAAGTCATCACCCCACTGTCTCCCCAATTCAGTTAAGCCAAGTGGGGAGATTGATACTTCATCAGGGCAAATGAGGTCCTGCTGGCCTAGGGTAAGCTTCGTTGTGACTGCCCACATGGTGCTTAGGGGTATGGTTAATGAGGGTCTTGAGATTGCTAAGAAGGAGTGGGATACTATATCAAGGTTAGAGCCTTGGAATCAAAGCTCAAGAATAGACGCCATCGAGGGCAGGAACGTGGGCTTAGACCACTACATAGGTAGCGCCTCCCCATACATACTATACTTAGCCCTTAGAAGTAGTAAGGTAGAACACTACTCTTAACGTATTCTAGGACATTCTGCTCATGGTTAAGCATCTTCACGAAGGCTGCTTCAGGGTTCCTTGACTTTATTGCCTCATAAACATCCCCATGTTCCTTAGCCTCCTCAAGCCTTCTACTGTAACTTGTGAATATGTTAACCCTAACTATCTTGAGTTTAAGCCTAATCTGCTTAAGCGTAGTTGCAATGAACTTGTTACCGCTTGCCTCAGCCACAAGCTCATGGAATTCACCGTTTAATTCAGCTAACTTAACTGGATTAGGGTTGGGTTGCATAACCTCAGCCTTAATCATATCAATTGCATTACTCATCCTAATTAATTGACTATCAGTAGCCCTAATCGCCGCTAACCTAGCTGCCATGGCCTCAAGCGGTATTCTCTCCTCATAAAGCTGCACAACATCATCCTTAGTTATTGGGGTAACTATGTAACTTCTCCCATCCTTAACCACAAACCCCTCCCTCTCAAGTCTGGCTAAAGCCTCCCTAACAGGTGTTCTACTGGCTCCAAGCATTGAGGCGATTCTATCCTCCCTCAAGGCCTCCCCAGGCCTAAACCTACCCTGGATTATGGCGTTAAGTAATTCTTCGTATACCCTATTAACCAGTAGCTTAGACTCCATATACGCATCGGTACACTATGCAGGTGTTTATAAGTTTATATTTCAAATTAAGGTGACTTATCCCTTAGATTCAAGCCCATAAACCGAATTCAGTGCTCATTTAAACATTAGAAAAGTTTTTTAAATGCATCCGATATCGGAGTCTCCTATGAAGGGTAAGCTAATCATAGTTACGTTAACGGCGGCCGCACTCATACTACTAACCAATGTAGCCAATGCACTAGTGGTTACTGGTCAGGTAGGTGCGCTTGCTGCACCAGGCCAGAACGCTGTACCATTAGTATTATCAATTATTAATAATGGTGAGGGTACATTATTCAATGTAACCATTAAACCAATCTTCACCTTCCCCTTTGGACCATATAATTACTTCAATAGTTCATACAAGGTAACAATACCAGTGCTACCACCTGGTTCAAGAATAAACATAACTGAGTTAATTAACATTAACCCAAACGCCAGTAACGGTGTTTATGAACTTAAGGTTAACGTAACTTACGTTGAGTTAACCAAGGTGGTGATGAATGGGAGCATCATTATCATGCCGCGAAACGCAAGCAGTACCTTCAATGTAACCATACCGGTGTTAGGTTACGTTAAGTTTAACCCAGGCTTACCAACATGGGGTTCAATTAACAATCCCATTGAGGCCACACCGGGTATAGGTGTCCTGCCCTTGGTTATACCAATAATTAACACGGGTAACGTCATGGCTTCCAATGCATCAGCAACAATAATACTAGGTAATGGTCTAGTACCGGTAATTAATAAAAGCTACATAGGCTACATACCCCCTGGAACACCAGTTTACGCAGTCTTCCTGGTTAATGTAACTAATAATGCCCCAGTCGGCGTAATTAATGGTGAAGTAATCCTAAACTACTTCTCCAATGCAACACAGGTAATTACAGTTAATATACCAATTATAGGTGAACCGAGACTGACCGTTGAGGGAGCAGGCTGGGGTTCACCAAGTAACCCCATTGCAGTGGGTCCTGGTTATGGTGTTGTCCCATTATTCGTAACCATAGTTAATTCCGGTACAGCTAATGCAGTTAACATTAATGCCACAATATCATTACCAAGCGGTTTCAAACCGTTAGTAAACTTCACGACAATAGGTGGTGCACCTGTGGGTGTGCCGGTTTACGCAGTGTTCATTGTTAACGTATCCAATGTAAGTCCAGGCACCTACTACGCTAACTTAACATTAACGTATAATAATGGGCTTGAATCAAGGCTAAGGGTTCCCATTGTGGTTTCAGGGGAGCCAAGACTAATAAGTGAGGGTACTGTATGGGGTTCACCAAGTAGCCCCATTACTGTTGGTCCAGGTTACGGTGCTGTACCATTAACATTCATTATAGTTAACTCCGGTACAGCCCCAGCTATTAATGTTAAAGCCAACGTATCGCTACCGGTGGGATTCGTGGCGTTAACCAGTAATGCAACAATCGGTGACCTACCTATTGGTGTACCGGTTTACGTAACCTTCATGGTTAATGTGACTAATGTTAAGGCTGGAACCTATTACGCTAATTTAACGTTAACCTACAGTGGTGGTTCATTAACAATCAGGAGGATCCCCATTGTAGTCACCGGGGTTCCGGATGTTGTAGTTGAATCCTACTACACTAATCCACCTAACTTATTCCCAGGTTACCCTGAATTACTCCTAACAATATACTTAGGTAACTCGGGTACTGCCGTGGCTAGGAATGTGAAGATTACGTTGATTGGTGATAAGTACATTAATGTTGTTAATCCATCGAATGGCATTGTTAACATCGGTAACTTACCCATTGGTGAACCAGTACCCGTTAACTTCGTTTTATCCACTGCCAACAACATATATAGTACTGTTCAAGCCAACTTAACGCTTATAATTAATGGAACAGGCTTCAACAAGACCTACACCATACCGCTGGTTATTAAACCCAAGGCTAATCTCCTTGTGATTAATGCAACCAGTGACTTAAGTGTAGGTGATAGTGATGTACCACTTTACATAACTATTACTAATGATGGTAACGTAACCGCTAAGAATGTTGAAGTTATTTTAAATGGACAAGGAGTTATTGAACCACACGTAAGCAGTAGTAATCCGCTTAGCGCATTAACGGCCGGTACATTATTCATAGGTGACTTGAAGCCGGGGCAGGAGAAGCAGGTAGTCTTCATGGTTGATGTCCAGAATGGTATTAATCCAGGGGATTATAAGGTTACGTTAACATTGCTGTGGAATCAGACAGGTTCATTAATACCAATGGTTCAGAACGATGAGTTCACAATCCACGTTAACCCATCACTATCCCAGCAGTTCATTAGCCTGCTAATACCCAATAAGGTTTCCTCAATACTATTCTACGTAGTGCTAATACTGATTATAGTTCTATTGGCATTATTAGCGAGGAGCCGTGGCTCAAGTAGATAATATAAGGGTATTCCATGTTTTTTAAACAATAAATTATTATTACTCTGAATCATACCTATAGGTGTATAACCATGGGTAAGTTAACTAAGACTGAGTTAGCTGTGGGGGATTTGTATTATAGACAGGGTTTGAAGCCTAGGGAGATAGCTCAAAGACTAGGTATATCAATAAACACAGTGTATAAGGCATTATCAAAGTACAGGGCTTACTCAAGGGATAACGTAAGTGTAGTCGAGAAGCCGCAGGAATCCACTGAGCCTAGTAACAATAATATGCAGCAGCCGCTTGGCGTGGCGTCAATTAACCTAAGCTTCACGGTAAGTATTAATCAACCACCATCGGCAAGTTACCTGGAGTTAAATAATGTGGGTGAGACCCTTAATTCATTAATGAGGGAGATTAAGCTGATTAAGGATGATTATGCTCAATTAATTAACGCCATAATGGACTTAAAGAAACTCATCACCAGTATTAATACATTAAGTTGCAGTAATGGGTATGATAAACCTAATGATGGTCAACGTGATTTAAACTTACCAAGTTTCGTTAAGGATAACGTGTGGGTGGATATTATTAGGAGTAAAGAGGGGGGAAGGTCTATGTTTATTTCTGCGAAAGGTTCATAAATAAAGCCAGTGCAGTTAAACTGTTAGATAACTTATGGGGCAAAGAAGCCTGGTAATGCCGCTAGACTCGAGGTTAACAGATGTAATAGGGTTAATAGACACTATACTTAATGATTTTGGAGGTAAGGCTGATATTTACGCAGTGGCCCAGCACATGGATGCTGACCTAGATGATATTATACCTAATTTAAATGCAGCAATATACCTAGGATTCCTAAAGGTGATTAATGGTGACGTGGTTGTTACTGAACTTGGCATTAAATTCCTAAACTCGAAAATACCTGAACGAAGAAGGATGCTGCGTGAATTAATATCCAATATTGAACCATTTAAGACAGCAATAGAGATAGGTAAGGATGAACCATTTCCATTGGAGAAACTGATAATGGCCCTGGTTAATAAGGGTTATAGTGAATTCAAGGCACCTGGAATAAGGGATTTATTAACAATACTATTATCAGAATGGGGGGCTTATGCTGGTTTAATAAAGAAGAGGGGAAATGAGTACATAGTAACGTAGAATTATTAAAAGGAGTCACCGTGAAGTAATCCACGTCTCCTTAATACTGATGCAACCTTATTATCCCACGGCGTTAACCCAAGCCAAGTCAATAAGTTACTGACGGTGTTTGAATCAATAATCCTCAACATGCTTAACTCCCTATTAAGCCTGTTAATCTTATCGGCCTTAGATTGATTAGCTATTATGGCATCCTCAAGATTATAGCCACTACACTTAACCATTAATAGTATTGACACCAGTTTATTAATCCTCTCAGGAACACCAGTTAACACTCCCCTCAAGGTTAACCTAACCCTAGGTATGTTGAACTCACTTAACCCTAAATCCCTATATAATTCAAGGGTTTCACCCTTCCTAATCACTTCACTATCACTTATGCCACCAATTATGAAAACATTAATTGACTTAATGACTCCTTCGGTTAACTCAACGTCACCATAAGGGTCAAGCATCACAGCCGACTTTAAGTAACTGGGTGGTATACTTCCCAGGAATCTTACAGCTGTGTTAATGTTACCGGTGAATTTACGTAGCAGTTCCATGAAGTCGCTGTCAATACCCGTTACTGTGAGGTTACCATCCCATAAATACCTCCTCACCTCCCTAAGCGCCTGAATCAACTGTATTATTAGGCTCCTTAACTCCCCCTCAGTATGCCTCCTCCAATGTGATACATCAATTACGAACTGTGGGTATTCGGGCATTACAGCATTATGCATAATTACCTCACTGCACCTGTAATCAATGAAGCAGTTAACGTCACTACCCCCTAAATCACTTAACACGGGGGAATCATCAGTATTAACTAAGGCTAACCCCCTCCTAGAGCCTCTACATACCTTTAACCTACCCAATAGCACCTGTACGGCAACTTCATTAAAGCCACCATACCTATTCAGTAACCTACCATTCACGTAAACACCATTACAGACTCCACGCAGTGAATGCATTAATGCGGTTAATGCATGCATCCGTAGGGCTAACTGGGTAAGGCTTAATATAGGGTGCTTTTAAATGATTACCCTGAAGTTTAGGCGTTTCAGTAATTCATTATACCTATTCCTTATCGTTACATCCGTGACCCCGGCCATTGAGGCTATTTCCCTTTGCCTAATTTTAACATTATATATTAATAATGATAAATACACCATGGCTGCTATTGTTGATGTAAACGTCTTACCATTGAACAAGCTGGTTGCCTTACCCTTATCTATCATATCCCTTATCAGTAGCATTAATTTATGTTTAATATTACTATTGATGTTAATCATGTTAACTATCCTTAAGGTCATGTTGATTAACTGCTCATCATTATAAATACCCTTAATGTTCATTAAATTAGCTATATGCATGTAAGCCTTATTGAAGCCCTTAATATCAACGTCACTGTTCCTGAGCAGGTCCTTCATGGTGCATGGTAAGTTACGTCTCCTACACGCTATGTAAACTAAAGCCACCGCAGTCTCCTTAATCTTACCCCTGTAATTCATTTTCATTAGTAACCTATAGTTTAACACAACCTCATCCAGTATTGATTCAGGTAAACCAGCATTAGCTATAACCTGCTTAGCTATGGATCTAAGCATCATTACATTGCGTTCACTGGAGTTGAATAATGATAATGATGGTATTATCCTAAACTTAGGCCTATTAACACTAACTATGTTAACGTACATGTTGAATCCAGGTGATGAAGCGCTTACAGGACTGGCTCTTGATAAAGATTTACCATTCTTATCAACCCCCCTCCACTCAGGCCCCTTATCTATTTCATGTTCACTCAATACGTAACCGCACTTAGCACAGTAAACTGTACCACTGTACTCGTCGTAGATGAATTCACTTGAACCACATGCTGGGCACTTATTCATATTAATTCACCTTCTCATTACCTTATCATAATCAATATCCCTAACATATGCCTGCTTACCAACGTAATCAGTTGCGTTCAGACCCTTAATAGGCTTAATCAAGGCGTAGGGTGCGTTAACCGGACCTATTATATCCTTAATAACACCTATCCTCCTCATGGAGTAATCCATCGTCACCAAACCCACAAGTCTATCTGCCTTACTTGAATTAACCCTGGCAACCATTAAGCCATCCTTAGCCACATGTAGTATGACCCCGATTCTCCTAAGCGGCACGTATACTTCCATCATTAACTCCTTATTAAGGATTATCGATTAATCAGCCAGGAAATACTCACAAAGATATACTAAAACCATCAGTGGTTTAATCTAAGGTATTGAATGATTAAGGAGGCTAAGCTTTAAAAGGCCCCTCATAGGCGGTTTGGTAATGGCTAAGTTAGCTGCCTTTTACCAGGGTAATGATAGTAAGAAGGTGACGGGTGGATTCAGGGCTAAGCCGTATAGGGTTAAGAGGAAGGCACTTGGAGGTGGCCCACCCACTAATACTAGGCTTAGTAATAGGGAGAAGAGGCTGATTGAAAGAGTCACTGGAGGTAATGTTAAGATTAGGTTAAGTGAAGCCGGCTACGCAAACGTCTTCGATAAGAGTAATGGAACCAGTAAGGTTGTTAAGATACTTAGGATCATTGAATCCCCAGCCAACAGTGACTTCGTGAAGAAGGGGATCATAGTTAAGGGCACTATAATAGAAACTGAGTTAGGTAGGGCAGTTGTAACATCCCGTCCAGGTCAAGATGGCGTGATTAATGCCGTTAAAATATGAATTAACAGCATCAGTAAGTTAAGCTTCATTACTGAAGACCTATATGCGTCTATATTTAGAGATAGATTTATAAGTAAATTTACGTATAATAATTATGCAGAGCGAGGAGGGGGAGGGAGAGGAGGTTGAGAGGGAGAGCGTAACATCTGAATTAGTTACTGAGGCTGGTAAACGAATTATTAAGATAAAGTTATCCACAGGCAAGACATCGGCTGGGAAATTATTCGGCAAACACGGTAGAGGTGGTAGACCAGACTTCTTTAGAATAGTCTTCGGTGCAGTGGCAAATGGATTAAGGACAAGCCTAGGTAATGAAGAGGGGGAGGCTAAGTTCAATGAATTAAGGAATAAGAGTGAATTCAAGAAGTCACTTAACCAAGTGTTTAATAATATTAAGGACTGGTTCTTCAATGAAGCCATTAAACAATACAATATTGGTAAGGGCGACGTCTTCGCAATAATAACGGAACTAGACCTTGATTTAGAAACAGGTGAATTAAAGTGGGTTCGTGAAGGTAGTCAAGTGATTTACTGGGTTAGGAGTGATAAAATTACTGCCCCTGAATCCTGCGGTAAGATTGAGGAGGAGCTTAGGAAGCTTAAGGAGGATTACGATAGGCTTAGGGAGGAGAATATTAGGCTTAAGAACCAGAATGAGGAGTTAAACAGGGAGTTAGCGAGTGTTAAAGCCAGGATAAGTGAATTAATGAAGCTACTCGGTAACCAAGGGAATAGTTAAAAGGTGTACATAGCCTAAGAGGCGCATGAGGATTATTATTGAGGAGAATGAGTCAGCATTCAGAATATTAATTAATGAACCAAGACCCATAGTTAACTTTGAATATAAGGCTGAGAGAATTATTAATGAATATGAGGGGTTAAGTCATGAGATTAGGCTTCTCGACCACTTAATAAGGATTAGAGAGGAGGGTGGTAGGTTAATTGTAAGTAAGGACCTTGACCTCAGGGAGCATGTACTCGGGCTTGGTGAGAAGGCCTTTGAACTTGATAGGAGGAGGATTAGGGTTAGGATGTGGAATCTTGACGCCTCAGCCCCAGCCCCATATAACTGGTACAGTGACCCACTCTACGCATCAATACCATTCCTCATAAGTGTTAGGAATGGTGAAGCCGTAGGCCTCTTCGTAAATTCACCAGCGGAGTTAATAATTGATACTGGCTTAACTAAGTATGATGAGGTTACCGTACTCATTCCCCATAATGATGTTGAATTATACTTAATTAAGGGACCCAGTATAGAGAGGGTTATTGAGAACTACACCAGCATAACAGGTAAGCCCCTTGACCCACCTGACTGGGCCCTTGACTACCAAATATCAAGATGCTGCGGCTACGAGCCCCAGGACATGGTTATTAGGATTATTGATGAGTACGATAAATTCAGTGCTAAACCAGCCGCAGTATACCTTGACCTACAGTACATGGATTCCAGTAAAACATTCACGTGGGATAGAGTTAAGTTCCCTAATCCAAGGCAATTAACAGAGAATCTTCACGATAGGGGTGTTAGGCTAGTTACTATTATTGATCACTGGGTTAAGCTTGATCAGAATTATGAAGTATTCATAAGTGGCCTAGGGAAATACTGCGAAACACCCAATGGTGAATTATACACCGGTAGAGGATGGCCTGGTACCGTTGTTTTCCCAGACTTCTTTAATAAGGAGGCTAGGGAGTGGTGGGCTAGCCTCATTGAGCGTTGGGTTAGGGAGTATGGTGTTGATGGTATTTGGCTAGACATGAATGAACCAACAGACTACGTTAAGGAGAGGGAGTGGTCTATTGATAGGGGTACGTTACATAGGCTTGATGATGGTAGGAGGATTAGGCATGAGTTAGCTAGGAATGCGTACCCATACTTCCAAGCAATGGCAACGTACGAAGGCCTTAAGAGGGCTGGGCACGATAAACCATTCATATTATCCAGGGCCGGCTACGCAGGTATTCAGAAGTACGCCTTCCTCTGGTCAGCCGACAACACTCCATCGCAGGATGACGTGTTACTTCAACTGCAGTTAATGGAATCAATGAGCCTATCAGGTGTACCATTCTTCGGATGCGATATAGGTGGATTCATAGGTAGGGGTGATTCAAGAAGGTATAGGCCTTATTCAGATCAAGGCGAATTACTTGTGAAGTATTATAGGGCTGCCTTATTCTTCCCACTCTTCAGGGTTCATACAAGCAGTAATCCAGATAGGGAACCTTACATGCTTAGGAGTGATTACGCTAATGCAGTTAAGAGGGTTATTGAGTTAAGGAGGAGCCTTATGCCATATCTACTAGCCCTAGCCAGTGAGGCTCATGAGACTGGGCACCCATTAATTAGACCATTAGTATACCATTTCCAGGATGATGAAGACGCATACCACATTATTGATGAATACATGGTTGGCAGCAGCTTACTCTATGCGCCTCAGATATATGGTGAATCAAGGAGGGTTTACCTACCTAAGGGTAATTGGACTGATTGGTGGAGTTGCGAGGAGTATAAGGGGCCGGTGTGGATTGAGAGTAGTAGGGAATTCCCATTATTCATTAGGGAGAATTCAATAATACCCGCTACTCATGATTTAAGAATCTACGGTAATGGAAGCATTAGGCTACGTGACGGGAGGGTAATTGAGCGTAATGAATCAGTACTGAGGGCTCCAGGGTATAGTAAGGCAATAGTATACGGTAATGGTAAGTGCAGTGAGATTAAGCTTACTTAAATTACTATTACTGCATAATTATCATAAGGATACCGTGCTTCAACCTGTATTTACTAATGATAATTACATCACAGAGATCCTCTTAACTAAACCGCAGTGGACGCAGTACCTGTGACTATTACTTCAACTATGGCTCAGTGAAAACGTTAACTTACATTCACTTAACATTTGCCCCAAGTATTGATTAGCCGTGGTTTACGTTGGTTTGATTATAATTAAGCGCCGTTATAACGTACATTGCGGCCGACCAAACTAATGGGGACGTTGATGGAAGTGGGTTACCGTAATTGGGGTCAATGGCCTCAGGTAGTAGACCGTATTCAGTGTGGTTGATTGCCCAATTCATTAAATTTAAGGATGCTGTGTAATTCCCCAACTCCTCATAGTATAGGGCTAGGAAGAGAGTGGTTATAACCCAGGGTGGCTCCTCTCCGCTACTGTCGTAGAGGTAGGCTGCGTAATGGTAAATATCACCAGTATACCTAGCTAAACCACCCACCTTACTATTCCATAAATTACTAATAACGCAGTCAACGGCATTAACCGCCCTACTGCTTGAGGGGTTTAGTAACCCGAGGTCAATGGGAAGTATTACTGATGAATCATAGATTACACTGGTTGGTACTAAAGTAATCTGAGTCTTACCCTGGTAGTAAACCTCACTCGGCTCCAGTGCCCTAACGTAGCATCCATCAAGGTAAAAATCGTGTTGAATCGTATTATTCAATTCATTAATCATAGCCAGTATCCATGATGCATCATACCCTAACTCACTGTAGAGTCTATACGACGCCACTAACCCATCCAAGTCCACTCCCTGGGTCCAGAAATTGTAGGCGTATAGGTCCTCCCATATGCTTAAGTCCTGGGGTATGAGTCCAGTATTATTAATCACCCTATACTCCCAGTTCAGTGACTTATTCACCGCAGGGATTACCTCATTTATGAAGGATTCATTATGAGTCAACTCGTAGTACTGGTAAACCCCTATTTGAAACAACCCGACACTATCGTATTCAGGTATACCGTACCCGTAGTCAGGGTTCCCGTTAAAGAAACTATACCTAGTGAACCAAGCCCCTGAATTATTCTGAGCCTTAGCCATCCAAAGCCAGTACTCCGCTGCTGAATTATAATGTCCTGACTCCTGAAGAGCCATGGCGGCGAAGGAGGAGTCCCTAACCCAGGTGTATAGGTAAATTGGTTCAGGCGATGCAGCGAAGCCACCGGTTATTGGGCTTTGGGAATCCTTAATCAGGAGTAGGCTTAAGTAGTATTCATTAAGTAGGCAACCACTTAGGTTCGGTTTCCTTGACTTCATGAGCCATGACTCAACCTCCTCATTATTAATACTAAGTAAGTACTGGGGAGGATCAGGGTGATTATTAATCATTAACTCAATGTAACTGAATCCACTAGCCTTCACTGTGACTTGAATCGACTTATACATTACGCTGACACTGAATGAGGAGCCAGGTGAGTAAACGGTTATGTTTGGTTCACCAATAATAACCACACCATCCTTAATTGGCCCATAACTATAATTACCTATAGCCTCAATAACGTAACTCAACGGCACCGTTGAATTTTGAGTAATTAAAACAGCGTTAGTGTATGGGGGCATGGTGAATTCAACCCACCCATTAGTACCCTTTATAACAATAGAGTTATTTAACGTGAGGTAGGCGTTGCGAATACTACCCAGGTTCTCAACGTATAGGCTTACGTTAACTAGCCCAATCCCCTTAATTAAAAGCCACCTCAATGATGTTGGCATTGTAACCAACCCACCGCTTTGACTTAATCCGAAAATAGGGAACCCAGTGGATATTAAGGCACTCATGTTAACCCAATTACTGAGTAGTAGATATGAGGCTGAGGGTGGTGTATTATATGGAAGCGTTGGGTTAATTATACTGGGGAAGGTGCAGTTACCTAGGTTTAAACCACCTGCCACAGCGCCATGACTCTTAACGTGAGTTAACACAACGCCTAAACCAATTATTAATACCACCAATACTACCATTACTACAACTATGCCGCTTAACCTCATGTCTTTAATTCATAGTAATGCGTATTTAAAGTTTCTCCAAGAATACTCAAGCCTACTTAATATTATTTTATTAATGGGAAAAAATACCTTAGAATTCCCGTGATTACTTTATATAAGCGGTGGGGAAATAGTAGTTGATGCAGTTGATTAAGCCTTCAGTTCAATTAATTAGAACATGGGGTAGTGAAACCGATATTGCTGAAATGCCCAATATCCTGTATAGGCATGGTAATAAAATGGCCCTTGAGAGGAGGATTAACCTCCTCCTGAAGTATGGGCATCATAATGTGCTTGAGTTCCTTGGCGCCCAGTGGCTTATTGAGTGTTCTAGGGCTTGTACACATGAGCTTGTTAGGCATAGGTTAGCGTCGTACTGGCAGGAATCCACCAGGTTCGTGGATTACTCACGGCCAGGTAACTTAAGGTTCATAATTCCACCAAGCCTCATTAATAAACTCACCCCAATCCTGGAGGGCTTAATTAAGACGTATAGTGAATTACTAAACAGTACTGATATTGATTACGCCAGGTTAATACTACCCAATGCACTAGCCCAGAGGATTTGGGTTAGCATGAATATGCGTGAATTCCTCATAAACTTCCTACCCCTCAGGACTGGCCTAGGAGCATACAGTGAACTACGCCTAATAGCCTGGCTCATGTTCAACAGCATACTGGATAAATTCCCAATCACCGCCAAGTGGACTTGGGATAACTTACCCAGACTCCACCCAGACTATAACATCGGCTACGCTAAAAGAATGGTGAATCCCAATTACATTGAGGAATTGAGGAAGAAATACGGCTCCAGCGATCCAAGGTATATAAGCGTATATTCAGCCTTTGAAGAATGGGGTATTCAGATTCCAAATGAACTAAGAAGATTAATGAGCGAGTAAATTCAAGCCTAAATCCTATGCTATTACAGCGTTCATCCTTATTCATGGTTCTTATCTCCCTTCATTGAGTCAAATATATATTCTATATATTACCATCGGCACAGTTTCATTATCATTCTTCATTTCTTTCAATTAGCACAACCATTAGGGGGCTTCATTCCACCATCAGCACAGGAATGTGGGGGTGAGGAATAGCGGAATGGTTGTGCCAATGATAAACAAAGCAAACCATGAAGAAAAACTTAAAAAACCTAAAAAAGCTGATAGCTCAGAAAATCCCAAAAGGGATTAGAAAGACGAATACTGCATTGTAACCGTTACCGCTTAAATCAATCCAGAAAATCCCAAGAGGGATTAGAAAGGGAATTCGAATTAAAAAATTAAGGATAAAGACTTAATAATTAAGAAAATCCCAAGAGGGATTAGAAAGATTAATCAAACCCCTCACGGTTGTTATGGAGTAGGGGAATGGAAAATCCCAAGAGGGATTAGAAAGAAATGGGATTAGAATGTGAAGTAACTCAATATGTTTATAAGGGGTACTATGGATGGGGGATAATGTTTAGGGAGAAGATTCCTATCAAGGGATTAGCGGTAACATTTAATGACGTAGTTCTATTGCCAGGTAAGGCTACCCTGGATCCAATAAGCATTGATACATCGACCAAGGTGTCTAGAAGTGTTTCAATAAACATACCATTGGTTTCATCACCAATGGATACTGTGACGGAGGATGCATTAGCCATAGCCCTAGCCAGGCTGGGTGGTGTAGGTGTTATTCACAGGAACATGACTATTAACGATGAGGTTAACGCCGTTAAGGCTGTTAAGGATGCTTCACCATACCCAGTAATCCCATTTTCACTGAATCCATTAATGAGCAGTGAGGAGGCTATGGCTGAGTTAAGGAGGCTTAACCTCGATACCCTACCCATTGTTGACGAGGGTAGGGTGATTGGGTATATTAGGAGGTCCAGGTTATTGACTGGTGGTAGGTTGATTGAGCTAGCTGAGAAGCCAGTAATGGCTCCAGTGGGGTCTAGTGGTGATGAGTTGGTTAAAATAATGAGGGAGAATGGTACGGATACCGTGGCCTTAGTGGATAAGGATAATGTATTCATCGGCATCGCCTCATACTATGACTTAAACTATAAACCACCCTTTAAACCAGCCACTGATGGTGAGGGGAGGCTTATTGTTGGTGCCGCAGTATCCCCATTTGATGTGGAGAGGGCGGTTAAAGTAAGCAAATACGCAGACTTCCTGGTCGTAGACGTGGCCCATGTGGATAATGAAAATGCCTTAACCGCATTAGCTAAGTTGGTTAAGGAAACCCCAGTGGACGTGATTGTGGGTAACCTAGGCACCTATGATGGCGCCGTTGATGCAATAACCAGGGTTGACCCAATTGGTGGATTCAGGGTTGGAATAGCCAGTGGTTCAATATGCAGTACAGGGGTTGTTACCGGTGTCGCTGCACCAACATTATGGGCTGTTGCCCAAGTGGCTGATGCGGCACTTGATTATGGTTTAGGCAGTACACCGATTATAGCTGATGGGGGTATTAGGGAGCCTGGTGATGTGGTTAAGGCCATGGCTGCTGGGGCATGGGCCGCAATGATGGGTAGGGTGTTTGCGCAGGCCACGGAGTCCCCGAGCCCAATAATAAGGGTTGGTAATAGGCTGTACAAGTACTATAGGGGCATGGCCAGTGAGGGTGCTAGGGCAAGGAGGTTCGCCATGGATAGGTACGCACCCAAGGTTAAGAATATTGAGGAGGGTGTTGAAGGCCTAGTACCCTATAGGGGTGACTTAGCCAACATAGTGAGGGAGTTCGTGGGTGGGATCCAGGCAGCCTTAGGCTACATTGGTGCATCTAATACCGCTGAGGCAAGGGTTAAGGGCAGGTTCATGATTGTGACCGAGTCAGGTAGGGGTGAGGTTGAGCCGCATGACCTTGTCTTAAACATATAGTTGATTAATATAATAATTTTGAATACGTAACGGGAAAATTTAAAAATATTAATTAAGCATGTCAATATGGGTATTGTTGATTTCCTCAGGGTAATGCCGAAGGCTGAGCTTCATGTTCACATTGAGGGTACACTGGAGCCTGAAATGATCATGAGTAAGGCTGAGGAGAATGGGGTGAAGATACCGTATCGAAGCGTGGGTGGAATTAGGAATGCGTACAGGTTCAATGATCTTCAAAGCTTCTTAAACATATACTACAGTGGTATGAGCGTGTTGGTTGATAGGGATGACTTCAGGGATCTTGCGTTGGCGTACTTCAAGAGGGCTCACCAGGATGGGGTTAGGAGGGCTGAGGTATTCTTTGATCCACAGGCCCACTTGAGGAGGGGTGTTAACCTAAGTGATGTTATCCTAGGTCTTCACGACGCCGCAGCATGGGCCATGGAGAATCTTAGAATGTCCATTGACTACATAATGTGCCTACTAAGGGATCTACCTGAGGATGATGGTATTAGTGTGCTTCAGGAAGCTTTGAAGTATAGGGGTGGGGTTGGTGATGGGTGGATCATTGGTATTTGCCTAGACTCTAAGGAGTACGGTAATCCACCATCCAAGTTCAGGAATGCCTATAGGATTGCTGTGGATAATGGCCTAATACCAGTGGCCCATGCTGGTGAGGAGGCCCCAGCTGAGTATGTTTGGGAAGCCATCAATGTGCTTAATGCTAGGAGGATTGACCACGGTTACCATGCCTTTGAGGATGAATCACTGATTAAGCTTATTGCGGAGAAGGGCATACCAGTGAATATGTGTCCATTAACCACCCTTAGGATTAAGTACTTCAACAGCATATTAGATGTACCGGTGAAGAGGGCGCTGGATGCAGGCATAGCGGTGACGATTAATTCAGATGACCCAGCGTACTTCGGTGGTTACATACTTGATAATTACATCGCTGTGTATGAAGGGCAGGGCTTAAGGCTCATTGACATGGTTAAGCTGGCTGAAAACTCAATAAGGGCATCATTCCTCAAAGACAGTGATAAGGATAGGTTGCTTAGGGAATTGGTTAACTTAACGTCAATTAATAGTTTAGACAGTCTCATGGGTTAAGTAAGTGTTATCGGATAGGTTAGAGTGGTTTTTTATTAATGCTGTGTTTGGGGTGTTTTTATGGTTAGTGTTCAGGATGTTGTTGAGGAGTCTCCGGTTGCGGATGTTCATAATCACTTAAACCCAAGGTCACTATCACCCAGTGGTTTCCAGGATGTATTGCTTTACCACTACATTGTCACTGAGTTGCGTTCAGCTGGTGCTCCATTGGGGTTTGGTGAGGTTAAGGGTTTTAATGAATTGAAGCCAATAATACCTTACTTTAGGCGTATTAGGAATACTGCTACGCATTGGGGTTTAATGAGGATACTGAATGATTTATATGGGTTGAGGGTTAGTGGGATTAATGAGGGTAATGTTAATGATGTTGTTAAGGCCATTGAGTCAGTTAAGGGTAATGAGGATAGGGCTGTTAAGGTTATTAGGGATTCATCAAGGGTTAGGAAATCAGTATTAACACTGAATCCACTTGAACCACTACCCGAGTACGATGAATCATTATTCACGGGAGCCCTTAGACTCGACCCACTACTACCTGACATTAATCCACAATCCATTAACAAGCTAAGTAAAACCTACGGCATAAGCATCAGTAACCCAAACGACATAGATGAGGCCTTAGCCAGGTTGTTTAAGAGGTTTAAGGGTCATGTAGTTGCCGTGACACTTAACCTTCAGCCTGATGAATCATTCATAACCCTTAAACCGTCAGGCAGCCAGATTCAACCGTACTTAGGAACCTTAACCAAGGGTGGTGTGGTTAATCCAAGTGGGAGGGATTTGGTGGCGTCGTACCTGCTTAGGAGGATTCTGGATAATGCTGGGGAGAATGGCTTGGTTGTTCAAGTGATGCTTGGAGCCAAGAGACCTGTACCGGGTGCATCACCACCTGATTACGCAGTAACCCTCTTCAATCAGCAGCAGTTAATGCAAGTGATGCTCCTAGCCTCAGAGTACCCTAATGTTAAATTCGACTTAATAATAACTGAACCATTACTTAACCACGCAGCCACCGTTGCGGCTAAGAACTACCCGAACATATACCTAAACGGCTACTGGTGGTACTCAATGTACCATGATGTTATATCAAGTTACATTAGGATTAGGCTTCAAATGCTCCCATACACTAAGATTGGTGGATTCTTCAGTGATGCGTATGTCGCTGATTGGGTTTACGGTAAAGTGAAGTTGATTAAACACGTCTTAGCCTTAACACTAGATGATGCAGTTAAGGCAGGTTACTTAAGCAGCGACCTAGCCATTGAGATTGCTGAGGCAATGCTTTACAGTAATCAGCTGGAGCTTTACGGTATAAAGGCCTAGGATGAATCCTTCACCAGGCTTAAACCACATAACTCCCAGTTAAGCTTAATCATGCCTGAGGATACATTGCCGAATTCCGAACCGAATTCAATACCATTCAGGTACTTGTTCAGTAAATCCCCATACCTCCACTTCACTGGGTTAAGCTCCTCAAGGGTCTTGAAGGCTGATTCAATGTAATTAATTAAATTAACGCCAATTAAGCCTCCTTTGATTGGGTCCTTAATCCTAAAGGTGACCACTGCCCATTCCCCAATACCAATACCCGTATCCGCAACCCATACTTCAAAATCCCTAGCAGCCTCACTGTCCCCTAGGGTAATGGGCATTCTCAACTCCCCAATAAGCCTACCGGCAGGTCTCTGGCCATGGTAGTATAACCAAATCATAACCTCCACGTCACCAGGCTGGGGTCCATTGGTTAAGTTAGGGCTTGTGGTTAACCAAAGGTCGTAGGCTATGTTGAATATGGAGTCGTCCGGTGAGCGGGATTTAACATTGTAGTTAACGTATGAGTAAAGTCCCTTGGATTCATTAACCTTGATTGGGAATTTGAATTGAGGATCCATGCATGTTGTTGGACCCCATGGTTTATGACCATAAATGACCTCGGAATACGCTGCAACACCTACATTATGCCTTATGCTTATCCTAGGGAAGTCAATACTGAATCTCAAGCAACCAACCTGTGGCTCATACTCAATCTGCACCGTACCCACGGATGATTTATCAATATTCCATACATTGGGAGTCACGTGAATACACTCAATATCAGCACCATGTACTCCACCTAATGGCTCCCATTGTATTAGCTTGTAATTACCATTAACCAGGGGTATTAGTTTCAACATGGTCTTACCCATAGTAAACCATAGTACTCTGTATGCTTAAAAATGAAACGTGCATTAAGGCGTGGTGACGTAGTGATTAGCATCATTCAATAGTCTCTACTCATTATTTAATACTTATAAATTCCACGTAACCACTGCGTTAACATGGTTAATTTACTTCTAAGGGGTTTCATAGATCATGATGAGGTTGCCCTGGGGCATAATCAATTCAGGTCACTTTACCTAGGCTTTCACCCGCAGTCTGGGGCATTAATCGTCCATGATGGGCATGTGGCTAAGGTCTACTCCAATGGTAAACTGGTGTACGGTTATGAGAGGCTTGGTAGGCCACCGAGGGTTGGTGGGGATACGCATGCCGCCTTAACATGGTCCAGGGATTTACTATTCTTCGGTGGTTGGGTTAAGACACCGCCAGGGATGCTTGAGGTTAAGGGTGCTGAGAGGCTTCTTAGGTATCAGGACATGAGGAATAAGTATAGTCACATTCACTCAATTGATGAGAATGATAGGGTTGAGGTCCTGTGGGCTAGGAAGTGGGATGACAATATCCCGCCTAATCACTGGTACGGTGAAGTCACTGACCTACTTTATGATGAGCATGATAACTCAATATACTTCACCAGGGCTGATGGTCATGCTGAATTAGGCTTATGGAGGATTGGCTTATCCACAAGGGTCGCCGAGTACCTGGTTAAGGGGAGGAGTATTTATAAGATGGAGCTTAAGGATGATAAGATATACGCAACAGTCTATAACCCAGTTCACTACGAGAATTCAGCAATAGTAGTCTACAATACTTCAAGCGGCGAGGGGAGGATTATTGAATCATTCAACTTCGCCCTGGAGCCTGGTAGGAGTATTCAGATTAAGCGTGAGGGTGGGCAGGTGGTTCAGGTTCAGAATAGGTTAATAGCCTTCTACGGTGGTGCATTAATATACATTGACCCTGTTAAGGACACGTACACGCTCTACCCATTCCTAGAGGTTAAGAGTCCTGAATCAGAGAGGCCGAGCTACGTGCCTGGTTTAAGGTCGCAGAAGGTCTACATAATGGGTACCCCAATACTACCAGTTAACCCAGCTGAGGGTCTTAGGGAGATTTCAGCCAGGACAACATTCGGTATGCTACTTAGAGTAGATACACCGGTTCCCCAGATACTCTCATCAGTAGGCTCAATATTCGGATTAACCCATGATGGCAATTACCTATACGTGGGCGCCACGTACGCCAACCACACGGACATATACACGTACAGGTCCGGTAACGGTGGATTATTCTCAATACCGGTTAAGGAATTATTCACTAAACCATGGACACCAGTGAGAATAATGATGCATGATGGCCCGTATTCACCGGAATCCTGCATAGCGGGGTGGTTTGGTGGAATACCGTTAAAGGGCTTCACAGGGAAGGTGCTTAGGATTCACGTCCCAAGGCAGGTTAAGTTGAGGGTGGTTGAGTACACATTATTAGGTAGACTCATTGAGGATTCAATCCAGTTAAACAGTGGGTGGAATAGGGTTGATTTAAGCAACTACTATGACATAGTTGCATTCAAGTTCGATGAAAACGTAGAGAACGTACTAGCTGAAGTCGCCTTAGAACCCTAACCCATTAACTAACGCATGAAACCATAGGATACGTGAATTAAAGCAACCCCAGCTTGAAATACCAGTAATATGTACGAAGGTATGCATCTTACGCCTTCATACCTATATTTACTTAAAGTCATTGAATTCTCCACATTAATACACTACTAATTTTTAATTAAGGAAGGGGGAATAATGGGTTTAAGGAGGATTTAAGGTGTAATGAATGTTCTTAAGGTATTTTACCGCCGTAGAAGTCTCTTAAAACCTCCTCAAGGCTCTTACCCTGTGATCTTGGGCCATATAGGTAACCTATTATAATATTGAGTATGAAGAGTGATGTAGCCACTGCGGCAATTGCCCTATAACCTATTACACTTATTATGGTTGGTACAAATAGGCTCCATACGCCTAAGGCGAACCTCATCCATGACCATGCGAATCCCTGGGCACTATTCCTAACCTCAGTGGGGAATAATTCAGTGGACCAAACCCTAGTCTGCGGCCAAAGCCACATACCGTGCCCAAAGCCGAAGCCAATAACATTGAATAATGCTACCCAGAGTATGCTGAAGGGTAGGAATATTGGTAGTGCGAAGGATAATGCGCATAATGCTGCAGCGACAGCATACATGACATTCCTATTCAACCTATCGGATAACTGCATGTAGACTGCAACAACACCTATTATTGCAGTTATGAACCATAATATTTGGCCTACATAGGCCATTGTAGTTGTAGTGAAGCCAATATCCTTGAAGAAGAACGGTAGGAAGAAGCCGAAGGTACCTGCTGGCACACCCCAGAAAATATATATTGGTATTATGAAGGCTAACCCCTTCTTATACTTAAATATGTCACTCCACTTATACTTATATTGAGCTTGCTGAGTCTGCTGTTGAGCATTAGCCTGTGGGGCTTGTTCACCAAGCTGCTTTAACGCTGACTCCACTACATTAGTCTTACCTGTAACCAACCCCCACCTCGGTGACTCGATTAACCCCCTTCTAAGCACCCAAGTTATTATTGCCACAGCGGCTAAAACACCGAAAACAACCCTGAAGGTTAATGCACCATAAGGCTCGAAGGCTATGCCTAGGAGTAGCATTACTATTGGGCCAATGTACCACATTACGTTGGTGAATGCCATTAGGAAACCCCTCCTCTGCCTTGGTGCGTACTCAGCTATTAGGGACCAGGATGTGGGTACATCAAGCCCCACCGCGATGCCAACAATAATGTAACCAATGAGGAGCATTACGTAGTTAACGGCAGCAGCCATAATAACAGCACCAATGAAGTAGGCTAATAGGTCATACATATAAATCGTCTTCCTACCATACCTATCCCCAAGCGGACCAGCAATAATGGCGCCAACGAATGCTGCAAATGCATTGGGACTGAAGGCAGCTATAATACCAAGTAGTATTGATGTTAAGTGAAACACACTGATCCAATATATTGTTGAAACAGCCCCAGCAACAATAGCACCAGAATCAAGGAAGTCACCCATTGCAGCCAATATAGTCCACCTATAGTGAGCCATCGTCAACCTAGCTTCATCAAACCTCCTTATTATATCAGATGGAGCTGACATAATCTAAGATATCATATATTATTTATAAGTATTGCTTCAAAAAAATACTTAACAAGTTAGGTTCTCTTTTAAGTATTTTTAATCTATACACACCTTTAAAAGTGAAATTTTCACCTAACAAGTTGGATACTAGATGAATTGCTGCCTGGTGGGAGCCCGCTTGATGAGTTTACATTGTTGGTATTTTCAACTGGTTCTAATGTTAAGTATGGTAGTGTGAATGGTGCGTTCAAGTTAATCAGTTATAATGAGTCTGATCTTGGTGTATTAGAGGCAGGGCACCTAACGGTGAGTAACTATTGTTAAATCAACGCAGGTGTTTAGTATTTTAACCCTGGATTAAGGAAAGGAAGGTGGGGAATTAAATGAAGTGCTGAGGGAGCTTAATTAAGGAGTCATGGAGTCTACGGGATTATTAATCCTTAGTCAATGTGTTTAAGGGAAGGTCATGATTAGTGCTGCTTTCACTGGGTCCTGGTCACTTATGTGCTTCAATATATATTATATATTGATAAATATTGTAGGTATTTTACAAGCGAAACACCTATAAAGCTTCAACTGCATGACGCTTAATGTATAGTAAAACACCATTTGAGCCACTTGATTGGTCAAGGCCAACACCCGGTCATATAAGAATCCTACTCATTTCTGGCGCCGGCTTCTTTGCTGATGCTTATGATTTATTCGCAATATCAATAGCCTTAGTCTTCCTGAAGCAGGTCTGGTCTTTATCAGCCTCTGACGTGAGCCTAATATCATCGGCTGCACTCTTTGGTGCCGTAATAGGCCCCTTCATCTTCGGTAGGATTGGTGATGTTTTTGGTCGAAAATACGTGTATGGTGTTGAGGCAGCTTTACTGGCTGCCGGCTCAATGGTATCAGCATTATCAGTTAACCCAACAATGCTGTGGATTACGAGATTTATACTTGGCCTCGGGGTGGGTGGTGATTACCCGATAAGTGCAACATTAATGAGTGAATACGCACCGGCTAAGAGCCGTGGATTATTCGTAGCAGGTGTATTCTCAATGCAGGGCTGGGGTATTGTGGCAGCCGCCCTAATAGGGCTTGGCCTCCTCCACGCTAACGTTAACCCTGATGTGGCCTGGAGGATAATACTGGGTTTTGGTGCAGTTGCTCCGGCTCTTGTGATTTACTTTAGGCGTAGGGTTCATGAAACGCCTAGGTTCGAGTACTTCGTTAAGGGTGATGTTGAGGGTGCTAGGAAGGCCATGAGGGATGTGCTCATGCAGGACGTTAACATTGATGGTAGAGGTAATGTGGAGAGGATTAACCTAGTGAAGTATATTCCAGTAATCCTAGGTACTGCAGTACCCTGGTTCGCACTTGACGTATTCTTCTACGGTATAAACATCTTCGGGCCCTTCGTGGTTACTGCAATGGGTCTTGCAGGTAGCCCGCTCTCCAGTATTTATATTCAATTATACGCGGCGTTAGCCTTCCTAGTGCCAGGCTACTATGTGGCGGCGTTTCTAGTGGATAAGATTGGTAGGAGGAGTATGCAGATAATGGGCTTCTCAATAGTGGCGGTGGTTTACTTGATTACAGCACTAATGCTGAGGAATGAGTTAATAATGCCGACAATCATACTGGCCCTCTACGGGTTGGCCCAATTCTTCACCAACGTGGGTCCAAACGTAACCACATTCATAACCCCAACTGAGGTTTTCCCCACTAGATTCAGGTCAACAGGCCACGGCATAGCCGCAGGCAGTGGTAAGCTTGGTGCGGCATTAGCGGCATTACTAATACCAATATACTTCCCAATAACCAGTAACGTGGGCACTGTGGCTAAGTATGCAATAATGTCAAGGCTACTGCTTCTCCTGGCTGTAATGGCTATTGTAGGCATAGCCTTCACACTCCTCATAAAGGAACCCAAGGGTAAGCCGCTTGAATTATCCTCAGGTGAGGTTGCTTCACAGTAGCTTTAATTCAACGCAATTAGCCTCCCAGTGGCCATGGTGCAGTATAACTCCCCTTCTGTCGGCATCCACCTGGAGCCCAACCTGGGTCTCGCCGCACGGAGCTCATTGACCCAGTACAGGCCTAAGTCCCCCTGGGTGAATTAACCCCAGGGAGACCCGTGTGCCTGGAGAGTTTCCTAAGGCCACCCGTTACCGGAGTGGCCCTGAACCGCCACTGCACCATGGCCACTGGGCTAATGTGGAATAGTGAATAGTTGATTATAAGTCTTCCGCTTCGCATTAAGTTTTCGCATTAAGGTTTCACCTTATGGTTTATGCACCTGTGAGTAACTGGATTAAGTGCTTAGGTAATGGTAATGAACACTATATTAATCCAATTCCCTGAGGGAAATGGAGTTACAATGCATGAAAGGTTCGCCCTAGGGGATTAGACTATTAGTAACTTGTCGTTATCCTTAATCCTTGAAATTAAGGTTGGGAAATCCAGTACTTCATCAACAACCTCATGTAATTCATCCCTCCTAACACCGTAAACACTCATTACACCGGTGCATGCAATAATCTTAACATTACCAAGTGATTTAGAGTCATTGATTATGCTTAAGTAGTCTGCATTAGCCTTAACGTAGAGCTCATGTTCATTTGAATCAGTCACCACTGGTTTCTTCCTGAAGGCTAATATTGCGTTGCCTGTTATGAATAATACAGTATCATTACCCAATGCGGCGTATGATGCTGTTAAGGCTGCTGCAACATACAGTGTTGCCGGGTCATTCCTAGTCAACACTATGAATACGCTCATAAGTAGGCCATTAACCTAAGTTTAATTATACGTAATGGATACTGCTTATTATGCAGAACCCCCCCGTGCATGTGATTAATCTACGCTTAAGGCTCGATGAATTAAAGGCTATGGTGTAAGGAACCTAGATCCCTTAATTTTTAAGGCTCCAGGGTAGTGTTAGAGGCGTGGGATACTGCCTAAGGCATCCTTAACAGCCTCCTCAATCCTCTCCCTGGCCTTCCTCCTTAAATCCTCGTAGTAATTATTACCCTTTGAGTCAATTATTACTGATAATGGGCCGAAGTTCTCAACCTCGAGAATCCACATGGCTTCAGCGGCCCCTAGGTCAAGCCAATGAACACCAATAACCCTCTTAATTGCCTTAGCGGCCAGTACACCGGCTCCACCGGTGAATATTAGGTATGATGCCTTAAACCTCCTCATGGCTTCAGTGGTCTTAGGCCCCATTCCACCCTTCCCTATTATTAACTTAACCCCAAGCTTCTCAATAACCTCAGGTTCAAACTCCTCCATCCTGGCGCTGGTTGTTGGACCCATGCTTATTATCCTCCATGAATCACCCTCCTTAACAGCCACTGGGCCAGCATGGTAAATGACACCACCTCTCAAGTCAACGGGTAATGGTTCACCCTTCCTTATGTGTTCAATGATCCTAACGTGTGCAGCATCCCTGGCGCTTACCAGTACACCGCTTACGTAGACTGTATCACCGATGTTAAGCTTCTCAACATCACTATCGCTTATCGGGGTCTTTAAATAATACGTAGGCATAGGCACCTAGTGTTAAGGTTGTAAATAAGCTTTATGCTGAGGCTTAACACTCAATTCCACTACTCCATGAAATTAAAAGCATTAGTCAATAATGGTTTTCTTTAAGTGATTTTATAGGTCCTTGAAGTATAAGCCTTAGTGGTTTAAGCTAATATTTAATAAAGGCTAGTGCTTGGTTAAATGCAGTGAAGTCAATTATAGTTACCGGTAAAGGTAGATTTGAGGTTGCAGATTCACCCAGACCGGATCCAGGTGTTGGTGAGGTGTTGATTAGGGTTAAGTATGCTGCATTGTGTTATAGGGATTTACTTCAGTTAAGGGGTTACTACCCAAGGATGAAGTACCCTGTGGTGCTTGGTCATGAGGCTGTTGGTGTTGTTGAGGAGTCTAGGGATTCTAGGTTTAAGCCTGGTGATAGGGTTGTGCCAATACTCCATAGTGTGGATGGTGTATGTGACATGTGTCTGAGGGGTGAGGAGGCTTATTGTAGGAGTAGGCTTAGCTTCGGTGAGGAGGTTGATGGATTCTTCGCGGAGTACGCTAAGGTTACTGGTAATTCACTGGTTAAGGTCCCTGACTGGGTTAGTGATGAATTAGCCGCCTTAACACCCTGTGTCCTAGCAATGATTCATAAGGGGCTTAGGAGAATTGGGTTAAGTATTGGTGAGACTGTTTTAGTGACTGGTGCAGGTGGTGGTGTTGGTGTTCATGCTGTTCAACTGGCTAAGGCAATGGGGGCTAGGGTAATAGCTGTGACTAGTCATGAGGATAAGGCTAAGGTTTTAGGCAGGTTCGCTGACGATGTCATAGTTGGTTTAAAGTTCAGTGAGGAGGTTAAGAGGAAGCTGGGTGAGGGTGTTGATGCAGTTATTGAGACTGTGGGGACTCCGACGATTAATGAATCCTTGAGGAGCCTTAGGATTGGGGGTAGAATACTACTGGTGGGTAACGTGAACCCTGATGAATCATACTCATTAAGACTGGGTTACGTGATACTTAAGGACGTGGCCATAGTCAGTAATATTGCCTCTAATAAAAGGGACGTGGCCTCAGTGTTCAATATGGTTAAATCAATTAAAATAGAACCCGTGGTGGCTGCTAAGTACTCATTACAAGACTTCGGGAGGGCTCTTGAAGCCCTTCAATCAGGGTCAAGGGTAGGTAAAATACTACTGACGCCTTAAACCTACTCCACTATAGTCATTAGTAGGGTTAGTATTCTCGACGGGTCCTGGCTGTCCTTAGCAAGGCCCCATAGTGGACTATCCCTACACACCCTATACCTAACTATGCTTCTACTCTGATCCTTCTCCAGTAACCCATGCTTATAAAGCTCCTCAAGTATATGCTTAATTAGGGTTAAGACCACTGGTATAACATCCTCCTTATTAATATACTCCAGAAGAGTCTTGGGTGTGAAGCTGACGCAGGTCCCCATGGCTCTGCTAATCGACCTGTATAGGGCTTCACTAACCCATCTTTCAACCTCCCTAAAGTCAGAGGGGTAGTTTACGCGTTCCTGAGCCATGAATTAACTGAAATCCCCCTATTTAACAAGGTATGATTCACTAAGTATACGTTATTTAGTCCTGAATACTCAGGAGTATGATTCCTGAATATACGCTTTAACGTTGATTAAGCTGGTTAATTAGCCTAATAAACGGCTGAATGCTAAAGCCACCAGCACAGCTGTGACGGCTACTATTAGGCTGGTTAATAGGTTAACGTCCTCGTTACTTAACTTAATCCTCGGCTCATAAATTAACCTAGTCCTACCTCCACATGTATGAACCTCCTGTTCAGTAACCATACCGCACCTATCGCAGTAGTACTTAGGTTGAGTTAATGCACCCAGTAAACTATCCAACACCTCCCCGATGTAACCTAATGCAAGTATTAGGAGTATTAATTGAATAGTTGGGTTAACTGTACTCCAATTGAACTTAACCCAATTGGGTGAATTATTGAAGACGACGTTTAAGGCTAGGTAGGTTAAGGCTATTGCCGTTGAACCAGCCAGTGAACTTAATTCCCCAAGCCATGTAACGGCACCAGACGTACCTGGAGTCACCTTGGCCTTAGGCATTGTGACTAAGAATGGATTACCCCTGGAAAGCACCCCGATTTCACTAGCCCACGTGTCTGCTGATGTAGCAGCTAATGATGCTACGTAGGAGATTAGGAAGATCTTAGCCACAGTGGTTAAGTTCACTGCATACGTTACTGCACTTACCATAGCCATTACTGATGGTGTAAAGCCCACTGCGGCAACTTGACTCGCCCCCCTACCCTCCAGGTCGTAGGCTACACCCAGTTTAATCTTCGGTTCCTTACCGAGCCTGGTTACTATTGTTGAGTAGAGGAGGAATAGGATGAATAGGAGGACTGATGGAAGCCCTGATAAGGTTACTAGAGTACCCACAAGCACTGATTGAGGTATAGCCCCCCTCCTTATCACCTTAGCCTTAACGGCTATTATGCTTAATGCCACTGAGGCTAGTAAACCAATGACTAGGTAAGTTACCAGGACATCAATATTATTCACTCACCAATCACCTCAACCACAACCCTCCTAATAGCCCTAGGTCCATCAAGCTCCACGAGGAGGATATTCTGCCAAGTACCCCTTATTAATGAACCATTAACCAGGGGAATTACCTTACCCTGCCCTAGGAAGGCGCTTGCTAAATGCGAGTTAGCGTTATCATCAATTAAATTATGCCTATAATTCCCACTCCTTGGGAATAATTCAAGAATCTTATCCTCAATATCCTTGAGCAACCCACCCTCATCCTCATTAAGTATAATGGCCGCTGTGGCATGGGGAGCGAACACTATTATGAAACCGTTCTTAATACCGCTTTCATTAACAACCCCCTCCACATCACTAGTTATGTCAATGACTTCAACCTGCCTCCTTGAAGTGTACTTAAGCTCCCTTACAAATACCTTCATTAAACTATAGCCGTTACTTAATTATTTTTAAATGCTTCCAATAGTAATCAATATTAATTTCACGTTTCCGTGGGCTTCATGATTAATCCTAAAGTATGGTTAAGCCAATTCTCCTTGAGAATCTTAAGCCAAGCTTACTTTGAAGCATAGCCATGTACTCACTCAGTTGATTAACAGTGAAGTTGGCGTAGACGTGTGCCAGTGTTAATAATCCATTATACCTAATTGGATCAACGTAATCATTAATTATCGGCCCTGAAACCTCAATGAGTTCACTAATATAAACCGGGTCCCTAACCCTAGGCCTCTGCAGGAAGCCCCCATCCCTTACGGGTATTTCAACAAGTATTGGTGAATCATCCCTTGAGACTGCCACGTAGGTTAAGGCTACTTGAGGTAGGTTGATTAACGTTGAGGAGTCTAGCCTCGGCTTAATCCCCCTCATTATTAATGATTCATTAAGCCTCCTCTCTATTAAGGATTCTAAGTCTGATTCAGTTAGTCGGCTTAATCGTGGGCTTAATCCACCGCTTATTACCATGGGCTTCACAATACCGTGATTTAAATTAATCCTACGTAGTGATGATGATAGTATTATTGAGTCGCTTACCGATTGGTTGAGAAGCATTCCTATTAACTGGGACTCCTCACTTACACTGAGGCTTTTCATTAACTTAAAGAAGCGTGTCCTCAATACCCTTGACCAGGTAACTGAATAGTAGTTTAACCCATGATTAGCCAGTTCCCTAAGCCTAGTATTCCTGCTTTCACTCAGTCTCCTTAGGATTAAGTACTCCTTATACACCCTGAGGCTATTATCCTTACTAATGAATAGTACCCTAACCCCCCTCTTCCCTGCCTCATTAATCAACCTTGATGTGGCATTAACCAGGTTCACTGCCTCAGGTATTGCGTATATTTCACCAATATTCCTACCCAGTAGTATTATGTGTAGTGCCTCAAGTATCTTAGCGAATAATGACCCATCCATTAGTATGAACCTTAAGTCACCATACTCATTAATAGCCCTTAAAGCAGCCTCAACCTCAAGAATCCCCATTGTCAATATACCGCCTGGTGATGATTCGGGAAATAAGGAAGCCTTAACAACCCTAATGGGTTCCGCACCCATGTTATTAACTGCAATAGCCCTAGCCATACTGATTGAGTAACCATTACTCAACTTAACCTCCTGTAATCCACCATCAACAGCCACAGCCCTTGTGAAGCTGCCTGAGGCGTTAATCTTAATCCATAGTTTATTCACATCATTATCTAAGCCGATTAAATTATTCTCAATACCCATTACTTCACTGGTTATTGAATTGAGCTCCTTAATCAATAGGTCCATGAATATGTCCGGCACTGTTCAATAACCTACGCCAAGTTATTTCACTGTTCCGTATAGCCTTAAAGTATTAGTGAACTAGCGCTTAATCCCAGTACTTTAGAGGATTAAAGTTAAAGAAAATCCCACACTCTACTTACTAATAATACTTAATAATGCACGCAATGTGAATTCCTTGAATGGAACCAGTGGGCTACGTAATCGGCAATAATGGCGTGGATGAATTAATAATGATCGCTAACCCAAGGTACGCAGATGTCATTAAACTATTCGACTACGTTTACTATGAGCATGGTGATTCAAGGATCCTGGCCCAGGTAACTGGGATTAATCGTGAATTATACAGGGTCAGTGATTCACTGGCGCCGGTGGTTTTCAATGATGGTGTTAAACCAGTGGAGACTGTTTTAGTTAAACTCCTCATAATAGGTAAGAAGACTGGGGACCTACTGAAGCTACCTGAGGCACCACCACCAGTATCCACTCCTGTTTACCAAGCCGACCCTGAATTAGTTAAGTCATACCTGGGTTTAAGGGGTAGGTTATGTATAGGTTACTTAGCCAGTATGCAGGATGTTAAGGTTTGCCTTAATGAGAAGGCGATTAGTAGGCATATGGCTATAATAGGGGCTACTGGTAATGGTAAGACATGGTTGAGTGTACTGGTTATTGAGGAGTTACTGAAATTAGGGGCCACAGTACTGATACTGGATCCGCATGGTGAGTACGTTAAGGCTAAGGAAACCGTGAGTAAAATGGATGGTGTTGGATTAACGGTGTTCAGGCTTTCTAGGCAACATGCAGGTGACTTAACCTATAGGGTTGGGTTAATTGCTGCTGACCCAGACCACATAGCCTCAGTGTCGGGTATTGATGATAAGGCGATTAGAATTAGGGAAGCCTTCTCACTGGCTCACCGCTGCGTTAAGTTAGCCGCCAAGGCATACGGTGACTCTAAGTTAGCCACATTAAGGAACATGGAGAGGATACTGGCTCAAGTAGCCTCAGGGAGGAGAATACAAGTGGGTATGCTGCAGAACCTATTCGGAACCAAGTACCCCACAGGTAACTTGAATGATAATAAGTACTTCAGGAGGCTTACCGTAGTCTTATCTGAGCTTAATGACTTAGCCAGTGAATCAGCTGGCCGGCATGCTGCCTTAGCGGCTAAGAGGTATGTTAGGAAGCTTAGGAGACTTGGGGTTTACTCACCATTAAGTACACGCCTACTTAAATTACTTAAGGCTAGGCACGCCTCAGTAATTAACCTAGCTGGCCTAGATGACTCGGTTCAGGACCATGTGGCGTATAGTATACTCAGTAGGGTTCTTAAGGCTAGGATAAACTACGTGAGGAGGTTACCGGGCCCTAAGTACCCTTACCCAGTGGTTATTGTTGTTGAGGAGGCTCACCGTTTTGCCCCAGGTAATGGTAGGAGAACTTTAACGTACGGCATACTCTCTAGGATAGCCATGGAGGGTAGGAAGTTCGGAGTCTTCCTAGTGTTAATAACCCAGAGGCCATCTAAGATTGATCAAGATATATTGAGTCAAGTCCAGAATTACGCATTACTCAGGGTGGTGAATCCTAAGGATAGGGAGGCGTTACTTGAGGCTGGGGAGTTAATGAACAGTAACCTGGATAAGATACTTGCATCATTGAATATTGGCGAGGCATTAATAATGGGTCCAATAGTTGGTGGTCAAGTACCAATAGTTGTGAAGCTTAGGAATAGGGTGCTTGAGTACGGTGGAGGTGACATAAACCTGGACAAGTACTGGGGTGTTAAGGATGAGGATTATGAGAATGAGGTGAGTAGGATGATGGGCTTAAAGATACCTAAGTTAACCATAGAGAGAGCTAAGCTACTCCTGGATAAGATAAGTGATGAATCATTAAGCGACTCAGTAATCAGGGGGTACGTTAATGGGGCTAGGGTTGAGGTTGATTTAAAGAATGAAGTTTGGAGCTGCAGTAAATGCAGGAACTCAATGAAACCCTGTGAACACGTGGTGGCTCTACTGCTTAAGAAGGCCATGAGGGAGGCTGAATTAATGCATAAGTAACCTGAGATTTACGCCTTAATGCAGTGGTATCAAGTTGCATTCACATCCTTCCCTCACCAAATGCAACAGTTACAATTGAATTGATTCATGGAATTGCTTAGCTAGATCATGGTTGATTAGGTTAATTAAGGGGATGCATGAACACGTCATGGTTCCTATTTTAATCTTGAGTTAGTTTTAAAAACGCCGATTATACTGCGTGGTTCATGAGTGATAGAAGAGATTTGATACTTATTTTATCATCCAGGGTTCTTAGAAGTATTGCTACGGGTGCTCTTGGTGTCACCACGGGGCTTTACCTATATAATGTGCTTCACCTATCAGCCACCTTAATAGGCGTATTCTTTGGTGTTGGTGCCTTCGCAACACCTTTAATGAGCCTATACTTCGGTAGGCTTGGTGACTGTTATGGTAGGAAGAGGATGCTATTAATAGCATTACTATTCCTACCAGCTGCAACAGCAATACTACTATTAACCTCAAACTACGCCCTACTACTAGTTGCAGCGGCATTAGGTGGATTCGGTACTGCTGGGGCTTTAGCCAGTGGTAGTGTTGGGGCTATTGTTGCCCCAATGATGACTGCATTATTGGCTGATAAGACTAATGAGGAGAATAGAACCATGGTGTATTCACTACTTAACCTAGCCTCAGGTCTAGCTGGGGCGGTGGGTGCATTATTGGCTCACTTAAGTTACAGGGAGGGCTTCATGATTGCCCTAGGGCTTTCAACGGCATCATTCCTAGCAATACTGCCCGTTAGGGATAGGTACAGTGAGAGTGCGGTTAAGGGTAGGTGCGGTTCAGTTAACGGTAGGTTGGATGAGAAGGACAGGAGGGTTATTAGGAGGTTCGTATTGACTGGTGCCTTTAATGGTATTGGACAGGGCTTAGTGACACCATTCCTACCCATAATCTTTGAAATACTCCTCAAGATACCTAAGGGTGAGATAGGGAATATCTTCTTCCTGGGTGGCGTGGCTGCTGCATTAATATCACTGCTAACGCCAGTCATAACCAGTAGGCTCGGCTTCGTTAGGACTGTTGTTTTAACCAGGTCAATATCCACTGCGGCCTTAGTAACATTACCCTTCGTAAATCGCTTTTCCCCGGTGTTGAGTTATGATGTGGCCATAGCCATGGTAGCCTACTTAATTTACGTAATGTTCAGGGTAGTATCCCTACCTGCTCAGTCAGCTTTAATGATGAGTCTAGTTAGTCAGGGTTCAAGATCAACCACTGCCGGTGCTAATCAAGCGGCTAGGTTGCTTCCATCAGCGGCGGCGACATTATCCAGTGGAGCCATGATTGATTACGTAGCCTTACCTGTCCCATTTATAATCGCTGTGATTATTAATGGAGTTAACATATACCTGTATACAAGGTTCTTTAAAGATGTTAGGACAGGCCGTGGTGTAAGAAGTATAATAGTTGAGTAATACAGTATCCTTAATGCTCATTAAGAATGCATGCCCCTGCGGATTAAGGTTACTCAATAAAATGGAAGAGTGGGGATTAGGTAAATGATTATAAAGCTGCAGTAATTGGACTTAGTTATGGAGTTGTTAATTGGTCATAGTCCTGACCCGGATGACGCATACATGTTTTACGCACTAACTGCAGGTAAGGTTAACTTCCCCTTTAGGATAAGGGAGTTCCTGGTTGATATTGAGACTTTAAATAAGCTTGCACTGCATGGTAGGCTTGATGTCACTGCAATAAGCACCCACGCGTTAGCCTACGTGGCTGATAAGTATTATGTGCTTAGGGTTGGTGCATCCATGGGGCTTAAGTATGGCCCAGTGGTTGTTGGTAAGGGTGGTGGTATGAACCTTGTTGCCGTACCTGGAACCTACGCCACAGCAACCTTACTCTTTAAGTTAGCTATGCCTAATGTTAAGACTGTTGAAGTACCCTTCGACAAGATAATGGATGCAGTGATTAGTGGGGCCGTTGATGCAGGGGTTTTGATTCACGAGGGTCAAATAACCTATGAGAGGTATGGCTTAAGGAATATAATGGACTTAGGTGAATGGTGGTATGAACAAACTAAACTACCAACACCCCTTGGTCTAGATGTTGTTAAGGCATCATTAGGAATGGATAATGCTATGTTAATTAGGGATGCCTTACTTGAATCCCTGAGGTACGCCATGCAGCATAGGGAGGAGGCACTTGAGTACGCCATGAAGTTCTCAAGGGGACTCAACATGAGTGATACCGGTAGGTTTGTGGACATGTACGTTAACAACTACACAGTGGACCTGGGTAATGATGGGGAGAAGGCTATTAAGACCCTACTACAGTGGGGTCATGAGAAGGGCCTACTGCCTGAGGTTAACTTCACCATAGTTTAATCACCCATTGAAGCATCAACGTCTCCTTAATTCAATTGTAAGTATAATTATGAAGAACAACATCATTACGGCTAAGATAAGTATCAGGTACTGGTTAGTGAATCCACTAATTGTGCTTCCATGATACGTCACAACCACTTTAACCAATTCCTGACTCAAGGTAGGGTTCACTAGTGCTACGTAGACTGAACCATTTGTTACGAATATTGTCTCATTAATAACCACATCACTTGTCACATTACCATATGCATTAATTGTTAAAGCACCGTTAATTAATCCATTAATCACGAAGTATCTTGCTGTTAAACCAGGCATAACTAAGTATAGGGTACTATTGGGGCTAATTACTGAGAAGGATGGTTTATATAAGGTACCGCATAGGTAAACTCCATGAACTATCGACGTTAAGAAGATAACATACTCAACATCAACCCAAGCACTTACCAACTGAGTCGAATTAAGGGTCATTGTTAATATGAATTGTGGCGTATACTGGTTCATTAACCAATAGAATAAGGCACCGTAGGGGAATGCACCGTAGTATGGGTATTGGTTGAAGTAATCATACGGGTTCCTTAACCAGTATTGGTTAATGAAGAATAGATTAACGTAGTTGCATATTTTACTAAAGTATTCGGTTAAGCCTATTGATGAAGCCACACCATACCATGTTGAATCATAGTTTGGGGCCTCAGCGAAGTAACTAGTCATGTGAAGCAGTACATAGTACACTGAGTAAGGTATGTTAGCGCTACTGCTGAATTCAATGTAATTAATGCAAAGTGGACCATAGGATACGTAACCTCCTAGGTTACTTACATTATTGGTGACATAGACAATGTACTTTGAGCCATTACATGGCTGCATCATGCTTAACTTATTATTAATCACATAGTCATTGTACACGTATTGAATAAAGTAACTTAACTCACCTATGAACTTACTGCTCGCGTTTACCTCATTGTAAATAATGAAGTTGGGTGTTGATGCAGTTGCCTGGGCATTAGCTGTAATTCCAGGTAATATGAGTGAAAGCAATAATCCAAGTAATAGTATGTATTTACCAAGCATTATTAATGATTACTGGTAGCTACTTATAAATAATTAGTATATTCTACTGAAGCATTTACTAAATATTCTTATAATATTAGAAAAATACATAAGAAATCTCTAAGTATTATCAAAATTTGATGAATCTAAGTATTAATGAAGCGATAAGTTAACATAGGTATAATTACTGCATTAATACTGCTCCCAGCATAATTTCTCCTTCTTCATTAAGTAACTTGAGATTATTTTCCTTATCGCATTCCTCAAGTGATAATCCACTGTGGCCTTGGAGAGCTTCAACTCCTTAGCTACATCATCAAGGTTAGCACCACGCGGGTAATTGAAGAAGCCTAACTCATACGCCGTATTAATTACATCCCTCTCCATTGGTGTTAATTCCGTAATGATCTTAACAGGTAATTGCTTAGCTCGCTCTTGCTTAAAGGATATAACGTCGGCCTTCTCCTTAAGTTGGCTCTTTAATTCTGATAATGTCTTGTTTACAGAGGCTTTAATGGGTGGTAGTATTGCTGTATAATACTCTAAACCATATTTAAAGCTTGAGTAACTTATTATGAACATGTTATTAACGAAAATGGATTTAACGCTCTTACTATAGTCACCGTACATTACGGCATCCGTATATTCCCTATTTGGGATTACATTAATAACCTTAACTATTGTACTTCCATGATTCCTAATCCTATTTATTAATTCCTTAACATATGAACCATACCTCTCATGGATTCTAAATAATTCAAAGTTAATACCCATTGATTGAACCGGTACGTAGTAGGGATTATCAATTACCACATCATACTTCTCAGTTAACTCAGTCCAATCCCCGTAATGATTCAATACCACATGAATTACATTAATCATACATATTCATTATATATGCATATTTTTAAATTTTATCCAAATCTTATAAATGCTTTCATAATATTTACAAATATAAAATTAGGTAATTTAATGGGTAATTCTCCATATTATATTATTAAAATCGGGAAGCCATTAAGTGAGATGAGTTAACTGGGCATTTAATCAGCATGATTAATGCTTGGCCAGTATGAGTCAAGGACCTCCACAACACCATTACTATTTATTACCACATTACTTTCAAGCCTTACACCAAACCTACCCTGAAGATATATGCCTGGTTCTATGGTGAACACTGAGCCTCTGGGTAATGCCTTAACATAATCACTACTTATGTATGGTTCCTCATGCACCTCAAGCCCGATTCCATGACCAGTCCTATGTATGAAGTATTCACCATAACCCCCCTCCCTTATTATACGCCTAGCCACTGAGTCAATATACGATCCAGTGACACCATCCTTAACCGCGGTTATTGCTTCATCGTGGGCTCTTTTAACTAGGTTATAGATTTTTATGAACTCATCATTAACATTACCCACGGTGAATGTTCTCGTTAAGTCACCGTAATAGTCATTGTATGTTGCCGTTAAGTCAATAACCACGACATCATTATCACTAATGCGTCTACTGCTGGGTAGCCAATGAGGTATTGCTGAATTTGGACCTGATTGAACAAGTATATCCCTTGGCTCAGCACCAGCACTGGAGATGACGTCTCTTATTACCTCAGCCAGCTTAACCTCAGTTAACCCGGCCCTTAATGAATTCTCCACAGCCTCAAACCCCTTCTCAATTGCCTTAACAGCAGCCTTAATATTACTAATCTCCTCCTCATCCTTCATAATCCTGAGGCTTACTAATGCATCATCAATCGGCAAATCCTTAAAGCCACCTAGTACGCTTCTAAGCAACCAAAAATGCCTCAGGGGTGCATTGGATTCAAAACCAACCACAGTGGCATTACCGCAGTTTGAAGTAACCCTCTCAACAAGTGCCCTAGGCCCCTCTGAGTCAGTGTAGGTTAAGTAGTTTAAATCAAGTTCCTTAACCTTCCCCTCATCAAGCTTAGGTATTATTAATGTAGACTCCCCGTTACGTAGACATATTAGTAAGGCACCAAACCTCTCAAAGGTTTCAATACGAGCACCCGTTAAGTACCTAATGTTAACTGGGGTAGAGACCACCGCTAATTCAACCCCAAGGCCCCTGGCATTATTCATGAATGCCCTAAGCCTATTGGCGAATCGACCAACCCCCATAAGTGCGTGTCGGGTGCTGTTTAATTAATGTGACTGAAGGTTAAGGGTCTCCTCAATGTGAATGCCGTGTTACAGTTTATTGAATAATTGACGCGCAGCTATTATTAATGGGTCCCAAACCTGGGTGACAGGTGGAAGGTAAGCTAGGTCGGTTAGGAATAGATCCTCCACTGTAGCCTTCTTATATATTAATGAGGCTAATGTATTAACCCTACCAAGTACCTGTCCACCATCACTACCAATGAATTGACCACCAATTATCCTCCCTGAACCCTTCTCAGCGATTAATTTAACGATAAGCTCCCCATCACCTGGATAGTACCTAGCCCTCGTCCTAGCCCTTATCACAGTGGAGGCCACTCTTAAACCATGCTTCACAGCCTCACTCTCAGTTAAGCCTGTTGAAGCCACGTACATGTTCATAAACCTAGTCATTGATGTACCAGCTACCCCAGGGAATCTTAACCTTAAGCCAGCTATATTACTACCAGCAGTGTAACCCATCTTATTAGCAGTGGTGCCGAATGGATGCCAGTAGGGTTCATTGGTCACCACATTAATAGTCTCAGCAACATCACCGGCTGCGTAAACATTCTCCCTACTCGTAGCCATGTGTTCATTAACCCATACGGCCCCGGTTTCCCCAATCCTTAAATTAAGCATACTGGCTAATTCAACATTAGGTGCTATGCCTGTGGCTAGAATAACGGCATCAACAATGTATTTACCTGAATCAGTGATTATTACCTGGGAATCACCCTGCCTGCCTATTTCAATAAGTCTCTCATTCAGCTTAACCTTAACCCCACTTTTAATCAATTCCTCAGTAACTAATGCACCTAAGTCACTATCCAGTGACCTACTTAATGGGTAACTTGATCTACTCACAATAATAACCTCCTTACCCTTAACCCTCATTGCCTCAGCAACCTCAAGCCCAATGTAACCTGAACCAACAATACCAATAACATTAACCGAATCAAGAATTCTCCTAACCTCCACGGCCCTGGAGGGGTGGTGTATTGTGAATACTTTATTACCGCTAATGGGTATGTTTGGGATCCTTGGTACTGATCCTGTGGCTAACACTAAGTAATCCCAATTCACGCGATTACCAGTATTAGTAATAATGAATCCATCACCCACTTTAACAACACTCTCATTAACCCTCACCCTAACACCCCTAACACTAGTGAAGTAGTCGGGTGTGTAATGCATGAAGAGTGATTCATCATTGAAAAGACCCTCCAGGAAGTAGGGTATACCACATGGGGCGTGACTAACTATGTTAGTTGACTCAAAAACCACCACGTCGTAGTCAGGTCTAATTCTCTTAATCCTTGATGCTGCACTCATACCGGCGGCTCCACCACCAATCACTACTACTCGCATTACCATGAGTATTACGTGTGGTTTATAAAAATGGTTCACCAACTAATGATTCACATTAAGTAATATGCGTAAACTACTCCAGGACCTCAATACTCATGTCCTCTTCATAAGATATTACGGTAATTAACTCTAAGTCATAGTCACCGGTATTCCTTATTGAGTGAGGCATCTTAGATGGCACGAACACGCATACACCTGGTTTAACTTCAATGGATTCGCCATTAATAGTCATAACGCCTCTACCATTTAGTACTAGGAATGTTTCATCATAGGCATGCCTATGAAGCGGCGCCTTGCCTCCAGGTTTAATTAACTGCCTTCTAACAGCGTATTTACTTGAGCCATTACCTTTACTAACTAACCATTGGGTAAACACACCCGCTGAACCCTTTATATTAAGGGGCTCTGGTTTAACGTCGTTTACGTTAACTAAGGTGTAACTCATACTTAATGCAAATGCCCAGTGTTTAATAACCCTACTGTGTTTAACCTTAGTCTTAATCTACTTACCCTGGAACCACGCCTCAATGGCCTTAATCTCCTCCTCACTTAGCCTCCAACCCACTGCATCAAGGTTCTCCCTTACGTGGATTGGATTAGATGCCCTGGGTATTGGGAATGCGTTCTCATGCTTACTTATTATCCAGTTTAAGGCTATTTGGGCAGGTGTCTTATCCCCATGATTACTCTTAACCAGGTTTATTAAATCACTTGGAAACTCCCTCACTAATCTACCATGACCCAGGGGGTAGTAGCATAGTATGGCAATATTCTCCTTCTTAGCGTACGGTATAATATCCCCCTCAATCCTCCTATCCACTAGGCTATAGGGTAATTGAAGTGCGGTAACCTCATACTTTTTTAAAGCCTGCTGAGCCTCAATTACCTGATTCAGGTTGAAGTTGCTTAAGCCAATGAATCTCACAATACCCTTATCCACCAGGTACTCCATAGCTCTCATAGTCTCCTCAATGGGTACCCTCCTGTTTGGGAAATGGATCTGGTAGAGGTCAATGTACTTAACGCCAAGTCTCCTTAAGCTGCCTTGAGCAGCCTTAATCACTGAATCATACTTAAGGTGGCTTGGCCAAACCTTAGTGGCTATGAATAATTCATCCCTATTAAACCCCCTAATAGCCTCACCAACAATGGGTTCACTACCATATATTTCAGCGGTATCAATTAGGTTAATGCCATTCTCTAACCCAACCCTTAAGGCTTGCAGTTTTCTATTCCTGGAGGGTTTTAAACCAATCATGGATGCTGCAATCCACAGTGGATCATAGTAAGTACCCATGCCTATTGCGGAAACCCTAACCCCACTCTTCCCAAATAACCTATACTCCACGGTGAAGTGTTTTCAGTGGGCTTTTTAGTATTGTTTAATGGGATAAGGGAGGACGCTGTTTATGGTAAAGTTTTTAAAGGCAGGCTGGGTGATGAAGTGTGCCATTCAGTCACACTAAGATTGTTGGACCAACTGGTAGATTCGGCGCCAGGTACGGGATGGGGATTAGGAGGAAGGTGCTTCAGATAGAGGTTAAGCAAAGGGGAATGCATAGGTGCCCGCAATGCAGGTCACTGGTTAGGCTTAAGAGACTTGCCTTCGGTATCTGGCAATGCCCAAAATGCGGCTTCACATTCGCCGGTGGGGCTTATATTCCTCAAACCATAATGGGTAGGACAATCACGCCGGAGGAGCTTAAGGCACCTGAGAGGCAGAAGCAGGTTTGGAAGGAGTCCATGAGACAGAGGGCAACAGAGTAATAATGCTCATTGACTTTAAGTCGACATAAGGCTTCAACAGACTTACTTCAGGACCCCAGAGTCCCTTAACTAACCCCTTAGTCGATTCAATAAGCGAAGTTAGTACTGTGAATTCTTACATATTTCTATCGATCTCATGGTCATTAACCTAAGCTGTATGTCAGTAAGTCAAAGGCACCTCAGCATCAGTCCCCTGTCACTGGCCATGACCTAACCCAGACTTATCCATTTTAACTATGACGCTGCTTATTAAGCATTATGCCTCCGCAAATCCCCATGTAAGGAATCTCAACACCTTATGTTCATGGAGTTAAGAATAAATTAAAGACCGCCTTATGCTTCACTGTGCTTGGGGAATTTCCATGGCGTAACTACGGGGTCGTCTTCGCGGTGCTTTATGGATCCAGGGCTTGGGGCGGTGTGGTTAAGGGTGATTGGGATATTGCCGTTTACCTTGAGGATGCGGAGAGGGATGTAGACCTACAGTATGCGTTGGCTAGGTTTCTGGGTGTTAGGGATGAGGATGTAGACCTACTGGTGCTCAATGACTATGAGTCTATACCATGCACATTAGTGACAAGCGCCCTGGGCAAGGGTAAGCTCCTGTACACGAGGGATATTGATGAGTACCTGGATATTATGTTAAGGATTTTGAAACCCTGCATAGACTTCATTATAGATTCAGAGAAGCTAGACCTACTGGGAACCCAGTTCAACGCGGTGGTTAGTAAATGGGGACAATAAGTAGGCTGTTGAAGTTAATACTGGAGCATACAGGGTTGCTTGATGAGTTGAGGGTTGAGGATCTTAATGATGTTTACAGACTTAACGCAGCAGTGCATCTCCTTCAGTTACAGGCACAGGCTTTAATTGATATTATTATGAGGGCAGCCGCACTACTGGGGCTCGGTGTTAAAGGGTATATTGATGCCGGTGTTAGGCTTAGGGATGCCGGTGTCCTAAGCCCGAGGATTTCACTAGGTATAGGTCCGTGGTTAGGTTTAGGAACATAATAATTCAATATGCCACAGTGAACACTGATGCTGTAGCCAGGATAATAAGGAATAGGGAGGGGAGTATAGGGGTGTTGTTGAGATTGCGAGTAGGGTTTTTAACGAGTTGAAAAGAAGGGGGCTAGACCCCTAGATCCCATCGTCAATTACCATGGCCCAGCCCATCACAGTCCTCCTGTGCTAACTCTCTACGCCAGTTACCTGACTGTGTAGTTGCGTTAATGCGGAATACTTAAATGTCTGAAATTAGGTTGATACCGGGATGCCTATTGACTTTATGAAATTTTACAATGCGAAGACGGCTGTTGACGATATTAGGAGTGATGTGGAGCAGTTGAGTAAGGTGTTAAGTTACATTGATTCCGAGTTATCCACAGTAAGGAGACTTATTAAGGGTGAGAGGAGATTAATGGCTAAGGGTGGGGGTGGTTCTTACGAGTACATTAGGTTCACTTACTTCAACTACGTAATAGATGTTCATGTGACTCCTCCATTGTTTGAGCTTAATGCATTAATGAGTACTATTAGGGATAAGCTAATGATGATTTCTAATTCCCTTAATAAGGCGATTAGCGTTATTGAAAAGATGGGTGATGACGTTAAGAACCTGGGGCTAATAGGCGTGATTATTGAGGATGGTGAAACAAAGCTCCTGCTAATACCATGATGCTACCGCTTACTACGTTTAACACTAGCCCTGATAAGTAATTCACCGCTTCTGCTTAATCTATAGTAGACGTGATGCCTCCTAACCTCACTGCTAAGCTTAAACCTAGCCACACTCCTCTTAAGGGTTTTACCACCCTTAACCCTCTCCACTAGGCCCATGTATTCAAGCTTATCAAGTATTTGCAAAACCTCCTGTAGAGGTATCCCGGTGTTTAATGCAATGGATTTACCGTAATCAACATTAGCCTTCTTTAAGTGAACTAGGACTGCAATATCCTTATCCGTAAGCTCATTCATGAGTCATTAATTAAACCCAAGTATATTAACCTAACCCGGTCAAAACCAGTAATGAAGGAGACGGCGAATGAAACTATACTTGAAGCCTCCTAATGCTTACGCCGTTGGTGTCATTCAACACCTCCACTAGGCTTAACTTATCCATATTTAACTTATCCTTAAGCACTTTGATGAATAACTCGAGGCCCTGCCTAGGCTTAAGCAAGGGTGCCTTATACTGAGCCCCAGCGGCATATGGATGCCCGCCACCACCCAGGGCTGAGGCTATCCTTGTGCAGTCGAATCTCGACTTATCGGCTCCGCAATAATACCTGAAGGTTCTTGAACCTAGTTTAACCAGTATATTAACCATACCAGCCCCTCTCTTTTGAAGCTCTATCGTTAACTGCCTGTAGGATAAGCTACCTACCCTCTCACTAAAGTATACGTTAACCACGTTATCTATTGGTAATTGATCAGCTATCTTCAACATAAGCTCCTTAGCCCTATACCCCCTCTCCACAATGGTCTTAACCCAAGGCTCATTAAGCGCCATTAACCCTCCCTGCGCCAGCGCCTTAGCCAACCTAATCTTCTCACTGTAGCTGGAGAACCTGGCAGCCATATCTATTTCCTCCGCCTCCCTGGAGACTATGTTAGCTGTATCAGTCTCTATAGCCACCTTAACAAGGTCCTGAGCCTTCAAGTCATTAAGGTTAAGTCCCTTAGCCGCCATGTAGGCTGAGCAAGGTGCCTCTGGATCATAGTACTCGAATTTGGCGCACGGCTTATTGGTCCTGTGGTGATCAGCCCTAATCACGGCCTTCCCTGGACAGGGTAAGTCGGCTACGAAATCCCACTCAATCAACCTGTATAACCAACCCCTCTGCACCTTACTTGGTGGGGCGAATACCACTAAACCGTTTGGGTACTTCATGAGGAATAAAGCCGCACTGGTTAAGCCATCAGCATCCCCTATGTCGCATAAGGCAATGGGCCTGTTCATTAACTTAGCCTTAATCATACTCATTAATGCTCTTAAGTCCTCCAGGTCCACGTTAAGTCAAGCATCAATAGGGTTAATTAACTTATCGTGGCTTCGAATGCATTAATTAATACGTTTAAATATTGAAAAGAGGCCTAAATGTGGCTTGCGGTTTAAACCTGGATTTAAGGAACTGCGCCTCAAGGGGCCTAATTAAGGAGTGTAACCAAGGCGAGTACTCGGTTAAACTATTTAATGGGGGGTTAAGCGGTAACTGGTACATTATTATTCATGCGTCGTCACGATTAAGTGATGTTAGATTAAGCGGTGTAACTAGGGACGTAACAGTGGGTGACTTGGGTTCAGGGGGTAACGGCTGCATGATTATTCCCCTCGCCGCCTACTGTTATAGTGAGAATGATGTGGGGCCGTACTTGATTAATGAGGTTAAGCCTCAATTACTCATTAAAGGTAATGAACTCTGGGTTAAAGTTAATGGTAAGGGTGATTACTGTGATGCCTTAATTACTATTACTAGTAATGTTAAGGAGCTTACTCATGCTCTAGGTAAATTACCGAAGCCATTACCTATACTTTACGGTGGGTTCTTTGAGGATGGTTTAATATGGGCGTTGGTTAAGGCTGGTTACGTTAAGGAGAGTGAATTACCCAGCTTCATAAAGCCTAATCAAGCCTACTACTGGGTTAGGGGTGATGTAGCTAATACCGCGTTAACCAATTGGATTGAGTCAAGTAACCCCGTTTTCCTAGATATCCTGGTATTCGCCTATGAGGAATTATTAAATAGAATGAATGAGCATGGTGGTGTTAAAATACCTTACATTACTGCGGCTAGGGCTAAGGATATTTACGGGTCACCCCAGCAATCATACGTATTCAACACCTTACTAAGGGGTTTTGAATTAATCGGTGATTCAAGGTACCTTAAGGGTGCGGTTAAGGCACTTGAATGTTACTTAACTCAACCACCCAATTGCCTAGGCTACATTGACTTGGGTAATGGGTTAAAGTGGTTTAGGTGGGGTAGTAGGCATTTCCTCTCCAGTGATCCACAGGGTTGGGAGAACCTAATGGTATTGAACACGCACCTGATGGCTGTTTTATCCTTCAGTGAGGCTTACGTTAGGGGCTTATGCAGTGAGTGCGTTAATCATGCGTTAAGTGGTGTTGAGGCTATTATTAGCCTCTCCGGTGAATTCCAGAGAAGTGATGGGTACCTTTACTACAGTTTATACTCGAAGATGCATATGGGTGAGGGGGAGGATGACAAGTACCCACCCTACAGGGGTTATAGTTTACTTAGCAGTAGGTTGGCGTTAAAGGCCTCAATATACTTGAATAACAGTGAATTATATAACATTGCTAAGAGAGCCTGCCTACTTGGTTACCGTAATGTTATTAACGGTAAGTGGAGTGAGTATGAGGCAGTGGCCCGTTGCCTAAGCTTACTTTACCTTAAGGAGGGCGGCGACTTACTTAACATGTTAATGAACATTCTTAAAACAGCCCATGAGAGGGGTGTTAGGGTGATTGTTAATGGGTATGGTGTTGAGGATGCACTATATGCCCAATACCAACCAGCCGTATTAATTCAAGGTGATGCGCAATTAATCTACGTGGGGCCACGGCAAGGTAAACTACTTATCGCCGCCTACTCAAGGGAGGCCTCAAGAATATTGGTGAGGGGTTATGGTTCATTAAGTGGACATGGGGTTACTGTGAGGGGCATTAGTATTGAGTATACTAATGGGGAGGCTAACGTAAGCGGTGGTGAGGTTGAGCTTAAGGGTGAGGCGTTAATAAGCATTGATGAGGATGTGGTTAAACCAGCCGTGGCGTAGTCAATGGGAAATGCTTATAAACGCAGCCTTAAACCAGGTACTCAGCGGCCGTAGTCTAGTCTGGTTTAGGATAAAGGGGGCTGGGGCTTTTTCTTTTTCCATCAATGAATCCTAGTGGATTTAGTAAATGTATTGATTAAGTTCGCTTAGAGTGGGGTTAAATGGCGTGGAGAATTAGAATCACTGGTACGAAACCAAGCAATACAGGTAATGGTAATGCTGGCGCATACCCCCTGAAGGGTAGGAGTAACCTGTAGGTTGCGTAGAAGCCGATTAAAACCCCTAGTATAAGCACAGTGAGTGTTAAGGCCATTGAGCTTCCGGCGAGGGATATGGTGAAGCTTGACATAAGTGAATACACCACTAAGTCACCTACACCTATTGCCGTATCCCTTAAGTCAAGGACAAGGCCCCTAAGTAGACTCCTCCCAACCCCACCCTTCATTGAGTCGGCTAACTTACCCAGTAGGCCCTTGTAAACCATGAATACGTCGTATATGGCTAACGCTATTGGAACCATTGCCGCTGTAACAGGGGGTAGGCTTGTGGCCAGTAGTGAACCAGCCATGGCACTGTAGGAGACTATGCCAATACTCCTCAATACTTGATTATTACTGTATAGGGAGAAGTAGCTTAATGCTGCTGTTAGGCCTAGGCTTAATGGGTAAAAGGTTACCACGAGTAGGAGTGGGTAGATGTCGTAGTAGGTTGCGTATTCATATAGGTAGAAGGTCACCAGTGTGTAGACTAGGAAGATGATCATGACGTCTTTAAATAATGCAAAAGCCTTAAATTTAGCGTACCTAACCAAGAGGTAGACTACGATTAAGCCTGCTAAGGCCATTAAAAGTATTACTAAGATATTGTAGAAGCCCGCTGAAACAGTGTTACTACTGCTTATTACTGGGCTTGGTGTGGGTATGTAGGCGTGTTTTAATGTTAGACCAATGGTTAATAATGCCCCCATGATCATTGATGATAATGGTGGTACTATGAAGTATGGCTTAAAGCCTGCGGCATTAGGCATAGTGGTTAAGCGTGAATACGCTTATAAAAATATCGCCGGGGAGAGCGCCGTGAAGGCACTGATTATTGATCACTGTGGGGTTGGCTTATGCGTTAACTCAGCTTTAAGGCTAATAGTGAGTAGGGGTGTTAAGCCAATTAAGGCTATTGATGACGCCGTAGTGGTTACTGCCGGTGAATCATTGATCTACATAGATGATGAGCAGTACGAGTTGCTTAAAGGAATCATCCCAATCATTAACTTATCCATATGCGTCTCAACAGCCTTAGCCATAGCTAAGATTAGCACTGGGTTAAGGCCATACGTATTCTCAAGCGACGTGAAGGAGTTAGGGGACTACGCCTTAATACCCGTAATATCAGGTAATGGGGGCTTCATCGACGACTCCGGGTTGCTTAAGGGTAATGAACCAGTCCCAGTAATTAAGCGTTACACATATGAGGCTAAGCCAAGCGAGGAATCCACCCTGATTGTTAGGTTCACGGGTGATTCCTCAGGGTTAATTGAGGAAGTTAACAAGGTTTATGCAATGGGTTATGGTGGCGACGTGGTTATTGAGGCGGATGCCTTAACCGTTATTAAGAATAGGAAGGCATTAAGGAGACTGGCACCAGCCATACTTGGTATTGCAGTTAGGGGTTTTAGGGATTTATGCACATTAAAAGTAATGGATGTTAACAATACTGTGAATACATATAGGTGTAGGCAATGTTGGGTTGATTACGTTGGCATCGGTCAGATTAAGACATGCCCAAGGTGCGGTAGTAGGGTGATTGAACTTACCAAGGATGCTGATAAACTAAGACTCATTAATCCAGAGGCCTTATTAATTAAAGCTCAGGGTGAATTAACCCACAGTAGGTTAGCTAGACCAATAATACTCCCCTTATCCTGGTTCACACGCAGTAGGTGATTTAGCGTTTAATCAATAGTGCTTAACGCGCCCTCACTAATACTAACCATACAGATTCCCTCAGCGTACCGATTCCTGCAGTATTCATTGATGATACGTTTAATGAAACTAGGTAGACGCCTCTACATGCCTCATTACTTATCGCGTATACTTCATAATTCTGTATCATAAATGGTATATCCCATATTGTTGCATTGCATGATTCCTCATCATAGTAAATACTATAGGTGAATTGTTTACCTCCAGTATAGGTTACTGAAGCTGGTGGTGGGATATACGATACCGTGATTCCATTAGTACTAACATTATTGAATCCTATTAATACTCTTACTATAGTTATAGACGTAGATAATGATATACCTGTATGGTGTTCCATTTATCAGTAATGTGGTATCATCAATAATGGTTGAATTAAGTATCAATGATAGGCTTAATTCATCCACCTTAACCGGGAACTTAAGCCCCATAGCAGTTAGGTAAGCCCCCCTTAGCATCCTGGAGAACCTGCCTAGCATACTCAATGGCGTATATGTAGGAGTTATTTTGAGGTGAGGTAACTGTTTTCTGTTGAGTCCTTAAAAACTCCTTGATAAAACCAGTAGCCAGCCGTTACTGCAATGGTAATTATAACCACAGCAATTGTAATTCTGATCCCATGAGATCCATGAAGCCTATTAACCATAATCACTTAACCGCACTGGGTTTATTTATACTTCAAAGTGAGTTCTACTGATTTAGGTTCCCTTTAATACGTAAATATAATATACAGTACTTAAAGCCTACTATTCATGGTGGGGATTACGCCAAGGATTAGGATTACTAGTGGGCTTTAGGCTTCTCCATAACCATAATCCTTAAATAGTGTCTCTAAGCCTACCTGCTTAATGACTGGGACCAGTATTTGCAACTGGTAACGTGTTTAATAGTCTAGAAGAGTTGGTAACAGGGGTTTGGCCTACCCCCCTCTTGAAGCTGAACTTGTTTAAGCAGCGTAATGTTTGGGCTAAACTGGAGTTCATGAATCCGTTGACGCATAGTATTAAGGATAGGACTGCCCTAGGGCTTATTAAGTCGCTGGGTAATGTTGATAAGGGGGTTATTGAGGTTTCCTCAGGTAACTTGGCTGTTGCCTTAGCATCAATACTTAGGGCTAGGGGAATCGACTACATTGCCTACGTTCCCTCTGGTTCACCAAGGTCCTTTAAGGTCATGCTTAAGTTAATGGGTGTTAAGGTTGTTGAACGTGAGGGTAATACATCATCAATACTACCTGAGGTAATTAATGAGGCTAAGAAACTGGGGTTAAGTCACCCGAATCAATTCTCAAACCCAGCCAATTACATGATTCACTATAATACTACGGCTAGGGAGATTGATGAACAATGCAGGTTAGCTGGCTTTAAGCCTAAATACATTATTGGTGCCGTTGGGACCGCCGGCCACATGACCGGGATATCAATGTACTTTAAGGAGAAGTACGGTAATGATGTTAAAGTGATTGCCGTGCAGCCATCAGTTAATTCAACAATACCAGGTATTAAGAGGATTAATGGTAATAATCCATTCAGTGAATTACTTAAGGTGGATCAGGTGATTGATGTATCAAGGGAACAGGCCTTAATAGGCGTTGTGAAGGTGGCTAGGAGTGATGGTTTATTGATTGGTTTAAGCTCTGGGGCTGTTGCCTATGCTGCAATGAGCCTTAATGTTAATGATGCAGTATTAATATTCCCTGATGATGCCTGGAAGTACATTGATGAATTAGACTATGAGTTAACACAGGTGGATTAATGCACTAGGTTGTGTTCAACTGCATGTTTAAAATATTACTTAATCCTCAGTCTTATTGAGTAACTCTACTAACCTTATACTCAATACTCTCATTCTTATCCCTCCTATCATCAATCCTAACCACTGAAACAATCCTCTTCACCCCTCTCTTAACCAACTCCTCATGAATATCCTCAAGAAGTGGACCAATATCCCTTAGTGACGGCAACTCCACGACTGTTCCCATGGCGCAGACCTGGTACTTATAACCCCTCTTAGCTATTACTGATACTGCCTGCTTTATTAAGTCACCAACACTTGTGGAGCCTGTACCTATTGGATCAACGGCAATCTCAATTATAATACCCATAACCACTGAACCACAGGTAACTTTAAATTAATTACCCCATATTAGTGAGTTGAGTAGGGTTAAGTTTTAAACCACAGGGTTACGTAAGCCTCAATGCAGATAGTGTGCAAGTACTGTGGGAAAACAATGGATAATGCGTTAGCCTACTTCATTCACTATAGTAGGGAGTGCCAGCAATTACCTAAAACGAGAAGATGCCCTGTTTGCGGGGTTAAGTTCCCAAGCTTTAGGTTACTGAAAATGCACCTAATGAATGAATCACTTATTGATAATAGGCATAGGAGCCTCATTACTGCTAGGTTTTCTTAATGGAATCAGCCTTAATAACTAACCAGTATGATATGGCTAGGGTTAAAATAGCTGCTGATAGCATGATTCCTCTTTGAAGAGTCATGGATTCAATATTAGCGTAATTTATCAGTAATTCCCTAGCTATTGCTGTTAGCACTATGGCTATCACCATATCAACGATTATATGCCCCCTCTCCATGTATATTATGAACATGTCTATTAACTCCATTGTTAATACCACGAGGAATAATGCTGATAATACATTGATAATATTAATATCTGTTAAGGAATTAATATTCATTATTATTTTCAAAATATCTGATGCCGCAATATATAGCGAAAGTATACTTGTGATTCCAGTGAATACTATTACTATTATGTAAAGTGATATATTAGCTATCTTAAGAATCCTTGTTATTGATGATTTTAAATCAGCCTTAGCCACTGTTATTAATTGACCTTAAACTAGTTTTTAAGTTACTCGCTTAATAACCATACACAACACTATCCCTCTATCAGTGAAACAATTTAAATAACAGAAATCAGTGAGATTAACATGGTTACTAGGAAACCCGCGGTTGCAGGTATGTTCTATGAGGCAAGTAAGGATGGTTTAATTAACCAGATAAAATGGTCCATTGAGCATGAGCTTGGTCCTAAATCAACAATGAATGTTAAGGAGAATAGGCAGTACGTCCTCTCAGTAATAGTGCCTCACGCTGGTTACGTGTACTCGGGTCCAGTGGCTGCTCACGCGTACGTTGAGGTAGGTAAGTACATTAAACCCAAGGTATTCGTAATAATAGGCCCTAATCACTATGGTGTTGGTTCACCAGCAGCAATAATGACTAGTGGCACCTGGGAGACACCGTTGGGGCAGGTGGAGATTGATGAGGAGGTGGCTAAGCAGATAAAAGCTAAAGTTAAGGACTTGGCCGAGGATCCAATAGCCTTTGAGAGGGAGCACTCCATCGAGGTTCAGGTACCCTTTATACAGTATCTTTTCCCCGGCTCCAGGATAGTTCCCATAGTTCTATGGAATCAAACCATTGATTTATCCAGGAGGCTTGGTTCAGCAATAAGTGAGGTTATTGATGGGAGGGCAGGTGAAGTTGTGGTAGTGGCCTCCAGTGACTTAAATCACTATGAGCCTCATGAGGTTACTACGGATAAGGACATGAAGGTTATTGAACGTATACTAAACATGGATGAGGAAGGCTTCTACACGGTTATGGATAAGTATGATGTCTCAGTATGCGGCTTCGGTGCAATAATGACAGCCATAGTTTACTCAAGGAAACAGGGGTCTACTGGTGTAAAGCTGCTTAAGCATGCCACATCCGGCGACACCAGTGGGTATCTCCTTGAGACCGTGGGTTACGCTTCAATAGCCTTTTACAAGTGATTAATGACGCCTAGATGCTATGAACCATGATAAGGCCGCTGAGCTTAAGGCAAGGGCCACCAGTAGTAGAATATCCATGATTAATAGATTACTGTTAAGTCTATTGAATTCACTGTAAATCAGCGTCATGTTTGATGATAATTCATTAGACAACCTAGCAACGCTACTGTTAATGAATTGATTAACGGCATTAAGCCTATTATTAAGGGTTAGTAAACCATTCTCAATATTAACCACCACTGTTGCTGATGCTGATGATCCATCAGCCTGAAGTGCAACAACAGTTAATTCATATGTACCATCAGGGTAACTCCCCGTATTTAATGCGTAGGTGAATGTACCGTTACCACTGTAACTGGCTAATTCATGACCATTAAGGTAAAGCACCGTGTTTGACACATCATCACCCATTACAGTGAAGTTAACAGCAACTAAGCCTGTTAAATTAGCATCACCACTGGGGTAATTAATTATGACAACTGGTGGTGGAGGATAAATGTGCTTCACCACTGAGTTTTCATTAATGTACCTTGAGGATGCTATCGATAATTCATTGACCTTGCTTGTGAATAACATAATAGTACTATTAACTGCATTAATGTTATTAATGTTAGACAGCATTACTGTGGCGTTAGAGTTAAGTATAGTTATGTTACTGGCGTTGCAGTTAATTAACGTAACATTACCGATTAATGTATCATTAATTAAAACATCATCAACATACACACCATTCACTAACGTATCATTAATCAACGCTAAGTGATAAGCCTTCATATTACTTATTAACTGATCACTCACTAATGTGTATGGTAGTACGTAGAATGTTGATTGAGTTAGTAGGCTACTTGGTGTTGGGAATCCATCAGCTGAAACACCGGTAATCAATACTCCATACGGTGATGAGAAGTACATGTTACCTTCAAGGTAGGTTAAGCTACCTAGAGAGAATTGAGATGGTAAAGTTACATTACCAACCCATAAGCCGATCTTAGGATTATACCAGAGTGGGGTTTCGAATAATTGACTTAAGGCCGGGTAAATGCCTGATAATGATATAGGGTACACGACAGCCGAGTACATGCCGTACTTAACCTCAGTACCGTTAGGATAAGTTATGTTCGCGTAAATAGTAATCACCTGCCCCTCAGTGGCGTAGAGTGATGAAAAACGTATTAATGGTGTCGAGTAACCTCTGGAAACATATATTTCAGCGAAGTATGAGCCTGTTATCGTGGAGTTAAGCGTATATGAGTCATATGAGGCATTTAAGGCCACTAGGTATAGGCCTGGTGCAGCATTTTGAGGCACATTTAAGACACCGTAATAGGCGCCCACTGATGGATTATAGTAAATGTTTGCCCTACTGATAACCTCACCATTAGGTCCTATTAATGAGGCAGTTACGTTGGAGCCGTAGAGAACATTATAAAACACATACGTACCAGTCCCAACGGAGACTTGACCTAAGTCAAGTGGTGGAGTAGGATAACCCGCCACTATTACGTCACCTCCTGCTGCAACTGAACCTGGTTGAGCAACAATAGGTGGGAGGACACTCATGCTCTGCATCATTATGCCATTGACAAATGCCACGAAACCGAAGGCGTTAGTTAACCTAATGAGTAGGTTACCCATGGGTGCATCACTCGGTAGCTTGCCTATGAATAATGGTGTTAAACCGAAGCCTTGACTTGTTATCTGTGGTCTTAATGTGACATTGCCTATTAATACGTATGAGTTATTAATGTAATCGTAGTAGTACACTAATGCTGTTAGGTTAGTTACGTTAATTGGTAATGAGCCGTAAGCATTGGTTAAATTAACTTCAATCCAAATACCTAACTTCGAGTACAGTGGTATGAATGTGAGCGGTTCAAGGAATTGAGCATAATAACCCGAAAACACAGTGGTGAATCCGTAGCCGGTAAGGTTACTGTATTTGCCGTAAACAGTTACCATTAATATGCCTGAGGCGTTACTTGGAAGTGTAATTGATGCTGCCCAACCTAGGGGTTGAGTGAACCTTAATGGGACAATGGCTATGGTACCCCAGGGATTCTCAATTATGGCTGAGAAGTTCCCTGACGTAACCAGTTGAGTCGAGTTAGCAATTATTGATGCACTAATTATAATCCTCTCCCCTGGGTAATACTGCCTCTGCGGGTAACCGGAGCTGTTGAATACGTTAACTGTTATTGATAAGCCACCCTTACTTTGATTGCTTAATGCCGAGAGGGCTTCAGCGAAGTACCCGGCATTAATGGTTCCTAACCCAGTTACCATATTGTAACCGTAGTGGGCTGTCCACGGTATGTTGTAGCCGAAAGTGATTGGTACTATCGCCTTACCATACTCATTAGTATTATTGGCTATACTGTATAATGCAGGGTTAATTAAGCCTAGGCTTGAGTGAACGTAATCCATTATTAATGTTAATAATCCAGCAAGCAAAGGCGCCGCGGCGCTTGTACCCCCTGTTATAAGTAGTGTATTACCAGGCCCCACAATCAGTAAACCTGGGTAGGGGCTTGCATCCATTGCAACATCGGGAACCATTCTGCCGAGGGGATATGAGTTCGGTGTCGTAATTCCCCATTGATACCACGGCTTAGGTTCAACAGCACTAACACCACCTGTTGATCCACCTAGATTCTCATCAAGCGGTATGAAGCCGTAACTGGACCAGGCTGTCTGGTAATAGGAGCCGTTGGGTAATTGAATGTAGGTGGTTGTACCACCCACGGCGGTTACGTAGGGTGATGTTGATGGGTAAATAACGGCGCCAATAGGTCCATTACTATAACCCGCCCCACCCCCATCTCCACTTGCCGCAGTGAAGGTTATACCCTCAACACTACCCAGTGCGTAGTATTCATCGGTTAGGAAGACATTGAAGTAGAAGACTGGGCCATTAACAGTTGAGAGTATTGATTCCGGGAAACCGAAGCTCTGGGACACTACATTAACATTATCCTGGTCAACGATGTAAGCTATTATAGCAGCTAGGGGTAATGCTGGGTTAGCTACGTAAAGCGTTATGCCAGCCTCAGGTGCAATGGCATGGGCAGCCTCAACATCAAGGCTTATCTCGTATGCCCAACCATTATAAACACCTAGATTAGGGTTATAGGGGCCTATGGGTATTATATTGAAGCTTGGTGGATTAGGTAAGCCTGTCTCATAATCAAACTGCGTTAATTGATTAACAATATAGGGGTCGCCGAAGAAGTCAATAATGCCTATCGTGTAGTTTTGACCATAATACCCCATTTCATATAATGCGGTTGCATTGTAGGCCCCCTGAAGCATCGTGGGCCAATAAGCCTCAATAGGGTAAGTTAAATTAACACTACTCTTAACGTAATTCCTTAACCCATTTAATTCACTGCCTGTTACTAAGAATGATGGATGCTCAAGTAGAAGCATGGTTATGTTAGATGAGTAAATCATCACGTTACCTAGCTTAGGCTCCCCATAGGACTCATAGAAGCTTACCGAACCATTACTGTAGACGGCGTACCTTAAACCTAGGTATCTTTCAACAGCACTAACGTTACCCTCAGCCACTATTATGGAGTCAGCTGCAGTGAATAATATTCTGAAGCCGTGTTCCTTGAGGAAGGCGGTAACATTATTGTATTCATTAATTGGATAGAATAGTGAGGCAACTTGAGCCTTACTTAGAAAGTGATGATACATTGGTGAACCTGGGCTTGATATTAATTCAACGTAGTGGTAAAGTAGGTTCAGGTTCCTAAGTGGAACATATATCGTTACTATAACGTTAGTATTATTACTGAGTGAACCAGTGTATGAGTAGCCGCTTAATGATGGGGGTAAGCTATTCGTTTGCATATTAATTAATGAACCATGAGCAATTAATGAAATCCCAACGTAAATTATAATAAGGGTTAAGACTAAGTATGCTACCGTTAACCCATTTACACGAATCATAGGGAATTACGTGCACTTAAGTACTTAATAAATGTTTTTCAAAATGTCTTCAATATGCTTAGAATTACCTTAAGGCACGTGAAGTAATGGCCGTGAGATTAGGCTGATTAATTATGAGATGAGTGGGAAGTTTAATAAATTCCCCAACTTAAGACTCACCTGTGTTTAATTTCAAGCAAATAAAGCTTGGCTTGGAGGAATGGAAGAGGCTTGAGAATGAACTTAAGAGAATTGGGGAATCTGAGAAGCTTGAATTAGTATTAAACATGGTTATGGTACCGATCAGTGAGGAGAATAGTGAAAATGAGGAAGAGGAGACTGAGGAGCATAAACACATGGCTCCACCTGAATTCGCAGAGGATTTAAGTAAACTTGTTGATGCAATAAAGAATGAATACAGTGAGTATAATGCTAACGCTGATTACCACTCCCATGGTGACCATGGGGAACTCATGGTTGCGTTAAACGCAGATGGCGGTAATATCCCCAGTATCGTAAGGGGGATAATCGAGGAGGCTAGGAATTGCGAATCATGCGTGATTCATAGTATTGATGGGGAGGTTCACCTGGGTGATGATGTTTCAGCCATAATGTTCGGTGACTCCTATAAGATAACAGTCATATTGCCCGGTCAGGATGGAAGAAGACTAGTAATAATGGAGCTAAACGCTTGATTGGCTTAACCTCCTGTGGTAGAGTAGGGTAATAATGTAAATTATGATCATGGCTATGAATACTACGACCATTACCCATGATAATGCCGTTATAATTGAGGGCTTATTCCCGATCACTATGGCTACTGGTATCGGGAAGACTAACACAGCCCCACCCCACGTTACTCCGGTTGATGGAGCGGTTAAAGCTAGTAAGATTACTGCCAGTAATGGTATTAATACGGCGATTATTATCAGTATTAATCCAACCTGGTAAAGCCTCATGTTAAACACCAATGAGCGGTATTACTACTAATAGTATGAATACTATTACGACTACTATTGTTAATGCAATAGCCCACTTGATTATTGATGAATCATTACCGAAGATTACTGGTATTGGCCCTATGACAACAACACCACCATACTTCCTCTCCCCCTTACTATCCTCACTCTCCTCACTCTCTTTACTGCTCCTTGATGAATCCAGTATCATAAGTACCACACCCACTACCGCAAGTATGAATGCAGCCAGGATGCTTACTACTAATACATCAACTATGTTAATCATCATATAATCCTAAGTTCATTAACCCCTATTTAAAACTTTCCCAAGGTTAAGCAGTGAAATATTAATTAACCCAGCTTAAGCACAGCAGCTATGTCATCAGACTACACGGTGGTTTACGAAACTGAGGTTGAGGTACCTGTAAGGTTCAGTAAAGATACCCCAGAGGAGGCTAGGTTAAGGAGACTGGAGAGGTGGCCTAGGGAGGCTGGTTTAACTCAACCACTTGGTGAGGGGGGTTCATTCACTAATATGGTTAAGGAGTATTCAAACACCTATGATTTACAACCCGGGGAGAGGAAGTGGAGTGTTGAGCGGAGTGGGGATAAGTTAATTGTCTCAATGAAGTGGAGTCTACTTAAGAATGGTGTTGAGAAGGGTCATGCTGACATTAATGGGGAAATACCATTAACACCAACAGAGGAATCCGGTGCATTGGTTTACACAGTTAAATTAAGGTACAGTATATGGGTTAGTAATGATGTTTTATCGGAGAAGGCCACAAGTGACTTAAGCGGCTTTGGGGAAATTAACTTCTAACCCGCCTACAATTAATACCCCATAGGTAAAGGTTCATTAAGTCAACTATGAGTTTAGCAACAAGTGATGCAGTTATATTGCTTACATCATTGGGTGGTGAATACTCAACAATATCAATAGCCACTAGTCTCTCAGCAATTAGTGGCATTGCGACTTCAAGGGCTTTATAAATAGTCATGTAACCCACACCCCCTGCCTCTGGATTACCCACGCCTGGGGCTACTGATGGGTCGAATACATCAATGTCTATTGATAGGTGAATTGGACCATGGGTATCATTAATGATCCTAAGCAAGTCACGTAATTGAGTATAGCTTACTGCCGATAACTCCACTGAGTCTAGTAGCACGCTATTTAACCCCCTAGCATAGCTTAACTCTTCTTCATCAAATCCCCTGAAGCCTAGATTAACGTAAAGACTTGGCTTAACCTCATTGTTCAGTATCCTGGCAAAGGTTGCGTGACTTAACCCCTGGCCCATAGGCCACTCGCCCCTGAGGTCTAGGTGAGCGTCGAATTGAATGAAGACTCCCAGTTCATTGAACTTATCTCTAATAGCCCTAGCTACAGCTAGTGATATTGTGTGCTCCCCACCTATATTAATTAAGAGTCCTTTACCAAGTAATTCACTTGTAATACTCCTTATTCTACTTAGGTTAAACTCAACATCACCCTGATGAAGACTAACATCACCTAAGTCATTTAATTCACTTAAAGGCTCATACCCAAGCCACTCCGTTGGGGTTGCCTCAAGGTAAGGCGTCACCTGCCTCAGAACCATGGGGGCAAACCTTGTCCCAGGTTTGAAACTCAACGTATCCTCCATGGGTACTCCAAGCATCATTATTCTACCGTTACCCTTACTGACGCCGAACATTGGGTTAACTGGTTCATGAACATGCAGCATTGTTAAGGCTAGGGTTCAGGGTTTATGTAGTTACCGCGGACTTCACCCTGAGGGCTTCATGGTAATTAAGTTATTACGTAGCGTGAGTGAGTGTATTAAAAGGGTTCTTACGAATTACTGTTGTGAGGAATTATAGGAGTTTAGCCGTTATTGAACCAATAATTAGGATGGATAAACCACTGCTTATTGTAACCTCTCCATTAACCTACAACGTAATACTAGCCTTAGCAATACTCCTAATTAGGTATAATCTTGGTTTAGAAACCCACTTAACCTTCGCTGGTTCAATTAATGAGAATAGGGTCATTAAATTAACCCAGAGCTATGAATCAGCAGTGTTAATAGGCCTTGAGAATAATACCCAGCAGGCGCCTCAGGGGGGTAATATAATAAGCATGAATCATGTTGCGGAGTCGCAGTCAATGCAGTTAATTGACCCAACCTTAATAGGACCATTAAGTAATTGGCCTAGGACATCGAGGATACTGTACTTAATATACATGGTTGGCTTAGCAATTGATGAGTATGGTCCAGGTACTGTGGATTTATTAAGCGCAATGATTAATGATGGTTTAATTAAGGTTAAGGACTCCCCACTACCGCTTAACCTAAGTAATGACCCTGCTGATTCCCTTTCATTAAGCCTATGGCCAATAATCCTTGATGAGAGGGAACTTGATTTAAAGAGTCCTGAGGGGTTAATGGAGTCCTTAGTTAATGTTAATTTAAGGAGAGGTTTCATGGGTTCATACGTTGATTACCTACTCATGAATACCCCCTATGTTGCGAATTTAAATGCAGCATTAGCCTACCTTACAATTGAATCCCTCCTATGGAATTCAGTGACTAGGGATGATGGGCTTCAAGTACCTTTAATAGACTTTAAGCTACTTAACAGTATAATAATGGGTAAGTTTAATGAGGCTGCAGATAGGGTTAAGGCCTATATCAATGAGGTTAAGTCCAGGTTAATGACAATAATTGGAGGATTAGGTAGAGAGAAGTTAATTACCTATGATGTTAAGCCAGGTAACTTAACATTAATGGCTAGGTTATGTCAAGTATTAAGCTTTCACAGGTTTAGGAACTCTATTAGGTTAACGTTAACCTATGATTCATTAACACTAGTATGTGTACCTAACCCTAATATTGAAGTAACCATGAGTAATGCGGTGTCATTTAATAAGACACTTAAGTTTATGCTAATAACAACTAAAGATTAGGATTAACTGCATTAATATTAATTCTACCGTGGAAACGCTTATAAATGCATATACACTAGGTTAAGTAATGATTGGAGTTTCACTACTTAATGCAGCGGTATCAGTATTAATAGTATTCGTAATAGGTCTCATTGCTGGATTCCTTGTGAGGAAATTAATTGTAGCAGCCATAGTAATAGCAGTGGTGGTATTATTCATAATGCTACTTGGCATAGTGTCACCAAGCGGTATATCAGCGTTAGTTAAGGTGATAGGATTCTCCATAGGGACTGCTGCATTCCTCTCGGCGTTACTACTTAGTTTAGGACCAATAATGATAATAATATTCCTAGTGGGTTTCATAATTGGTTTCCTAGCCTCTAAATGATTAGTGAGTGCATTATCAGGATTGGAGTTACTCATCATGGCTTCACGTGGGGTGAAGTCTCATCACCACTGTAATCCAGTGGGACATGTTTTAAAAGTTAATTTCAGGATTTATTCACTTAAGAGAAGGGTATTTAAGTTGTTTAAAATAAGGGTGAGAAACATGGTTAAGGTCTTATTCCTAATAATGAGTGGGGATCAGAAAATGGACCTAGCATTAAGGATGGCTGCAGCCTCGGTGGCTAATAAGCGGTTTGAGGACTTGAAGGTAATATTCTTTGGTCCAAGCCAGGAAAGGCTCCTTAACCTTGAGGGACAGGCTAAGGATGATTTCGACGCCTTACTTAAGAGCGGTAGTGTTGATTCCGCCTGCGTGAACTACGCTAAGGGTAAGGGTATTGATTCAAGCCTACTAAAGCTTAAACTGGACTTAAAACCTGCGGGGGAGAGGTTAGCTTACTATGTTAATAATGGGTACCAGGTCTTAACTTTCTAGGCATGGATTAAAGTATTTTAAGCTCGCTTCAATCACATAGCTTAATGAAGCATCCTGCGTTTGAGTACGGTGACCATACGGCGGATATACTCGTCATAGCGTATGGTCAATCCCTGCCTGAGGCCTTTAAGAACGCTGCCCTAGGGGTCTTGAACATTATGTATGATACATCGAGGGTTAATCCCATTGATAAGGTTGATGTGGAGGTTTACGGTGATGACTTAGAGCAATTACTCTTTAATTGGATAGATGAGGTTATTTACTGGTTTGACGGTAGAAAGATGGCTATTGGCAACATAATTATTAGTGAACTTAATGAAGATAAGCCTAAAATTAAGGCGATATTAATGGGGGAGCATTATGATGTGGGGAAGCATGGCTTCAAGGGTACTATTGTTAAGGCAATGACCTACAACATGATGAGTATCGAAAGGATTAATGGGGAATTCAAGGTGCAGTTCGTAGTGGATATTTAGAGGCATACATAGTCAGCTTAATTAATGCTTAAGGATATGAGGCTGATTAAACACTTACCATGGTTTCACTATAACTTAAGTGATTGTCAATAAGGAAATCCTTATTAACACTAGGTAAACATAATGCATTATGCAGGGTAAATTAGAGGACTCCATTAAGGAGGCTGCTAAGACTATAGTTAAAATGGCAAGCGTCTCCCCGGCCCTCGACGTTAAGAACGCCATTAAGAATTCACTTAACATTGAGGTTCATGAACCAAGTAAGGTTCAGTTAAATGCAATATTAGAGAACATTAACCTAGCGGAGAAGTATAATGCAGCCGTATGCCAGGATACCGGTGTCCCCACGTTCTTCATAAGGCTTGGTGATGGGTTCCCAATTAGGAGTGGATTATTTAAGATACTTACTGAGGCTGTTAGGGAGGTTACTAAGGAGTTACCACTTAGGTCTAATACAGTTGACCCAGTTAGTGAGAGGAATAGTGGTGATAACACTGGCTTAGGTGTACCGGTCTTTGATGTTGAGCTCTTTGACGGTAATTACCTTGAAATGATATACACACCCAAGGGTGGTGGTACTGAATTACCCAGTAAGGCTTTTGTAATACCACCTGGTAATGCATGGGAGAAGTTACCTAGGCTTGTCCTTGACGCAGTGGTTGATGCTGGACCCATGCCCTGCCCACCAGTGATAGTTGGGGTTGGGATTGGTCCATCAATGGATGTGGCGGCTAAGTTAGCTAAGAAGGCTGCTGTATTAAGGCCGGTTGGTTCAAGGAATAGTAATCCTGAAGTAGCTAAACTGGAGGATGCCCTACTAAGCGCCGTTAATAAACTAGGTATTGGCGCCCACGGTACGGGGGGTGTTGTTACAGCGCTTGACGTTCACATTGAGTACGCTTATAGGCACCCAGCCACCTTCGCCGTAGGTATAGTTTTCTCATGTTGGGCGACAAGGAGGGCCAGGGCTGTGGTTTACCCTGATGGTAAATACGAGGTTAAGCCTCAGTAGTTTACATAAGTATAATATCTATGATTAATGTAAAGATTATCATATGCCAATAGTAAACTGTTCCACTGGAGGTTAAGTAACGGTAAGTGTTATTAAGCCAATTACCGAACCGATAAGCATGGAAATGGAGTATAAGACCTTTAGGGGTGATTTAAAAATGCCTGTAATAGGACTTGGAACATGGGGAATCGGGGGAGGCTACTGGACCCCAGATTGCTCACGTAAAGCCGAGTGGGTTGCACTCATAAGGCGAGCTATTGAATTAGGCTACAGGATGTTTGATACTGCTGAAATGTACGGTGGAGGATGCTCTGAGGAGATTATTGGTAGTGCTGTTTCTGGTTTTTCTCGTGATGATTTGTTTATTATTAGTAAGGTTTGGCCTACTCATGCTTCTTTTAATGATGTTTTGAGGAGTGCTAGGGCTAGTGTTGGTAGGCTTGGTACTTTCATTGACCTATACCTCCTCCACTGGCCTAGTCGTGAGGTGCCTATTGCTGAGACTATTAGGGCTTTTGAGAGGCTTATTGATGATGGTTTAATTAGGTTCATGGGTGTTAGTAATTTTGATTCAACCGCCTTAATGGAGGCTATGAGTGCTGCTAAGAAGTATGAGATTGTTGCTGATGAGGTTAAGTATAATTTAACGGATAGGTTCATTGAGAGGGATTTAATGCCAATAGCCGTTAAGGAGAATATAGCCATAATAGCCTACAGCCCACTGGGCACCGGTAACCTACTAAACCCAAGTAACCCAGGCTACAGTGTGTTAAAGACCATAGCCGATAAGTACGGTAAAACACCGGCACAAGTGGCGTTAAACTGGTTAATAAGCAAACCAAACACAGTGGCGATACCAAAGGCAACAAGGGAGGAGCATTTAAGGGAGAACCTAGGGGCATTAGGATGGAGAATAAACCAAGAAGACCAAAAACAACTAGAACAAGCATACCCAATAACTTGAAGTAATACTTAAAACCTTAACAGTAAACATTGAGTAATGAGGCTAATTAAGATATCTGGTGAAGGCATATCCTCAGGTGAAGTTAGTGAGAGTGAGCTTGGTGTAGGTAAACCCTACGTTGCGGTAATAGGTGGTTCAGGGCTATATGACCCAGGTATATTTGAGGAGCCTGTGGAGGTTCAGTTGCATACCCCATATGGCTTACCCAGTGATAATGTGATAATAGGTAGAGTTAAGGGTGAGTGGGTTGCCTTCCTGCCTAGGCATGGTCGTGGGCATAGGTACCCACCTCATAAAATACCCTATAGGGCTAATATATGGGCTCTTAAGGCCCTGGGGGCTAGGGTTATATTATCTATAAGTGCCGTGGGTAGTTTAAGGCAGGATTACGCACCAGGTGACTTCGTGGTTCCTGACCAATTCGTGGACATGACTAAGAACAGGGAGTACACGTTCTATGATGGACCCAGGGTTTGTCATGTTCAAATAGGCCTTGAACCATTCAGTAATGATTTAAGGAGACTAATCATTGAGTCTGCTTCAAAGTATAATAAGACCCATGATTCAGGATGCTACGTATGCATTGAGGGGCCGAGGTTCAGTACTAAGGCTGAGTCGAGAATATGGAGGGATGTTTATGGATGCGATATAATAGGCATGACCCTTGTACCTGAGGTTAATCTGGCTAGGGAATTAGGCATGTGTTACGCCTTATTAGCCGTAATAACTGACTACGATATATGGGTCCCCCACCAGCCAGTTACCGCTGAGCTTGTGGAGAAGACCATGGGTGAGAAGCTTGATTTAGCTAAGAGGGTTATGACTGAGGTAATACCTAGGATACCTAAGGATGTTCACCTTAAGTGCCAGGAGACGCTTAAAAATGCCTGCGTCTAGAAATCTAATTCAGGCCTATTAGGTTTAATGAATTCCCTAAGCAGGGTTGTTGCGTAATTACCCTTAGGTAGTTTAAAGATTAATTTAGCGTTGCTTCCATTTACTGATATTGAGTGTATAATCGGCTTAATGCTGAGCCACCTAACACCACCCCCAGTGGCTAATTTAGGCATGCCACTTACCTTAAAGTCACTTGGCTCAATGCCCTCAGCCTTAAGTACGCTTAATTCAATCTCACCCTGAACACCATTATTAAACCTACTCCTGTAACCCACAAGGTGCCCAACCACCGTTGCCCTACCCTTACTTATTATTGAATTAACCTTATCAACCATTGAACCCTCAGCCTTAATAACATTACCAGTGGGTAACCCGTGTTCATCAAGGAGGACTATTAAGTCACCATCAACGGCCCTATTTATACTAATACCCCTCCCTATCCTGGCGCTTAAAGCCTTATTGAAGAGGTAGGATTGATAAGCCTCAACGTATAGTTTAAGTAAATTCACCGGTAATTTACTTAAAGCATTCATGTAGTTTCCCGGGTCCATTAATAATTGCTTAAGCACAAGCCTCTCAGGAAGATACCTAATGCTCCTTGGTAGTAACTCAAGGGCCTTAGAGTACTCACCCATTCCCGCTAATTCCCTAGCCTTCCTAATGGTATCATCCTCATAGGGGTATGGTTTAGCAACCAATTCCTCGACAGCCTTCTCGAAGTCACCCATTATGATTAATTTACCTATTATATGTGAGTTAGGTCTCCTTAAACCAAACCTCTGGTAACCATAGTATGATGGTAACCCCCTCTCCATGACCTGCTCAATGACACAATTAAATACTGATTCATCACCAGTAATGCCCCTGATCACTATGGTGAATTGATTCCCCCATATTTCACTGGGTGTGAAGGGCTTATCCATTGAGAATGAAGCCACCACCCTAACCCTAGGACCTAGGTCTAAGCCCTCTAATTGCATTGGTGTAATACCCTTAATTGATATTACTTGAGTAGCCACTGCCTTAGTATCCTTTAATCCACCATACGATACGTCACTAAGCTTAACGCCAAGCCTCCTACTAAGCGTAACCACTAGGCTAATTGTATCAATCCCCCTCTTCTCAATAATAATCCAAGTGTATGGACCGGGCTTAGGCTTAATATTCACTGGAGCCTTTAATGATATAACCATCCCATCGATTAAAACTTCCTCAACAATGAAATCCTCATAACTACTCCTTAACCTACCCCCAACTCCACCGCAGTCGGTTATGTAGTACTCCATACCTACTTGCAGATCCAAGGGAGCCTCAGTTGGCTTAGGCATCTTCAGACTGCGTCCTAAACATTTATTAATAAACCAACCTCCCCAAGCAGCCTACTTAAGCCGTAGAGTATCGATGAGTATATTGCCATTGATACGTCAACCATTACGTTAAATTCCTCAAGCCTACTACCTAGGCTAAACAGGTTTGTTCCAAGGGATATTATGCCCTTAACATCATTAATTAATGATGGGTTAATTGAAATAACCAACCCCTGGCTAACCAACCAATTAGCCATAGTGACAACGTAAATCGGGGTTACTAGACCCATTGAGAAGAGGAAGCCGCCAATCCACCTAACCTGCCTAATTGGGATTAAACTAGCCCCAAGAGCTGTTAACTGCATTGCGTAACCAGCTATTGTGGATAGGTAGTAGAGCATGTAAGTGTTAACCAATGCCCACTCAGCCTGCCAGGTGAAGTACCTTGATATGTCATTCAAGTAATAGCCCACTGGTGATACAAAGGGGAGAACAGTTAACGTCACCTCGGCAACATATAGTTGAGTTAATGAGTTAATTAAGGCATTAGCCATATTACTGAACGCCAATGATGCTGACCCAGGGTCGATTATGGGTTTCTTAATTGCCTCCCCCACGGTTACGCAGTTTCCATAGGATGTGAGTGAACATTGAGTAACCTTAATATGCTGAGTGATGTATTCAACCCTTAGGTTTAAACCATTCAGAATCATTTCCATTAAGTGTTGTTGATTAATTAGTATCAATAATGCAATTATGTACATTGAGAAGCCCAGCAGTGTATCAAATATGTGGGTTTCCCCAATCCTCCTAATCATGGCGTTCCCCCAACTCATTAATACGTAACCATAAATTATGTTTAGGGATGAACCTAGTAACGCAATGCATAGACCGTAATTACCCAGGCATATCATTACCATTGATTAGCATTGGTTAAGTTTAGGTTGAGGTTAAGTAGGGGAATGAGGCAATTACCGTTACCCTATTTACGCACTAGTTAACGCCCAGTTAACTGTAACTACCCTATGAGTAGTGGGTTAAGTAACATAGTCTGGACCATAATAGGGGTTGTCTTATCCGTAATAGTGGCTGCAATACTGTGGGTTTTCGTATCAAATAGCATGAGTACGTATAGTCAATTACTTGTAAGTGCAGGTGAAGTAACCCCAAGCATGATTCAAGCCACCATAAAGAACATGGGCCTAGGTTCAGTGACAGTACTCGGCGTTAACTTCACTAACCAGGATGGTAACCAAGTTACATGCACGGTAACTGGCGCATACGTAAACGGCTTACCGATTAACTTAACTAAGCCCATTGTACTGAAGGGTGGTGATCAATTAATAGTGGATGCAGAGGGGGTTGGGTGCGTGTACGCCTACTACGTTATAGTAAGGACAAGTAGCGGGTATTACAGTAGTGTGGTGAATGATTAATAATGAGGAGCAGCATTGGTCAATTAAACCTCCTAGTTCTACCATCAACAGTACCCATTATTAAAGGCATGGTTACATGGCGGTATGGTTCAAACTGCAGTATAATGGGCTTAAACCTACCCCTCAATGATGAGGATGAGTTAGTGATAACCAGGTTAGCAATGGAGTATGGCTTCATTATTAAACCCAGTAATGTAAGTAATGTGGGTAATTTTATTAGTGAATGCGAGGGGCTTATATGCCCGGCTTTAAGGCTTATTGATACTCAACCACCCGGCTTATTGAAGGGACCATGCTTCACTATACCAATACCACCATTGGAGCCTGTTTCCACTATCTTAGGGTTATTAATTGCGTTACCGGTAATGAGGATTATAGGTAAGGAAATAATATACGAGGTGTATAGCGATAGGTGGTTTAGGCTTAAGGATCTATTACTCTACCTTAAGTTAAGGGGCATTAGCATTAACGTCTACACAACAATAGCGCCTGAAGGGAATCAAGTCTCACCGTTTGATCATGTTTTTCAAGGTAAAGGTAAATTAAACATTAGAATACCAGTGGAGTGGAGTAGGGGAAGTGAGGGCGATTACATCCCCCTTAGTATTAAGGAATTAATGGGAGGTAGTAGGGAAATTCCCCTAAGGGCATTGCTTGATTCAGGGATTCCGATAAGTGAAGTTAATAAACTGATAATGGCTGGGGCGGCGTACCTTGATGTAAGTGATGGTGTTACGGTGCTTAGGTTAAGTAAATGAATTGAGGGTCTTCTCTACTTCTCAATTAAGCCATATGGCAGTACTTGGTTTATTAACTCCACGTGTGCAAGTAGTGTTCTTCTACAGCAGTACCTGGTTACATGCAGGTCATCAAGCACCTTCCCTGGATCCTCCCCGGCAAGCACCCTATTTCTAAAAGGTTCCCATAAGTGACCTAGTGGTCTTCCACAGGTCCAACACCTAATTGGGACTATCATCCACTGATGCGGTACTGATACCTTAATAAATCTTTGCCCTTAGTAACTAAATTTACCATGCATTAACCATTAGGTGTTGGATTATGGAATCGTTAATTTAGATTAATGATTAAAAATGAAGCCTCATTAATTATGATTAAAGGCGCATTAGTCTAAGGGTTTAAGCCCTCACCAATGCGAGTAATAAGGCATTAGTGTAGGATTCCCCCTTAGAATGGGGATGGTTATCTATACGCCTTCTGCCTCTTGCTTCTAGCATGCTTTAAGCCAGGCTTCTTGGGTTCTGTCCTCCTCTCATCTCCCTTAATCATTGTTGAGTCATACAGCATGTATAGGTTAAGTAATTCCTTGCTTTGGAAGTAAGCCGCAAGCCCCCTTGCTATAGCCATCCTCACGGCTGATGCTTGACCCATGAATCCACCACCGCTCACAGTTACGTCAATATCAACCTTATTAACAATGTCTCTTCCAGCAAGCGCAAGCGGCTCCATCATCTTAAGCCTGGCAACCTCCATGGGCCATATGGTTAATGGAACACCATTAACCTTAACAACACCTGAACCAGGCCTAATTACAGCCCTAGCCACGGCAGTCTTCCTTTTACCCGTAGCTATAACCACCCTCTGTCCATTAACCTCCTGAACCTCAACGAATGGAATCGGCCTAATGCGGCTTTCCTCCTCAGTCACGCATCCGTCATTCCCCAGGTGTTAATAAGCTTTAGCTTTAAACTAATGGCTTAGGTTAAGGCACGGTTAACCTAAGCCAGTTACCATACTTAACACACCACTTAATATGGCTAAGGCACCCAGTAATGCTGTTAATACTACTACATGCCTCCCCCTGGCGAACTTAATTAAGGCATCTATTAACACAATGCTGACTAATGCCGCAATCACTATTGCGGTAATAATAGTGTAGGTGTTGACATCGGTAATTAATGTGCTGAATAAGTGCTTCGTTAATAGTGCCGGGACTATTGATGCTCCTATTGCTGCAGGTATCATTGATATGAAGGATAATTTAAATGAATCCTCAGGGTTAAGGCCTAGTAGAAGCATCGCCGATACCGTTACACCAGACCTACTAACCCCTGGTAATGCAGCAATGCCCTGAACCACACCTATTACTGCAACCTCCCACATTCTTAAATCACTCAAGCTCTTCCTAGGCATGTACCTGAGCCTTGAGAACGCTATTAGTATTGAGTCAGCGATTAGTATTAGGCCTAATGCAATCATGGGTAAGCCAATACCAATACCCCTAATTGAGTCAGCTATTGTTAGGTAAAGTGGAACACCGACTAATCCAGTTAGAATGGTTATGACTACAATGTACTTAAGCATCATGTAATCATACTTACTTCCCCTAAGGACGAGGGCCTTCAATATCCCCCATACTTCCCTTCTAAAGTAAATTAAAGCAGCCAGTACTGTACCGGCCTCAAGGAATAATCCAAGCGCGTAGGCTTGGTTAAATGACAAGTGCAGTGCGTATATTGATGTCATCATTATTTGAGTCTTACTACTTATGGGTAACCATTCGCTAATGCCCTGCACAATACCTAGAATAATACCGTTGATTACGTAGTTCAGATTCATGGAAACACCATGAAACTAGCCATTAATAAAGATTGCTCAAATCAGTTCACTCTACCTAACTTAGCAACTAACCTACTATTAATGCATTTAATTAATACGTACCCGTTATAAGGCTTAACGAAGAGGATGCCCTTCCATGAACCAGGATTAGCAACCTTAAACCTACTACTTATTACCGGTAAATGAGTGTGCCCAATGATTACCCAATCACCATTATTAACATTCAGTACCCTTCTAGTTATTAATTCCACAATAGGTAGCTTAAGTAGGGTTAGGGGAATTATGTTAATTAAGCCTGCTAATAAGCCATTACTCACAGTGTAATCACCGTGAGCTATGTATACTGCATTACTGCAGTTAGGGAAATTAACCTTAATAATCCTAGGCACTGTTACCACTAGTACATTACTGAACTTAGCTATTTTAATAGACTCACCACCCTTAATCCCTGGGTCATGTGAGGATTCACTTCTCACGTAGATTAAGGTTAATTCACTACCATTAGTATTAATTAATCCCAGCCTTAGAGTGGCTTGGTGAAGCAGTACCCTTAATTCATTATCATTAACCTTAACTCTACGGTCGAATAAATCACCTGCAATAACAATGACATCTATTTCACTCCTCCTGGTTAATTCACTTATTACGGTTAAGTCACTTGAATTAGCATCAGTATGTAAGTCTGAAACCACTAGAATTGAATTGGAGTTTAGGTTAATGCTAGTAATTTTTAATTCACGGTTAATTAACCATGGTGAATTATTAATCAATGTGTAAATTATCATCACCACTGCGGTTACTGAAGCCGCTGCATATATTAGGGTTAATGGCATTCATGAGGGTTCAGTGAGTATGTTTAAGAAGCTAGCGCCACTAAGATTACTGTCACTAAGGTGTGAGACTTCAGTCTATTACCCCTTATCCACTCTTAGGGCTTTATGGCTGGTATTCGAGGTAACTTAGGTTTACTGCATCATTAATTAATCTTGCTAATGCGTTAACTGTAGCATCCCTTAAGCGTTGAATGATCCATGGCTTGAAGATTAATAATGGTAGAGATGCATTAACACTCCATGTGCTTACCACATTGCCGTTATTAACCTTAATTATGTGCTTACCCTTTAAAGGACCCTTAATGAAGTTAAACATAACCATCAACTCTTGGCCAGATACCCTAACCAAGGCCTCTTCCTTACTGAATGGTCTCGGTAATGCTAGGTTAATTAATACTCTTAAGTATGAGCCAGCCTTCTCAAGAACCTTCACATCCCTATGCAGGTACCAGTACCTAGGCATATTCTGAACATTACTAATAATCCTCCAAATAGCCTCAGGCGGTGCATTAGCGTTCATTTCAATAGTTAACCTTATCATTATCCGCAATCACCCTAGGACGGTATTAATAGGTTTCGCTACGTAAAATACAATTAATTCACCGTTGATCACCATGTGTTATTCGATGAATCATCATTAAGCTATGAAGATTGGTAACTCGCCTAGATGCAGCACCTCCTCATCATTAATCCATGGTCCTTCAATCCAAATGGCAGCCTTACAGACTACATGAGCATTACTAATCCTCATTAACTCCTCAAGGGCATTAATGGTACCTCCAGTGGACACCACATCATCCACTATGCATACGTTCCTATTACTAACGTACCCCATGGCGTATGAATCAAGAACAAGGAATTGATCCCCCTTAGTTGTAATGGAGTTAACTTTAACATGAACATACTTACCCATGTATGCCTTAACACTCTTGCGGGCAACCACGAACCTACCTATGCCTAATTCCCTAGACACCCCATAGGCTAACGCTATTGCCTTAGCCTCCGGAGTCACTATAACTTCAGGTTTATGTATCCTCACTAAGTTGGCTAATTCCCTTGATACGGCATTTATGAATTCCACGTCACCAAGCACGAGCTCTGAGTCTGAGGCTATGTAAGCCTTGAATCTACCATTACTTATCGTAACTTCCCCAATTTCAATAATGGGTAGTAATCTCCTTAACCCGGCTACAGTGACGCTGTAGGCTGCCTCACCATTATACTTAACTACACGTTTACTATTCAGCATCCTGAATGCTCATTATTGGGGATTAATTAAATTTTACCCTTAAGATAAGTAATCATTATTAAATTTATTAAACAATCATTTAAATTATAAAAATCATCTCATTGCATCCCCTTAAAGCACTGAACCAATGACCTTAACAATGGATTCTAGTCATGGCAAGGGATCCCCATTAGTGTCTTCCTACCCTTCACTACTTAGAGGTAATAGCAAATAGTTGCGTAAATGTGCCATAGGTACTGATTCATGGGTTGGTTGTAGTCAATATGATATTACATCTTGATTAATTTACTGAATCTACTGTAGTATTTTAATTTATCTGGTGTCCGTACATGTACTTCAAAGGGATCCCTAATGCCCACTTCCCAAAGCCTCTTAAGTACAATGCCTGGATTTAGCATAGTTACCACTAATACGTCTATGTCACTGGATAAGGTGTACGTTCCCTCAGCCACTGATCCGAATAAATAAACCTCAGCCCCCTGATCCAATTCCTTAACAGTGTCCTTAATGATTCTTAAGTATTTGTCTAGATTCCTGAAGATCTCCTGCCTTTTCTTCGCTTCATTAATTAAATAATCATACACTATTCATCACCTCCTCCACAACCTTAATGAGGGCCTCAGCCTCCTCCCTAGTGTACTCTCTAGGAACGTAACGAGCATTTATATACGCGTCCTCGAGAACACCCAGCTCGAAGAGGTATTTACTAAGAATGCCACTGATTATTGGCTTCTCGTAATCATGAGCTATATCATGAAGGAATTTCAGTAAATACCTAATACTATTGGTGCGGGGGTATTGAACACCATGTTCCAGTATTCTTGCCTTCAGGAAGAGTTGCAGGGACTGCTCTAGGTTAAAGACAGCTAAATCGTAGATACCATTATTGAACTGGTACCTGGCTGTGGCTAGGAAATCCCTTGCCCTTCGAATTAACGTATTAATCTCATCCCTACTGCTCATGAATTCACCTAAGCCTTCCTCAGGTTCTTTACATCAGTATTTACGACTTTATATGATTCCCTGTATTCAAGGGTATCTATGTCGCAGTTTATGAATTCGCCACGTGATACTATGACTTCTCCAGCATCTGTATTAATTAGTGTTGCATCCTCGGCCTCAATGTGATTAACGTCACTATTCATTATCTTTACCCTCCTCCCAGTAACCCTACTAACATTAACATTATATAGGACTACTTCCTCACCCTCAACAGCCTCTAAGTCACCATTCTGAACCTTAACAAAACTACCCCTAATAACCCTAACATCCTCAGGTGGATTCACTAATTCAACATGCTCACCCTCCATAACCCCAGTGGCATTAATCCTTGAAGCCATACCCCTGCCTCCGGTTCGTAACTCCACTAGTGATCCACCACCTAGGTTAATCCTCAGTAATCCTAGGTTGATTGACCTAGGTCTAATCCTAATTCCCCCATGCATACTGCTGAAGTAGTCATAGTATTTATCGAATTTCTCAGCCATTACCTCACCTTAAGCATGTCCCTTATTTCACCGAGGAGCTGCTTCATCTCCCTAATTCTCTCCCTTATCTTCTCCATAACCTCCTCATCACTGGCATTGGCGTACTTAAGTTCACTCATGCCTCACTCACCTTCTTTAAATCATCCCTAATCTCCTTAAGCACAGTGTTAACGTCATCAAGTTCCTCAAGTAGACTCCTTATGAATGCCCTATAGGTGTTTAACTGATCATTCATAACCTTCACCTGATTATCAATACTATCCAGTATTGGGACGAAGGCAACTATAGCTATTACAGCTCCCCAGAATATGGCTAAGGCACCTAGTATTGTTGCGGCTATGAGGAATGGCCATGAACCAACCTTAAACGCCATGTAGAATAAGGCCACTGGAACCCCTGCACCTATTACTAAGCCTGAAATGAGCATTACCACTATTGATGCGTAGGGCATTCTCACTTGGATGAACCCGCCAATTGCTCTAGCAGCTGCTTGTCTATTATTAACCTGAAGTCCCTCACCCTGTACACCTTCCTTAAATGGGGCCTCGGCTCCTCCTCCACTACGTAGGAGCCCTCTATTAGGCCTGACTCCTCCAGTATTTTCAAATGCATGTGAGCTAGGGCGTAGGGTATGTGTAGGCTTTGGGCAATATCCTGTATGAAGGTTGGATTCTTCACTAGCATTAACAGTATCCGAACCCTCAGGGGGTTTGATAAGGCTCTCCCAATCCTCACCAAGTCCTCTGGGGAATTCACTTTTAAACTCAACCATTCACCTCACCCCTAATTACCGCGTACCTGGCTATTAAGATTGACGCTGAGGAATAGGCTAAGAGCCCTAGTAATCCCTTAATTAACTCCATTGAGTTAAGGCTTAGTGAACCATTAATAGCCAAAGCCATGTAAGTGGTGGGTAGTGCTAGGCTAACGTACCTCAGTACTGGGGGCAGTATGGTGATTGGATAGTAGACTGGGGCTAGTAGGAGTAGTGGCCATGGAATTACCTGGGCTGCCTGATTCACAATCCTGTAGTTCCTGATTCCCATGGCTAATGCATAGCCTAGTAGAGCTGAGGAGAGTGATATGAATACTGCGGTGGCTACTGTGGCTAATACCTGTACTACACCGTAGCTTGTACCTATTATTAACGTTGACAGTATTAGGAGTGAAACCACTGATGGTAGGTTTAATGCAATTAATTGGGTAATGTAGCCGAGCGCTATATCCCAGTGGTCTGCACCATTGGAGAATAAGAGCGCGTATATTGCTGATCCCCGCCTAAAGTAGGCTATGTCCTGAGATGTACCTAAGAATGGTACTAGGAAACTCGTGTTAACCACAGTACCCACTATGAAGTAACCCATGTACTGGGGATTACCCACAACCCTAAGTAGTATGAGCCATAGGATTGGGAACATTAATGTGAAGGCTAATGATGCGTAAATCCAATGCCTACTACTAAGCATAATGTACTTAGTCACAGTATAGATGTTACTCAGTCTCACGACCACCACCGAATACCTCAATGAAAACGTCCTCAAGGGAAGGCTCCTTAACCTCAAACCTAACCCTCCTCTTAACTAACTCATTAATTATATTAATTGCCTCATCCCAATTAACCCTAATCGGCTTATCACCATTATCGCCCCTGACCTCAACCCAAGGTAGCCTCCTCCTAAGTTCACTTGGTGAACCCTCCATGAGTATCCTCCTATTAATTAAGTAGACTCTATCACTGAGTTCCTCTGTCTCATGAACATAATGCGTGGTTAATATTATCGCTGATCCATTATCCCTGGCGCCCCTAATGGCGTCCCAAATACTCCTCCTATTCTGGGCATCAATACCAACGGTTGGTTCATCAAGTATTATTAATCTTGGTCCACAGGCTATTGCTGAGGCCACTAGGACTAGTCTCTTCATGCCTCCTGATAATTCATCAATGAGCTTATTCTCGTAATCCCCTAGGCCAACTGCATTAATAGCTTCCTTAACACAATGCTTAACCATACCCTTAGGTACACCCCTAAGCCTAACAAGCATCTCAACATGCTCAGTAACCTTAAGTAATTGAAATGGTGTAGCCTCCTGGGGGACAACACTCATTATGCCCCTATCCTTAGCCTTACCTGGATTCATACCCATTATTAAGACCCTACCCTTATCAGGCCTTAATTCACCGTAGATTTGCCTAAGTAGTGTGGTTTTACCAGCTCCATTTGGACCCAGTATGGATACTACTTCACCTTCATCAACATGAATACTAATATCCTCATTAACAATCACATCATTGAATGCCTTCCATAGTCCATTAACCTCCACTATTATATTGTTTGAATTCTGCATCAGATAAAACTGATAGTGTTTAGTTTTTAAATTTTACACTATAATAAAGATTTTAAAGTCACCATCAACACGTATTGCTTCAATGCATTAGGATTCGCCTTCAAATCATAAGCATTTAACGATGCATTATTACTCCTCATGAAGCCCAGTGCTAAAGGATTAGGTTATGCTTGTGGTGAAGGTTAAAAATACTTAATCACCCGCTTCCTGTGGTTAAACTTGACTATAGGGCGCTTGGACTTAAGGTGGGTTTAGAGATACATATTCAATTGGATACTGGGAGGAAACTGTTCTGCCACTGTAAACCGGAGTTGAAGAATACTGAGCCGGATTTCAGGATAATTAGGAGGCTTAGACCAGCAATGAGTGAGTTGAGTTCCATTGACCCAGCCGCCTTATGGGAGTTCAGGAAGATGAAGACTATGATGTATGAGGGTTTTAATGACGTTACCTGCCTCGTGGAGTTGGATGAGGAGCCACCCCATGAGCCTGACGAGGAGTCCCTGCTCCTAGCCTTAGCTGTTTCAAAGGTGTTTAACGCTAAGGTGTTTGATGAAGTGTACGTTATGAGGAAGGTTGTTATTGATGGATCCAATGTGTCGGGTTTCCAAAGGACCATGGTTATTGCTCATGATGGTTTAGCTGAATTCCTAAACTACAAGGTACCCATATGGACAATATCCCTTGAGGAGGATGCAGCCAGGAGAATTGAGGATAAGGGTGACGTGACTGTGTATAGGTTAGATAGGTTAGGTATACCTTTAATTGAGGTTTCCACAGGACCTATGGAGTACCCGCCTAATTCAATAATGGAGGTTGCTTGGTTAATAGGGAGGACTATCATGAACACTAGGCGCACTAAGAGGGGGCTTGGGGCTATTAGGCAGGACTTAAACATATCCATTGCCAAGGGGGCTAAAACAGAGGTTAAGGGTGTACCGGAATTATCACTAATACCTAAGGTTATTGAGTATGAGGCCCTTAGGCAAGTTAACCTACTTAAGATTAAGGATGAGTTAAACAACAGGGGCTTATCAAGGGAATCCTACACACCCGACCTCATTGATGTAACAAGTGTTTTCTCATCAACTAAGTCAAGTATAGTTAAGAGAACGATTAACGAGGGGGGAATAGTGGCTGCACTTAAAGCCCCTGGGTTAAGGGGGATACTTGGCTTTGAACTTCAACCTGGAAGAAGATTCGGAAGTGAGCTAGCTGATAGGGTTAGGGCCTGGACTAGATTGGGTGGGTTAATGCATAGTGATGAGTTACCTGGGTATGGGATAAGTAAGGAGGAGGTGGCGGCGGTGGCTAGTAGGCTTGGGGTTGATTCATTCATACTCCTAATGGGTCCACAGGGTGTTGAACTACAGGAGGCTGCTAAGGTTATTGTGGATAGGATTAAGGAGGCATTCGACGGCGTGCCTGAGGAGACTAGGGCGGCTAAGGAGGATGGTACAACGTACTTCATGAGGCCTAGACCCGGTGCAGCTAGAATGTATCCTGAAACTGACCTTAGGCCCATTAGGATTACCTTCGAGCTCCTGGCTAAGGCTGATAAGTATGTTCCTGAACCCATAGATAAGCAGATTGAACGCTACACCTCAATGGGTATGAGCAGGGAGTTGGCTAGGCAATTGGCATCATCCGAGTACTCCATTGAGGCTGAGGAGTTGATTAAGAAGTATGAGGATAAGGTTAACCCAACCCTCGTGGCGTCAATATTCGTTAACATGATTGGAGGCATGGGTAAGAACATTGAGCAACTCAACATAATTCAAGTTGTTGATAAACTCCTTGAACTCTACGTTAACGGTAGGGTAACTAGGGAGGCTATTCAGGATACTATTCAGAAGTACGTGGAGGAGGGTGGGAGGAGGGGTGTTGAGGATATTATTAATGAGGGGGGCTTATGGAGAATGCAGTATAGTGAGGTCGCCTCAATAGTTAAATCATTGATTAATAATGGTGTTAAGGATAAGGGTAAGTTAATGTCCATCATAATGAGGGATTATAGGGGTAGGGTGGATTCACGTGATGTTGAGAAGGCTATTAATGAATTCCTAAGCAGTGAACAGAAATCCTAGGGATACGCAACCAGTAAGATCAACGGTATGCTTTAAAACCAGTCCACAACATCTAATTAATGGACGCCGAAACCATAGTTAAATTAGCCTTGAAAACAGGGTTTAATGAAGCCGTTGCAGTGGTTAGGGTGAGTAAATGGAGAATGCTGAGGATTGCTAACAATGAGGCATCAGTCTTCAATTACTGGATTGATGAATGGGCCTCAGTTTACTTAACTAAGGATAGGAGGATTTACACATTCCATACATCCAACCTAAGTGAAGACGCAATTAAGGTTAAGCTTAATGAGGCCTTATCAGTGATAAGTAGGTTAAATGAAGACCCAGAGTACGTTCCAGTAACGCATCAAGGCTCAGTATCAACCTGGGACTCCTATGATTCAAGTATTGAGGATGCTGAGGAGAAGGTGATTGACATGGTTAAGGAGGCAATTGATGCAAGCCTCTCAGAGGGCTCGGTGAGGAATGCTGGAGCCTTCACATACGGTGTGAGTGAATCAATGTACAGTGATCACACTGGGTTAAACCTAAACTGGAAGGGGACGTTCTTTAACCTAGCCATAAGGGCCTTTCACAATGACCCGGAGTTATCATCAATGGATGCCTTAACTGGAAGAAGGCTCAGTGACATTGACGCCAAGGGCCTTGGTTCAAGGGTCGGCTTCATGCTATCATTAGCCAGTAAACTACCTAAGACAAGCGTTGAGGGTAGGTTTAGGGTTATTATGAGCCCACTTGTTGCGGGTCACTTATACAGTATAATATCCAATAGCTGGATGAACGCATACAACGTATTACGCAACCTATCCCCACTGGGTGTAAAGGATATTGGTAATAAGGTGGCTTCAGAGCCGTTAACATTAATTGACTTATCAGCTGACCCATCAAGAGTTGGCTCAGAGCCAGTGGACTTTGAGGGTAATCAGACAAGTAACGTAACCCTGGTTAAGAATGGGGTGTTGTCATCCTTCATAACTAATAATAGGACTGCGAGTAAGCTTTCAGGTAAGTCAACGGGTAATGCCGCCCATGGTTGGTTAACACCGTCAATAAGGCACCTACACATAGGACCTGGTTCACTTAAGGATGATCCGCAATCAATGTTTAATGAATTAGGTAACGGAGTCTTCGTTCAAAATAACTGGTACACCAGGTTCCAAAACATTAGGGAGGGAATATTCTCAACAGTGTGCCGTGATGTTGTTTTACTGATTGAGAACGGGGAACCTAAGTACGTCCTAAAGGGTGTTAGGATTAGTGATAGGTTTAATACACTGCTTAATAATTACATGGACTCCACAGGTAAGCCGACTCAAGTCTTCTGGTGGGATATGCACGTACCATCAACCGTACCCTATATCCTAGTGGATAAGGTTAATATAACTAAGTCCTTTGAGTCACGTTAATAATCCTTTTACCCATCGGTAAATCTCGAATTAAAAACGCACCGGGCATTATCAATTACTGCGTCATGATTTGTATAATTAGGTTCCTTAATCTTATAGCTATCTCCAAGGCTTTACGTGCTTCCTTAATTGTTATTTCGTAATCAGTATAATCAGCTCTCTTCCTCATCTCATATAAGTAAAGCATTAACACAGCCTCTTCAGTGTAACCCATGTGCTTAAGTACATTAGCCAACTCATCATCCCTCCTGGGTACGTTCATACGTGCCCTCTCCAGTAGCTTCTCCACAGCTCTTGTCACTGAAAAGTAACTCGCAGACGCACATTTGTTGAGATTTCCTACCTCTAAATCCAACTGCGCCTCCTTAATTAACTTGTCCGATTTCCCTAAACTTGGATATGATGTCATGGTCTCCCTTATCTACTATCATGTAGCTTATAGTGCTCTTAAACTTATCATTAACCTCTAATGCAGCCTTAGCAACTTTAAGTCTTACATCATTTTTAATCTCATTAACGATTACGAGTACATTACTTTCATTAATGAAGATACCCTTAGGTAGTGCAATGATTGAAGTAAGCTCATCCCCTAAATTCTCTTTAAGTAACTGTTTGAATTCACGTAATGCATCTTCATAATCCGACCAATCCTCAGGAGATATATGAATGAATTTACTTATTGTTTCCTTATCATCTTCAGTCGTTATCATGTAACTTATCGTGTTCTTAAACTTATCATTAACTTTCAATGCAGCTTCAGCGGCGCTTAATTTAACATTATCATCAATGCTACGGACGACTACTAAAGTATTCGTATCATTAAGTATTGGTTCCCCGTTCTGTGATCCAATAACCATGATTAGTGAATCACCGAGTTTATGATGAAGGATTCTGGTAAATTCATAGAGGCTAAGCCACCAATCACTTCTTAGGTTAATTACAAGTGCCACAGTATTGGTTTTTAGGCTTTTTTAAAATTCTTTATTATCAATAGGTGGCTTTACTATTGAGCCTAGGATTGCGAGTCATTGGTTAAGTATGCCCAGCCCACTATTAGGAGTCCATCAATGTTGCTTACCGTTATTTGAGTCATGGTGAAGCCCATTGTCTTAATATTCCCCTTGGTTGCTAACTCCTTACCAATCTCATTAACAGCAGTGTTTACGCGTCTTAGGAAGTCATCTAGGTTAATGCCGGTACCCATTGTAACTGGTCCAACATTAACCCTTATTGGTATGAACCTCTGGGCCACCACCATCATTACTCATGCACCTCCTCATTAGTTTGCTCAACTCTGGTATTAATTCCTTAATGTCATTAATAACCGCATCAAGGGTGTATTTAACTGGGATACTGTTTACGTCACCATTCCACCTAGGTACTATGTGGAAGTGAACATGCTCCTCGTAACCGGCACCGGCAATCCTACCCACGTTAACACCAATATTGAAGTCCACTGGCTTAAGTAATTCACTTAACGCGCAGGTGGATGCCTTAATCAACATTGCGCACTCCATCAACTCCTCATCGGTTAAATCCACTATACCCGGTACATGCCTCTTAGGGGCTATGAGTAAGTGACCCCTATTATAAGGGTACTTATTCATTATCACTATGCAGTAATTACCCCTATAGACTACTAATTCATCATTACTGTTAACGGCCCTGCACATGAAGCATCCCGACTCCTTATTATCAATAGCCCCGGTTATGTAATCCATTCTCCACGGCGTGTATAATGCCATTGCACTCACTTTCCCTCCTTAATTTTAAGCCTTATGCCTACTGTTAATTAGCGATGGGTTTAATAACAGTGGTGCATATGGGGAGTGAGTATGGTTAAGGATAGGGGTGAAGCACTCAAGGTTCTTGAGGATTGGGGTAGGTCTATTGTTGACTACATTAATAAGGGTGAGGAGCCGGTGATGCGTATACCTGCTAGGACTTTAACTAATATTATATGGGATGAGAAGAGGAAGATACTGGTACTGGGGCCTAAGGCTATTGAGAGGAGGTTCCTGGATTTAAATGAGGCTAAGCGCTTTATGCAGACTACACTGATGCTTAAGCTCATTATTCAATCAATTAAGGAGAACGTTTACCCAACCATAAGGGACCTTTACTATAATGGTAAACACACCATGGAGCTTAATGAACCTAAGTTGAGTAAGTCATTTAGGGAGAATACGTGGGATGAGCAGTCTGAGTCCAATGCAGTAATAGAGGATATTGAGGTTGCCACAGGTGTGCTTAGGGAGGAGATGGGTGTGTCCGCTGATGTTAAGGGTAAGGTTGTTGGACCCATTGTGGTTAGGTCAAAGGGTTTCGAAATAGATGCGACAAAAATGGGTGATACAGCCTTAAGCCTACCTCCGAATCCAGATGAATTAGATATCGTTAGAATGGATGCTAAGTATGTTTTAGTGGTTGAGAAGGATGCAATATTCCAAAGGCTTAATAGGGAGGGTTACTGGAATAGTGAAAAATGCCTACTGGTTACCGCTAAGGGTATGCCCGATAGGGCTACTAGGAGGTTCGTTAGGAGGCTTAGTGAGGATTACGGTTTACCGGTTTACGTCTTCACTGATGGGGACCCATACGGATGGTACATTTACAGTGTATACAGGAGTGGTTCAATAAAGTTGAGTTACGAGAATGAGAGGTTAGCCACCCCTGATGCTAAATTCATTGGGGTGACTGCAAGCGATATAAGTAAGTATAAGATCAGTGATAATTACGTAATAAAGGCCACTGATAGGGATATTAAAAGGGCTCAGGAACTTAAGAAGTACCCATGGTTCCAGAGTCATGAATGGAAGAGGGAACTGGACCTATTCCTGAGAACTAGGAAGAAGGTTGAGATTGAGGCGTTGTCGACGCATGGATTAAAGTTCCTACACGAGTACCTGCTGGATAAGATTCATAATAATAAGTGGATTGAGTAAGAGTATACTCTAATACTACACCTTGGGGTTAATACTCACTAATAGGCTAGTGGTGAAATCTTGATTAGGCTTACCAATGAGTGTCCGTAAAATACTTTATGTGAAGCGCTTCAGTGAGCTTAAACAGCGGGTTCGGGTTAGGCGGGAAAGGTAAATTAAACCAGTTTATGTGAGTTAAGCCTGTGGATAAGAGGGGGATTAGCGCTGTTATTAATGGTGATAAGTGGCTGATACTTGCAGATACTCACGTTGGTATGGAGTTTGAACTCCAGGGAAAGGGGGTTAGGGTACCTATTCAGACGGGTAGGATAGTGAGTAATATTGTTTCCTGGGCTGAGGAGGAGGGGGCTAGTAGGGTTGTGATTCTTGGTGATGTTAAGCATGAGTTACCTTACCCTATTGAATCAATTAATGAGGTTAAGTTATTCATAGAGAACCTGTCGAAGAGCTTCGAGGAGGTTGTATTAGTGGCTGGTAATCATGATGGTGGATTGGAGCAGGTGGTTAATAGTATTGGGTTAAGTAACGTTAAGTTCCATGACTCAAGGGGCTTCATGGTTAATTTAAACGGTAAGAACGCCCTACTACTGCACGGTAACTCAAAGCCTAGTATTGAGGATTTTGAGAAGGCTGATGTCCTAGTGATGGGTCACACCCACCCAGCCGTGGTTATTCAGGATGAGCATGGCTTCGTAACTAAGAGGCCTGCAATACTGAAGATTAAGGTTGATAAGGGTGAGCTTGGTAAGAGGTTGTACGGCAGGGAGCTTGAGGGCGGGGAGTTGAGCATTATTGTTTTACCTGCTGCTAATCATCTAACCATTGGTGTTGATGTGGCGTCAACCTTAACAACGGTTTTCGAGGCCCCTAGGACTATACTTAGGTATGTTGAGCCGTGGAGTATACAGGATAGGATTGAGGTGTATTTAACGGATTTAACATTCCTAGGTACCCTGGATGTTATTAAGAAGGGTGGCTTTGAGAGAGTTGACTTTGACTCAATGTGACTCAATCACAGTACTAAGGGTGCGGTGCCTTTACCCTCCTCCGCGGTTAAGCTCCTTGCCCACTCCTCAATACTCTTCTCCACTAGGAATGAGTACTTGGATGCATGCTCCTCAAGCTTATCAGTCTTAATCTCAGTGTTTACTAGCTTTGAAATAGCCTTAACCAGCTTCACGGCTGCTGTTACGTCAGGTCCGAACTTACCTATTGTTTGATTAAGTATGTAGGTAATATCCCTATATGAGGCTAATCTACCGCTCCTAACTAAATTGTTTATTGAGGTTAATAATCTTGACTCAGCTAGAAGCAGTATACCACTCATGGTTCCCCTAGATAATACTGCATCAAGGAACTCCGCCTCAACACCAACCACTACAGTCTCCTTAAGTGGAATGAAGCCTGCGTTGGTTAAGTTACTTACCGTTAACTCATCGGTAACGAAGTACACGTTATCACTTTCACTGGGGCCTAGTGAGGGCATTGTGGATAGGCAAACGGCCTTGCTTACCCCATTCTCCTCAGCCCATGATATTACCTTATCTATGAATTCCCTATATATTGGTATTGGGATTGGTATGTGTTGCCTAACCACTATGAGTCCATTCTCCTGGGAGTAGAATAACCTGTACGGTAACTTGGCCACACCATCTATCACCGTGACCGCTGGTTCAATTCCCCTAATCCTAATAGCCCCAATCTCAACCATCTTTAAAGTATCTATAAGGTACTCGGTGGCAACCACTGAGGCTAAACTAGGCTCTGGGCAGGCTAAAATAACCATGTTCCTAGGATCCTTGGGAACAGACCTTATCTTAACCTCAAGTCTTAAGCTATCCATATAACTAATAATTGAATTAGCATTTTTAAGAATTCCCGCTAAAACCCTTGAACCGCCATTTCCCAAATTATTAAACCCACTCATGCAGACAGTGTTTTTAAGCTAAGGCTTCCTTATTAAGGGAAGCCTTATAACTAGGAATTAAGTAAGTGACCTGGTGGCTTTACCTGAAAGACTCATTAATGAAGCATTAAGGAGGGGTATTGATTTAGTTGACTTATTATCAAAAGCCTTAAACCTCAACCCCAATGAACGCTCCAAGGCTCACCTAGAGTTAGCCATTAAATTCCTTAATGAGGGCAAGGACCTCATTGATAAGGATCCTATTCAAGCCAGTGAAAAACTCTATAAGGCTGCTGAGGAGGCTATTAAGGCAATTGCAGTAGCGTTAAACCTAGATGAGGCTAAGAATGCTGAGATGCAGGGTAGATGGACTACGGTACTTTTATTTGATGCTGTTGACTCAATAAGCGGTAAGCTGGGTAAGGAGGAGGTTAGGTTATGGTGGAAGACCGCGTGGTTTCTGCATGTTGAGGGTTTCCATGAGGCTAGACTGAAACCAAGACACATTAAGGAGGATGTGGAGTACATTAGGCGTATTATTGATTTAGCCAAGGATGTTGTGAAAACGTAAATAAGCCCTTAGGTCCATTATTGGGGCAGCATACTGGATTCCTAAACCCGCATTAATGTATCATGGTAACTTGTATCCACTCATCTTAATGCCGCTTCTTAGGCTTAATGTTGAGTCGTAGATCCTTAATGCGTACTCAGCCTCCTCATTACTGCGGGTTGTTTTGAGAATAACCTCATGAACCTTCTCCCTATTGAAGGCTATTAATTCACCAGTGTATATGGTGAATGGTGGTGTATCCACTGTTACTAACCCATAAACGTGGGAGCCTGGGCCAATGGCCTTACCAGTCATTATGCTTGTATTAATACCTGTCTTAACCCAGTCACCTATGATTGGGCCTAATTTAACCATGCCTGTATCAATACCCCTGAATCTAACCGTACCTAACGTGTTCTTTAGATTTGAGACCGTTGTACCGGCGCCGAAGTTAACCCACTTACCCACGTAGGAGTCGCCTAAGTAACCGTAATGCTCCTTGAAGGTGCAGCAGTCTATTAACGAGTTTTTAATCTCCCCCGATAACCTATCCTCCATATAGGCTACAGTACCCTCCCTAATGTATGTGAAGGGGGATAGGACCGTACCCACCCCTATTAATGCTGGGCCCTTAATGTAAGCCGGCACATTAATACTACTCTTAACCACTAGCACCGGGCCCTCACTGGTGTTGAACTTAACATCCCCTGAAGCCTCAGACCCATATAACATTACGCTTCCTCTTAAGCCAATGATTCCAGCTAATACCTCAATTGTCTCCTTAAGTAGGGTATTATTATGCTTAATTATATCCCATGGCCCTTTAATGAACTCGATGCTGCAGTCATTAATGATTCTTCCACCATCCTTAATCTTAATTAAATCGTAGCCACCGCATGTAACCGACTCATTATTACTAATATGCTTAACCACGGCCTTAACGTTACTGGTGTATGGGATTATGCATGGGTTAACGTAGGCGTCGGCATTACTGGAGTATTCAATGTTAAGTGGAATCCCTAGTTCACTAATCAGTAGCCTATTCCTGTGGACGTGAGTCTGCTCAACATTAAGCACCACTGAAGCTTCATTAATCAGTCTAATTAACCAGTGTTCAATAATCCGTAACCCACCAATGATTATGTAGGGGATTGGTGTAGTGTATGATATAGGCTCCATTGGTGAACCACATGGTAGCGTTAACGCCAACCGCATTTATTGTCACTGAGCAAAACTTATTAAGCATTTAAGGTTAACCCAACGATGGCTGCCATACCGAAAACACTTGTGATAGGTAGATGCCGTAGGTGTGGTGCTAAGATAAGGATGTATGATGATTACTACGTATGCCCACGCTGCGGAACATTATTCTGCGTAGTGTGCGCTGAGAGGAAGCTTTTCGGTAAGTGCCCGATTGATGGGACTCAATTGGTTAAGAAGTAGGTTAAATACAGTGTTAACGCTTATTAAACTCACTCACTTAATGACTTAATGCCAATACACTTAAAGGTTAGTAAAGGTGATGTTTCTGAAAGGGTTATAGTGGTTGGTGACCCAGCTAGGGCAAGGCAATTAGCAGGTATGCTTAAGGATTCCAGGATAATTAATGAGAATAGGGGTTTCCTAGCCTACACAGGTTCATACAATGGTGTTGAAATCACTATTGCAACCCACGGTATAGGAGCACCCTCAGCGGCAATAGTGATTGAGGAGTTAGTGAGCATGGGGGCTCGGGTTATAGTGAGGCTTGGCACCGCTGCAGCCCTGCGTAATGACATTGAACCCGGCACAGTGTTAATACCAAGTGGCGCAGGTTATAATGCTGGTGGAATATACGCACAGTACCTGGGGAGTGGTGTAATTTACCCAGCGGTGCCTAATCATGAGGTTCTACTTAAGTTAATAAGCAGTTTCACGAATTCAGGATTAAACTTCATAATTGGTGCAATCTACAGTAGTGACGCCTTTTACGCCGAGGAGGATTTACCTAGGATGCTTGGCTCAAGGGGTGTAATTGGGGTTGAGATGGAGTGCGCCATATTATTTCTACTGGGTTTAATAAGGGGGATTAAGACTGGAGCCGCCTTAGTGGTTACAAATAAGTTAACCGAGGGTAGGTTCGGTAGGTTCCTGGAGGGTAGGGAGCTTGAATTAATCATTAATAAGGTTGGGGCAGTGGTTTTGAATGCGTTAAGTGAAGTCACTTAAATCCCAGTACAATAGCCCCTTAAGGCATGCACATGAGCTTAAACACCATCCTAAGCGTGATGCGCCTACTCTTAATGATAATTAATACCTTTTAACCTTAATTAAGTGAATTCACGCATCCTGCATTACATTACTTGATTATGAACATTCCTTGGTTACATTGGGGTTGGTGGGCTTTGATTCAAGGATAATGCCCCTGCTTATAGTCATTAATGCCTTATTCCTACCTAACTCGTAGCTCAGCCACTTGTAATTAGGTATACTCCAAATAACCATGTTAGCTAGGTAACCCGGCTGTAGAATACCCCTATCCCTGAAGCCTAGACTGTATGCTGCATTTACTGTTGAAGCCATTAAAACCTCCAGGGGAGTCATACCGAGTAAATATGTGGCTAACTCCATTACGTACTGCATGTTTAATACCCAGGTATTTGGACTGAAGTCTGAGCCTAAGGCTATAGGTACTCCAGAATCCTTAAGCGCCTTCACTGGTGGTCTCTTACTACTCATTAATGATAGTACTGTTGCAGGCAGTAATGTGGCTGTTGAGCCTCTTAAAGCCATGGCTTTAGCATTCTGCTCAGGCATATTTAATAAATGATCAAGCGACGTTAAGTTAAATTCATTAACTAAATCACTGCACCCAATGTAGGCGATTTCATCAGCATGAAGCCTAAGTTTAAAGCCTCTTAATGAAGCCTCATTAAGTATTGCCCTAGTTTCATTAACAGTGAATGCACCGTCATCGCAGAAGACGTCGATGAACTTAGCTAATTCCTTGGCTTGATCCAATGATGCGGTCACGGCATTTATATACTCTACCCTATTCATGTTCCTAGGCGGCACATGAATTAGGTATGTTGGTATAACATCAATTAATGCTTCACCGGCAGCGTCATTAATTATTCTTAGAAGCCTAATCTCCTCCTTAGGGCTAATGCCGTAACCACTCTTAACCTCTATCGTCGTTGTACCATACTTAGCTACCTCTAGTAATCTACTTAATAGGATTCCCCTTAACTCCTCATCACTTGCATTAACCGTCTCATTAACAGTCCTGTATATACCGCCACCCCTCTTAAGTATCTCCTCATAAGGCGTGCCTTGAAGTTTAAGCTCTAGTTCATCCTCCCTGGAGCCTGCGAAAAGTAGGTGCGTATGGGGATCTATGAGACCGGCAGTAACCAGTGAATCCTCTGCTGATACCCTGCATTTACCCTCATATCTCCTACTTATCTCTCTCCATGGGCCAACATCAATTACCTCATGGCCATTAACGGCAACGCCAGCCTCCTCAATTATAATGACTGAGTCACCATGCCTCCAGGGTATTGATTTAGCCGTAACCAGTTGATTAACTGGGCCTATTAAGAGCGAAACCTTATTCATACATAATGTTGCTATGCAATACGGTTAATAAGTATTATACGTTTAAATCCAAAAAACCTAGTATGCATTAAATCCCACTAGTATTGAATTAACCACAGTACTGTAACATGTCCTATAGATTATTACAGTGAAAATATATTAATAATAGCACGATAGAGGGGTTTATATGACGGTGGAAATTGGGGAAAGAATTAACCTTGTTGATGTGGTTAATGTTGCTCGAAACCACGAGGAGGTTAAGGTAAGTGAACGTGCCTTAAATTTAATGAATAAATCACTGGATGTGCTTGAGAAAGCCGTTAACAGTGGCATTAAGATTTATGGTGTTAACACTGGTCTTGGTGACTTACATAATGTTACCGTTAATCCGGAGGATGTTGCAAGGTACTCGCTGGAGATGCTTATTGATCATTCCATGGGTGTTGGTGATTACGCACCTGATGATTGGGTTAGGGCTACCATGTTAATTAGGGCGCATCAATTATCATTGGGTTATAGCGGCATTAGGGGTCGAATTATTGAAAGATTAATTCAATTCCTAAACCTCAACATAACTCCACTTGTCCCCAAGTATGGATCAGTGGGGGCATCCGGTGACTTAGCACCCCTGGCTCACATAGCCCTTGCATTACTCGGTAAGGGTTTGGTTAAGTATCGCAATGAAGTCATGAATAGCGCTGAGGTGTTTAAGGCATTGGGTCTTGATGAATTAAGGCTTGGTTATAAGGAGGCATTATCGTTAATTAATGGAACCAGCTACAGCGCTGCCCTAGCCTCCTTGGGTATTTGGGATGCATACACATTGATAAGGGCTGCAATGGCAATTATCATACTTATGATTGAGGCTTCACGGGCAAGTATACGGCCACTCAGTATTGAGGTTAACTCCATTAAGCTGCATTATGGTGAAGTTGAAGTGGCGAGAATTATACAGGAGTCGCTAAGTGATAGTGCGAATGTAAACACCAGTGGTAGGGTTCAGGACCCATACTCAATTAGATGTATTCCACAGGTAATTGGACCTATTATGGATGCATTATCATGGTCCCTACGCAATATTATGAATGAGGTTAACTCCGTGAGTGATAACCCAGTGATTATTAATGATAACGTATACTCAACATGCCACTTCCACGGCCAATACCTGGCATTATCCACTGACCTCCTCAACACATCATTATCCACCCTAGGCAACCTACTTGAGAGGCAGATAGCCCAATTAATGAGGAGGGAAATAAACAATACCAGTAATTACCTGGCTAATGGACCTTGGCGAATTGGATTAATGCTAACCCAATACGCCGCTGCAGCATTAACTGCTAGGCTTAGGGAATTGGCTTCACCATCCATTATTCACAATATACCAACCAGTGGTCTTCAGGAGGACGTTAACTCAATGAGCGTTAATTCAGCTATTAAGCTCCATGAAGTTAACTCATTAATGAAATGGTTAATATCATTATTAGCATACGTCAGCTACTCAGTGATTAATGCAAATAATGGTTGCGTGAACTGCGGTAAGGTATCAATGCATGTTTACGATATAATCAATAGGTATGTTACCGGTTCCCAATCCCATCATGAAGCTGTGGCTAAATTAACCAATTCCATTAATGAGTTGGCAAGTCTAATAAACCTTAAAATTGATCACTTGGCTTGAATCATAATTTTAAGGCAATTGCTTAACCCATATTGCATTCATTATTATTACTGAAGCCAGCATACTTGTTAAATCATTATTATCAAAGGGTGGCGTAACCTCAACAACATCAAAAACCCTAGGCCTTATTCTCCTACTTAATTCCGCAATAATCCTAATTACTTCCCTTGAAGTGAATCCCCCTGGTGATGGACTATTAACGCCTGGGGCGAAGGCTGGATCAACAACATCAAGGTTAATGCTCACATGGGTGATCCTATTCTTCACATTATTCTCAATATCATTCACCACGGCTTCTATACCCATTGAGTCCACTTGATCCATAGTATAGACCTTGATTCCCAACTTCTCAGATTCACTGAATAGGTAGGGTGCATTTGAGTATTTCCTAACCCCAATTATAGCAATATACGCGTTTGAACTAATACTCCTAATCCATCTAACCACTTGACCACTGGTTAATCCCTCATCCACCAGTCTAACATCTGGGTGAGCATCAAAAAGTATGTAAGCTAAGTTATCAGTGGTCCTCCTCAAGCCCCTGAAAGTAGCGTAGGATATTGTACTATCACCACCAATGACGATAAGCTCCTTAACTAAGCCTAAAGCCTCAGAAACAGTGGCCTCGGTTCTACGCCAAGTCTCATTGTGGTCACCAATAACAACATCAACATCACCGAAATCAATAATGGTTAAGTCATGAAATGTGTAAGGTTGAGTATAGAGAAGGCTTCTAATTCTAGATGGGGCAAGTCTGGAACCAGGCCTAGTACCCACTGCCCCATCCCATGGTACACCCAGTATTCCCACGTCCCCACTAATCCAATCCCTTTTAACAACCTCACCAATCCTAACATCACCAGGATCCTTAATGAACTTATACATGGATTTCCTTAAGAAAGGTGGATCATTCCTTAAATTACTCATTAATTACGTAACCCCGTAACCATTTAATAACCTTAACCTACAGAATGAGGGCATGGATCTTCACCTGCTTCATAAAACCCACTGAAAACTTTAAGGGGACTTAGCATACTCCTTAGTGAAAAGAATGGTATGGGTCGATTATGAAGCAGGTGAAAATAAGTGAAATGGGGGAAAGTCTAGTGGACTAGGTGGATAATATTATTACATGGTGATTTAAGTCATTGATTCATTGTGAATGTGATTTAATTGCCTTAGCCGCTAGGATGAAGCTAATTATCATTAATACTGCTCCTATTAATGTATTAATTGTTATTGATGATAACCATGGTTGAGGCTTAGTTGATGCTGAGGCCATTAATGTAGCTATTAATGCTGCCCAGGCAGCTAACCAGGTTCCACCATTATAACCTAAACCAGCCCCTGTGGATCTAACGTTAACTGGTAAAAGATCCCTAATATAAACCTGCATAACCCCGACTGGTAGCACGGCTAGGAAATCCCAGAGTAGTACAAGCCAGCCATTACCATTAATTAATACCCCATACATTGTTGGATATATTAGTACTAGGATTATTAATGATGTTACTAATAAGGCTCTCCTGGAGCTTCTCAGTAAATCCACAAGCACACCACCAAACACACTACCTGCTGCGTCACTAGCTGAAAGCACTGTTAGTATTAACCCGGATAATGCAGCTGAGTAACTTAGAACGCTCTGAAGTATAAATGGTGATAACTCAAGCATAACATAGTACTCGTAGAGGAATCCCATTGTTGCTAGAAGAATGGTTAACATTGGTAACCAATAATTCTTAAATAGAACCTTATATGGACTCTTAACCTTCTCCGCCTTCTCCCATTCAGGGGATTCCGTTAGGAACCTTCTTCTAAATATGAAGGCTAATATGGTTGTTACTATGCCGCTCCAGAATACGATCCTCCAACCTATGGTGCTCATTGCGCTACTGGGTAGGTATGTTGCAACAATAGTGTATGTAAAGGTGACCCCGAAGATACCTATATCAAAACCAGCCTGCATAATGCCACTGGCGAGCCCCCTCCACTTAGTAACACTCTCCACGCTCATAATACCGCTTGATGAGTATTCCCCACCAAGGAAAAAGCCCACCGCGAACCTTAAAAGGAGAAGAAGTATTATTGCGGTTAACCCGGCTTGAGCATAAGTTGGTAGAAAGCCCATTAAGAAACTGGATATTCCTGCACCTAACATGGTTACGTAAAGTACATAACGCCTACCTATTTTATCAGATAAATTACCGAAGAATACGCCACCAAGTGGCCTAACGACTAGAGATAAGCTGAATACTGCCAGTGTCGCTAGCATGGATCCTAAGCTGCCTAATTGACCGAAGAATAAATCCTTTATAACCGGTGCCACAAAATCGTATGCAACAAAGTCGTAAGCATCCATTCCCCAACCAAGCATGGAACCGATTACATTACGCCAATTAAACACTACCTGTATATTACTGTATCCTGACCCCACTTATAAGGTAATATTTATCTGTTTTTAAGTTTTATCTTATTACCAGTTATTTAAATTAATAAGTAATTACTATCAATGCTGAATCTATATTAATGCGTATGCATAATGCTTAATAAGCCTAGAATTAAAAGCTACATAATGTCAGTACCCCAGAGGTACAGGGGTAGGCCTATTGAGGAGCTTATATCCTCAGGTTACTATGATCCCGAGTCCAGGACTGTTAAAGCCATTAAGGGTGATGAGATTCACGTACATAGTAGGGATTGGCAGATTGAGGGTCCATTAAGAATGCTCTTTCACGTGCTTGATCCTATGGTTGCTAAGGATCCTAAGAATTTAATAGTCTACGGTGGTACCGGTAAGGCTGCTAGGTCGTGGGATGATTTCGAGGATATTGTGGATGCTTTACTTACCATGGATAGTGAGGATACACTTGTAATCCAGAGTGGCCAACCTGTGGCTATTTGGAGGCTTAGTAGGAGTGCGCCCAGGGTTTTAATGAGTAATGCAATGCTTGTTCCAAAGTGGGCTGATTGGAGGGTTTTCTGGGAGCTTGAGGCTAAGGGTTTAATCAGTTTCCACCAGATGACTGCAGGATGCTGGGCCTACATTGGTACACAGGGTATTCTTCAAGGTACCTATGAAACAATTGGAGCCGCCGCTGATAGGCATTTTAATGGTTCATTAGAGGGTAGGCTAGTGGTTAGCGCTGGCCTTGGTAACATGGGTGGTGCCCAACCATTAGCGATTAAAATGCTTGGTGGCGTTGCGTTAATAGCCGATGTGGATGTTAATATGATTCGAAGAATGATTGATACAGGTTACTTAGATACTTGGACTGATAACATTGATAAGGCAATCGACATGGCTATTGATGCTAAGGAGAAGAAGCAGGCAGTAAGCATAGGTGTTCTGGCTAACGCCGTTGATTTACTTGAGAAACTCATCAAGGATAATATAGTGCCGGAAATATTAACCGATCAAACACCTGCACATGACCCATTATCATACGTACCTAAAGGCCTAACCATTGAGCAGGCAATGCAATTAAGGAAGAGTGACCCTGAGAAATACATGGTGATGGCTAAGGAAACAATGAAGAGGCATGTTCAATTAATGCTTGAACTACAGAGAATGGGTTCCGTGACCTTTGAGTACGGTAATAATTTAAGAAAGCAGGCTTATGATGCTGGCGTCAATGATGCATTCAAGATACCTGGCCAAATGGAGTACATGAGGCCCTTATTTGAGGAGGGACGTGGCCCATTTAGGTGGACTAGCCTGGTGGGTGATCCTAATGATATTTATAAACTGGATGACGTGTTATTAACCTTATTTGAAAGAAACAGTAAATTGATTAGGTGGATTAAGGCGGCTCATCAATATGTTAAGTTCCAGGGGTTACCAGCCAGGGTTGTTTATTTAGGCTATGGTGAGAGGGCATTATTCGGTAAAGTGGTTAGTGAGCTTGTTAGGAAGGGTGAATTACATGGACCCATATGGTTTGGTAGAGACCACTTAGACAGTGGCTCTGTGGCATCACCCTTCAGGGAGACTGAAGGCATGCTTGATGGCTCCGATGCAATTGGTGACTGGCCAATACTCAACTACGCATTAAACACTGCAGCAGGGGCAACCTGGACATGCTTCCACCACGGTGGTGGAGTCGGTATTGGCTTCTCAATACACGCTGGTTTCGGTATGGTTGTTGATGGCAGTGAATTAGCTGAGGAGAAGGCGCTCAGGGTGTTTACTGTTGATCCAGGTTCCGGTGTTGTTAGGCATGCTCATGCCGGCTACCCCAAGTCATTAATGGTTGCCAGGGAGAGGGGGATTAGGATACCGATAATTAATAGGCTTGAGGAGAAGAGTACACGTGTAATTGAGGAGGCTTATAGAGAGGGTAGGGTAAGTAAGTTTACGTATGAGAGGGTTAAGAAGGATTTAGAGGAGTATAAGGCTAGGAGACAGAATTATCGGACTCCATTTAATACATGAGAACTCCATTATTAACACCAGGGGTTACGGTGCTATATCTAGGTTTAACGTAAGTGAATGAGTGAGTTAAAGAAATTCTCGTTAAGTAACGAGGGGTGCTGGTTATGAATGGGTCGGCTGGAATTATTCTAGGATTCACAATGATTCAAGACCCACTTAACGGTTACTTCAAGGTAATGTTTAAGTGCAGTTTTATAAAGGGTTTACCTGAGGGAGGGTGTAATGCCTAGGATTAAGGTTAAGAGCATTAAGTTGAGTGGTGATTACATGGAGGTTACTGTTGAGGGTGAGGATTACACAGTCATGTCACCACTCTTAACCTATATTCTACAGGATCCTGAGGTTGAATTCGCGACGTTTGATATGGATCACCCACTGCTTAGGAATATTACTCTTAAACTTAGGACTAAGGGTAAGGATCCACTTAAGGTGCTTGAGGATGCTGTTAACAGGATACTTAATGATATAGGGGAATTGGAGGGTAAGTTAATGCCTCAACTGGGGGTTGGTAATGTGGAGGCTGAGAAGGGGCAATAGGCCTAAGGTCTACCTCATTGAACCCAGCCCGGATTGGTGCGCCGCGGTGCTTAAGGCTAATGGTGTTGAATTCATTGCTAAGAGGATAAGTGATAAGGAGGTTTCAGTGAATACTTACCTTGGTGAATCCACTGAGGCTGAGTTAATCCGCGTAATAGCTTAACCCCATTACGACTGGATTAATGCAAGGTAATTGGGTTACCGCTGGCTAATTTACCTAGGAAGTAGGCGCTTCCCCTAGGCCTCCTGGTTAAGGTCACTGGGTCGCATTCAATTAAACCAAACTTAGCATTATAGCCCATTTCCCACTCGTAGTTATCAAGGAGACTCCAGTATAGGTAACCCAGTACCTTCTCCTTAATTGCTATTGCCAAGTGCTTCTCAATGAAGCTTATCCTGTCCTCATCATTATCCGTGGCTATGCCGTTCTCAGTAATCATTATTGGCTTCCCTATTCTCCTAACCAGCCTAATAGCCCATTTCAAGCCACCTGGGTTAATAACCCAACCCCTTTGACTCTGCCTAGAGGTCACTAATTCACCCATGGTTAATGGATTAAACTTAACCTTAGCCACAGTGTAGTAGTTTAACCCAACGTAATCCAGTTTACCAACCTCCCCGCCACCAAGCCAATTAGGTAACCTGCCCTTAGCTAGAGTGTTCACTATCATCTTGTTTAACACGTAATTCATACCCATGGCTAATCCCCAATCCGTTATGGATATTCTTGAAGCCGGCCTAGCAGGCATAATGTGTATTATTAACCCAACTTGATTACTCGGCTTCTTGATTAATTCATAGGCCTTATCACTGGCTTTAAGTAGATTCATCAAGGCCTTCCACATGTACTCCATGTTCATTATGAAGGGTGGGAAGACACCCAGTAGGTATGCTAGTATTGGGTATAGGTTGATTTCATTAATGGTTAACCAGAACCTAACCCTATCACCCACTGAATCAGCAACATACTTAACGAAGTCCAGGAAGTACTTCACATTATCCTCCTTAACCCAACCACCCCTTGTTGCGAACCACATTGGATTAACGAAGTGGTGGAGGGTTACTACGGGTTCCATACCATGGCCCCTAATCTCCTTAATCATATCCACGTACCTATCCATTGACTCATCATCAACCTTACCCTCACTGGGCATGACTCTATCCCAGGCTATGGATATTCTAAGCGCCTTTAATCCAAGTGAGGCAGCTAACTCAATATCACCCCTATACCTATTCCAGAAGTCACACGCTGAACCACTCCTAGGTAACCTCTCCCCCTCGTAATGCCACCAGTCGGCGTTAACATTATTCCCCTCCACCTGGTAGGCTGATAACGCTGCACCAATCATGAAGCCGCTTGGAACCTTTAACTTACTCATCTTAGGTCAACGAAGGATACGTAGGTTATAAATCTCTTCCTAAACCCCTCCTTACCCTTCTCAATTACGTAAAGCTTCTGGTAACCATCCTCCTTAAGCGGTATAACCAATACACCACCCATGGTTAATTGATCCAGGAGGGGTTGAGGCACAGTGGATGCTGCGGCTGTAACCAACACTGCATCAAAGGGTGCGTGTTTAGGTAACCCAAGTTTACCATCACCCTGATACACCTTAACCATACCACTGAAGCCGGCGTGAATAATATTCACGGTTGCGTATAAGGCAATGTATGGGTCTATTTCAACACTATAAACGACACCATCACCAATAGCCCTAGCGCATACGCAGGCTTGGTAACCGGTTCCAGCACCAACCTCAAGAATCCTCATGCCTCTCCTGGGTTTAATTAATTCACACATTATTGCAACCATATGGGGGGCGCTTATCGTCTGCCCCCTCATTATGGTTAATGGTGTGTCCTGGTAGGCGTAATGCCTAATGTAATTGGGTACGAATAAGTGCCTTGGTACACTTAACATCGCCTCCTCAACCTCCCTACTGACTATGATGCCGTCGGCCTTAAGATCATCAACAAGCCTTCTCCTGGCCTTCTCAAACTCATTCAACTCCACGTGGTTACTAATTCAGTAATCCTAAATAAACATAACACACTACTTAAACCATAGATTTATTACCAGGGTAAGGTATTATTAATCGTGACTGAGAATATACCCCCTGAGCCACTTGATATTAAGGATAGGATTAAGAAGAGAATGAGCACCTGCAGTGGACCTGGTTGCGGTAACTTCGCCATATGGTTCGGTAATGAGTTAGCCAAGTACCTTTGGAACTCCTGGAAGGGGGAGTTGAGGGCTCAGGGTATTGATTGGGTTGACTTCCTTAAAATGCTGAGTGAGTATAATTCACTAATAGTATCATGGGCCATTAAGGATGAGTTAAAGTGGATTGAGCTTGCGGGTAGGCTCTATGAAGCTATAGTTAAGGGTAGTAGGAGGAGTGATTTAACCCGGTTCATGTAGGATTTAGGCATTGGGGAAGTATTAAATACTCATGGTTTAAGCGGCCCTGTGGTTAGGACTAGAAGCAGGTTCCTGGTTAATAGGGCTCTCGCAATAATAGCCTACGTGTATGGATGGGGGGTTGCCAGTAGGTTAAGTGGCATGAATATTGAGGTTGAGTACTATGATGCCTTAAGGAGGATTAAGCATGTTTACGTTAATGGTAAGGTAGCCTTCAGCATTAGGGCTAGTGATGGATTACTAATACCAACCCTCTACGGGGCATCATTATTGGATTCATGGATTAAGGTTAATGATGAAACAGCCCAGTACGTTAAGCAGGGTAGGAGTGTTCCAGTTAAGGGGGTTATTGAGGTTAGGAATGTTGTTCAAAACATGGATGCAGCCATTATTGATGAGGAAGGCAACGTAGTGGGTGTGGGTAGGCTTCTAATAATGCCTGAAGAGGCTAAAACCGTGGATAGGGGGTTTATGGTTAAGACTAGGCATCATGTTAAGGTAATTAAGGGGCAGGAGCAGTAGCATGATTACGCGTTAAGTAATGATTACTCCAGGGGTTATTAATCATGTATGTAAACTAGCCTTAATTTACCATTACTGCTTCCCATGAGTTTAACGAAACCGTACCTTATGAACTGCATTACCGTACCCTGCTCCAGTTTAGCCACAGCTGGTTCAGCAAGACCATTATCCACGGTTACTTGACCAACATTAACCGGGATTATTACCTCAGCATTAACGGCATCTGGAGGCGCCCACTGCACTATTGGTGCCTCACTTCTCCTAGCATCCTCCACGCTCTGGCCTATGAAGTCAGCCTCAGCCTCATTACCACTAACGTTAATCACCTTGACGTTACCCAGCCCCATTAATCTCACCACCAGTCCAGGCTTAACGTCACTGGCCTGAACGTAAACATTGGCGTAACCCCCCTCGCCAGTAATCTTGATTACCCTAATCCCCCTTTCAGGGTATGAGGGGTGCATGGGTATTTTAGCCTCAATTAAATCACCCACACCCCTAAGCCTAAGCTTAACCGGGTTCTTAACAAACATATACCTATTGGCTAACGGCTCTATTACACGCCTATTATAGGCGTAAAGGTTCTTTAGGCTTATTGTAGCATCAGTCTCCTTAATACCCACGAATAGTATTAGACTCCATATTGCCTCAGGGGTAATCCCCCTATTCCTTAAACCGGCCAGTGTTGGTAATGTTACGTCATCCTTAGTTAAGTTAAGTTTCTTTAAAATACTCTTACTCAGCTTCAAGCCCTCTATCTTAAGTCTACCGAAGTGTATTGTGTATGGTTGCTCCCAGCCAAAGGCCTTAAACACGTAGTACTGCTTAACGGTATTAACCCTATGCTCCTGGGCCCTAAGCACGTGGGTTATGCCCATTAAGTGGTCATCAATAGCCACGGCGAAGTTGTATGTAGGCCAGACAATGTACTTATCCCCAACCCTTGGGTGAGGGTACTTATGAGCATCTATTACCCTGAAGGCTACCCAATCCCTAATACTTGGGTCTGGGCTACTTAAATCGGTTTTAACAGCCACAATGGCCTCACCCTCATTAAACGCACCCTCAAGCATCTTATCGAATAACTCAAGGTTCCTGGATGATTCAGCCTCCCTGGTTAGGCATGGCTTACCCTCAATCTTAAGCCTCTTCCAATCATCAGGTTCACAGCCACTGCCCTTAGCAACCACGTATGCGCCACCATTTTCAATTAACTTCCTGGCGTACTCATAGTATATGCTCATTCTATCTGATTGAATATACTCCTCATCCCACTTAACCCCAAGCCACCTTAAATCCTCCCTAATGGCATCATATGCATCTAATAACGGCCTCTTTATCCTGGGGTCAGTGTCCTCGAACCTAAGGATGAATCTCGAGTCCTTACCCTTATTAGCGTACTTAAGCTTATAGGCGTAATTAACTATGGCTGGTCTAGCACTACCCAGGTGCAGGTAGAAGTCTGGGTTTGGGGCGAACCTAAACGTTAATTTACTTAACTTATCAGCATCAGGTAATTCAGGTAGGGACTCAATATCCCCCCTCTTCTCCTCAACAGTTCTCCTGGCGCCGAGGGCCTCAGGCCACTTCTCCTCAAGTATCCTCCTCTGTTCATCCAACGTCAGTGAGTTAACGTAGTTAACCACCTCCTTAACCACCTCCACTACCTGTTTTGCATTACCTCTTAATTCAGGGTTATCGGCGAAGATTTTACTTACAACTGCCTTAACATCAGCCTTACCGTTGAACTTAACTGCATTAATTAATGCATGCTTAAGGGCTAAATCCCTAACAGCATTCTCCACTCTTAATCACCGTCCTTAACCACTTGCTGATTCCCCCTTAAAAAGGTGGGGGTTGGTTAACGCTTAATAATGCTCATTGACCCCACACATGGGTTAATTCCCTTAGATAAAATATCGTTGATTAATTCCCTGGTGGTTTCCGTTAAATTCATGTTTAATGCCTCATTTAAATCAATGAAGAGAGCCTCAGCGGCGTCGCTTGATGCCTTAAGTGAACCACCCTTAACATTAATGAGGTAATCCAATAGTATGAAGTGGTACTTAACGTTACCCTTATCATCATGCTCCACGTATTGGTAAACCCCGAGAAGCAGATTAACCACACCCCTCAGCCCAGTCTCCTCCTCAAGTTCCCTAACAGCTGCATCACCCGGGTCCTCGCCTGCATTAACCATGCCGCCGGGTATGCTTAACTTACCTTTACCTGGTTCATTAGCCCTTTTAACGAGTAGTATTTTCCCATTATTAATCACCACTGCCCCAACACCAACTAAGGGGTACTTGGGGTACTCCCTGCTCATTAATGCTTAGCTTAATCAGGGTTAATAAGCTTAAGATAGGTTAATCTAAAAGCACCCTACCTCCCTTTAACTTACCCCAGCCAACAATCCTCCACCTCCCGGTTACCTGCTTAATGACAACTAACTTAGCCCCCTCCTGGGTGCAGACACCTCTCCTGAGGTCTATTGATGCTGAGTCGCCTTTGAAGCTCCTTACAATACCCATTACTGAGGCTGACCCAATGATAACCATTACCGGTTCCCCAACCTTAAGTGATGAATCTATGCCTTTTCTGCTTATTGAATGGTACTCAATGTCAATGCTCCCGTAGACTGGGGCTAATTTACCTGGTTCCCCGACAACACTACCCACTAGGGCGTCTGCCTTGGTTAATGCTGGGTCAAGTAACGTACCAATACCCACTAATCCACCTGGCCTAGCCTCCTCAATTAACTGGTTTCCAATAGCTATGCTAACCACCTTAGTCCTAATCGGCATGTATTTATCCCCAAGTTTAAGGCCTGGCCTAATCTCAACCTCATCATTAACCCTAATCCTACCCTGCAGCAGTGTACCACCTATTACACCACCCATTAGTTTACTTGGTGGTGTACCGGGTTTGTTTACGTTAAAGCTCCTTAAAACATACATTATTGGTGGTTTACTTAAATCAATTGCCTTAGGCTTAATCACGTTATTTAATGTTGAGGCTAAGGCATCAATGTTAACCCTGTGAAGCGCCGATATCGGTATTATAGGCGCCCCCTCAGCCCAAGTACCCTTTATGAACCCCCTAATCTGCATGTAATTCTCAATGGCCTTATCCCTATTAACTAAATCAACCTTATTCTGAGCAATAACAAGGCTCTTAGTACCCATTATTGTTAACGCTATGAAATGCTCCTCAGTCTGAGGCTGCGGAGCCTGCATTGAGGCGTCAATAACCATTAACGCACCATCAACGAATGAAATCCCACTAATCATTGTTGAGAGCAAGACCTCATGACCGGGGGCGTCAAGTATTGATATTCTCCTAACGAACCTAGCCTCAGAGCCGTCTGGGCATTTACCATCCTTAATTAACCCAATGGGGACTATTGGATACTCCCCACCGCACTCATATAAGTCAACGTTAGTGTAACCCAGTTTAATCGTCATAGCCCTCTTAATCTCCTCACTATGCCTAGCAACCCACTCACTACTGAGTGCTTGAACTACCGTTGTCTTGCCATGGTCAACGTGACCAGCCGTTATCACTATTGAATCCGGGTAAGTGTATTCCTGCATTTCAATCAGCCAATGATGCTTACCTTAAAAACTTTAACCTACCTAACCCCATTCCCTACTTCTAAATCATTCACAACACTAGAATTCACTATATGAGGAGGATAATTCAACACTAGGATAAGAAAGCAACCCTGGGGAGTCATGCCTAGAGCCAAGGTACCTAGGGGGAATGCGTAAGCAATTGCAGTAATGCATATGCATTACTCTACACAGTGTCATGTTCTTCACTTAAATCACCTTAAATTAAATCACGGGGGACTGGGTTAACCTAAAGGTGCTGTGACTTATAAAAATAACGCAAGCCCAGTCTTTTTAAGGTGGGGTAATGAAGCAGGAAGCCTCACCCTCCAAGGTGAGGTAGTTTACCTTCAAGTAATGCATCAGTTATTATGAATCTCCACGAATACTCCCCAACCCTCTTAACATAACCCCTTACCTTAATGCTTCTCCTGAATAATGGGGCATCAACAACGAAGGTCTCCGCCTCACCCCCCTCAAAGGCTGGGTTGAAGCCGTATCTCTGCGCTGATTCAATAATGTACTCTATGTCCGTTTTATCTAAAACCTTACCCAGTAATCGCGGGTTGAGGCCGTATGCATCTATTGAGGTTACTATGAATCTTAGACCAGCATCATGAAGCTCCATGAGGTATTTAGCCTGGTTCTTCCTCCAAAGTGGGGAGTACGCCTTTATCTTCAATTCCTCGGAAATCATGTTAATGTTCATCCTCTGGTAATCTGAGAGTAATGCACCAGTAACTACACCGGTGACTCCGCATTCATCCATAGCCCTCTTTAAAGCCCTCCTTAAGTCAACTAATTCCTCACCCCTAACCCCACTGGTGGCTTCAATTATCTGCCTAATCCCCATGGACTCTGCCTGAAGCCTAGTATACTCAATAGCTGGCTTATGGAACATCCAGGAATCCTCCCTACTGGGCATTAAGGTAACCAGGCACTTAACGTCGAATCCATGCATAATAGCCCAATGAATGGCGTAGGTTGAATCCTTACCCCCTGAGAATAGGGCACAGATGGGGCGCATTCATTATCTCCGCTTTAATCACTTAATCAACATCCAGTAACCCGTAATGTACCCATGAATAGATGCTCCTCCGAATAATGAATAATACCTGCAACTTCCTGCATGCATTTCAAGCACTATGTTGTTATTGGCGATACGAAGAGAACAGTGTCCCCTCTTATCACAACCATACCCCTCTTAATGGATGTCTTAGGGTCTATTATCTCCTCTGTGTCATCCAGCAGTAGATTCATGTGCTGGTCATAGTTCTTCAAGGTACCCCTTATGGTTGTACCATCCCTTAACTTAACCAGCACCGTGCTTCCCACCACTGAGCTTAACTCGTCTTGAACGAACTTCATACACCTACTCGCCATAATGCTGCCCTAGTTTAGGTTTTTAATAAGTTTTGTTCCAGCTAAAGCACATCACCTAATAAACGGGTTAATGATGAATACGCATAAAGTTAATATTACCGAGGCGGCGTATTGAATTTAGAGAATTATGTTAAGGCTCCATAAGATCGCACTGGGTGGTACATTCGACACAATACACAGTGGACACATTATGATACTCTACACAGCTGTTAAGTACGGTGAAAGAATACTCATCGGCGTCACCAGCGATGAATTCGCCCAATCGTATAAGTCCTATAAGGTTAAGCCATTTGAAGAAAGGGTTAAAGCACTATTAACAATGTTAACAAGAGAACTACAGACTGATAAGGATAAGGTAATCATATCAAAGATAAGCGACCCATACGGCCCTGCAGTATCAGACAACAGCATAGACGGTATAGTTGTCAGCCTAGAAACACTACCCAGGGCATTCGAGATAAATAACATTAGGATCAAGAACGGCTTAAACCCACTAGTAATCATATCAATACCAATAATTAAGGACGGCTACGGAGTAAAACTCTCAAGCACCCTAATAAGAAGTAAACTAACCACCTAATCCTTTTGAGATTCTCTGATATATCAGCTACACCCCATGCCTTTCTAATCCCTTTTGGGATTTTCTAACCCCAGGCCACGGTTTAATAGCGGACGCCCTCATAATGCACTTTCTAATCCCTTTTGGGATTTACTTGATATAATCGGGGTGCATAGGGATCTATCCCCTACATGCTTTCTAATCCCTTTTGGGATTTACGATTATCAACGGGTACCTAACGTGGAGCAACGCCTTCGGAAACACTTTCTAATCCCTTTTGGGATTTTCTCAAGTATATCTATGGGCTTGAATTGGTTATCAACCCACCTGACCTTTCTAATCCCTTTTGGGATTTTCAGGTCACTTGTTATAAAACGTATTGGTGAACTCAATGATACCAATATCTTTCTAATCCCTTTTGGGATTTTCGTAAGCGGATGGGGTTATGCTAAATTGCTTGATTATGCAATACTTTCTAATCCCTTTTGGGATTTTCTGAGTTATCAGCTTTTTTAGGGTTTTTAAGTTTTACTCTACTGCCTGTTTTGTTTATCATTAGCACAACCATTCTGCTATTCTGTGCTCTCACATTCCTGTGCTGATGATGTAATGAAGCCCCCTAATGGTTGTGCTAATTGAAAGAAATGAAGAATGATAATGAAACTGTGCCGATGATAATATATAGAGTATATATTTGACTCAATGAAAGAAGACAGGAATCACAAACAAGAATAAAACCACAAACCAACACAACCACTGTGAATATATTCGATTGCAATGCCTGTTTCTATTAAGGCTTAGCTTATCCATGATTGAGAACGCTTATTATTAGGGGTTTGATTAATGTATGTGGTTAAGCTTTACAAGGTGACTGTGGGATTCATCCCAGAGTCTCCTGTGTTGTTTGCTAAGTGGCATGGGTTATTCCTAAATGCATTAATAACAAGGGCACTGAGCGGAAATGGGATAAACATAGACCATAGGGCTAGGAAGCACCTATACATAACGCCAATAATGGATAGGGAAGAAGAACTGACTAAATAATAAGCTTAATCCAAGGCAAGTATATACATTCAGTGTAACCACGATAAGTGAGAAGGCTAGGGATGCGCTTATGAAGCGGTTTACTAAAAACCACGAGTTGATAATCAATAATGCCAGAGCTAGGATAGCATTAATGAACATAGTAGAGGACGAGGCCGGGACATATGGTGCATTGATAACCTGGATCATGGACTACAGACCCGCAGCATTCAAATTCAGATCAAGGTACATACTCTACCTAAGTCTCAGTATGTTCGTAATTAATGCTATGAACACAATAAGCGAAATATTAACCAAATTAAAGAAATAATAGTAAGGAAAAGGGCAATGAATACATAGGCATCGTGAAGAACATAAATCTAAGGAGATAGCCAAAGAATCGCAATAAACACAGAGCTAATAGGCATAAGGAGGCACAGGATAATAGCCATAAACCTAGGAATCATGGAAAACGTGAAGAGGACCATGAAGGTGTTCACATCAAGAACCATCTATATAACATTCACAAGACCATCCCCAGTAACAATAATGAAGGAAGTAATAAAGACCATAACAATACTGGAGTAGACAAAATAGATCCATAGGGCTAGGGTATGCAAGAGCATAAGGTATTAAGTTACAGGGAGGCCAGGATTAAGAACCGCACTTAAAAGGATTTATATATCAAGTGTGATATACGTAATCATGAGATTAGAGTTCTGAATTCATTTAGGGTTTCTGCGGCGGTTTTTTATGGATACCCTGCCGTCTGCTTCATTGAGTAATGAAAGTACGGTTGATGCAATGCGGAGGTTGATGCTGTCTGAACTTAAGTAGGGTAGGTCTTTTTCGACCTGGTCATCTAGTTTGTGAATTACTATGTGGAGGTCATTTGTTGTTATTAATTCCTTAGCTGCCTTGATTACCTTGATTGCTTCTTCACTTTTTATAATTTCATTTATGTACTTAAGGGTTTTCTCGATTTCGTCTTTGCAATCATCGTAGATTCTAAAGTCGTCCTTATTGTTTACTAGCTCTAGACCCTTTTTGATTCTTTCGTTAAAGTTCCCGAATGCATAGTGGTGTAGGAATATTGGTACCAGGGTGAGTGCTGCGTATAACTCCTTCTTACCGGTGTTGCTACTTTCCATTAACTTCTTGATAATGTCGTTGCTCTTAAGTAAGCCTATCTTTATGAGTGCATGGTACACAAACACCATGCTTGCGACTTCATGGCCACTGAAGTTCACGGGGTTTTTCTGGTAATGAATAATCGTTTTCCCAATGTCGTGGAACAATCCGCTTAATAGTATAAAGTCTACAATGAATTCCTCCTCTATATTGGTTATGTACTTTATTTTCTTCACGATAGCGCTTAACAAGGGTGACTTACTCATATAGTCAATTATGTCATTAATGTGTAAGTAGTATTCCTCAGGCTTCTCGCGGTCCCCCATGTCTTGCTTAGGGTAGTAGGCCCAGCAAGGCATTTAACCACCGTGGAGTTTGAAGCCTATGCCTTCCTCGTAACACTCATCTTTAATAATTATAACTAATGGTGCCTTATATTTCTCAACTAGTTTGAAGAACATGTTATAAACGTTGTCAGTACAGAGACTCTTTTTAAAGTCTTCAGAGTCGTTAGTAAGGTAACTGCAGCTTAATACATCATTCTCAAGTATCCCAATCCCCACCATGCACTCTTTCATTTTTGCGCAGAATCCACTTTTATTTAACACCACCTCACTTAAGTCTATAGTAAATGACCGCTCTAAAAATTCATTGATCCCCACATCGCTACATGGCTTATTGAGGTCACCAATGAATACATTTATCAGGGGCTCCCTGAGCAAAGACCCCCTAGTTAACTTAAGTAGCTCATTCAATGTTTTGCTTGAGATGTAAATGTTCATGAACACCCTATTGAGAATACTTAGGTGCCTTTCGTCATAAGTTATTGCACCCATCTTTTCCGTAAAGGTTTCCAGGAACTCCATGTAGCCCATGAAGTCATTACTCACGTTATAGGGCAGTCGCCAATTTATTTTCTTAGTGAGAACATAGTTAATTGCCCCCTCTAGGTTATCTGAATCATCATTAATCAAGTATATTCTTCCCTCCCCATCGGCGCAGTCGTCCGGACCCTTCCTGCAAATCCTACCTATCCTCTGAATAAAGGACATTGGGTTGTCGATAGTAGTTATTAATGTATCGAATGATACATCAACGCCTGCCTCTATGGCACTAGTACCAATGAGGACCTTCACCTTATTGATTCTGCTCTCATACATTTCTCTATCTCGTCCTATTAATTTAGAATGTACCAACGCAATGTCGCTGTCATTAATTCTATCACTGATTTCTCTATAAATGTTTATGACCTTACGTATGTTGTTTAAAACTATAAGGACCCTCCTCCCATTATTTACCTCATCCATTGCCTTATCAATGATCCTGAGTTTAGAGACCTTTTCGTGCACATACTTAACATTGGAATACGTGTTTTCGAAATCTGGGTCGTGGACTGTGATTATTGTGATTTCGTTACTTTTAACCTCTTCCTTCTTCCCAAGCCTTATTACTATGGGTCTGGCTTTCTTAATATTATTAACTTTTTCAATTATTAATTTCTCGTACTTGCTCGGTAATGTGGCCGTCATCATTACTATAGGCACGTGCGAGCTAAGTAGTGCGTTGATTGATGCAATTACCGTAGAGATTGTTTTCTCGGATTCGGCGGCTAATGCTATGTGTGCTTCGTCGAGAAGTACGGTTGATGTAAATATCCTGCCCAGCGGAATAAAGTAATGCTTTTTGTCTCTGTAGAGCTCTGTAATGGGTATCTTAAAGAGATTATGGACGAAGGAATCCAGAGTCGTTAAGGTGTACTTTGCGTCGAAAAACGGCTCCTTTCTAACGTTTACGACAAATTCGCCCATTTGATAGGCAATATCATTAATGCCTAGCCTAATTTCCCTAAATAAACTGCCGATCCATGTTCCTTCATCAGTAATGTCCTGAATGAGCTTTCTAATTATAGCCCTAAGGGGGAGTACGTGAATTACGCGGTCCGAGATGCCGTACTCATTGACTAACTTATAAATATAAGGAGATGCTGTGGTTTTACCGTAACCGGTAGGTAACTCGGCAATAATAAAGGGTTTTTCGTGGCCTTTTAACTTGCTATCAAGTACCTCCAATAATTTATCTATACCAGGTCTCGGTTTTAAATTAGGCATAAAAAGCCGCCTTCGACAGATTACGCAGAAACTCAAGCACTGAGATCTCTCTTTTCTCAAGCTCATTAACTAACTCCTCACTGCTAAGCATCCTCAACGTCTCATAAAGTGGCCCTAAATCCCTAATCCTGTTGTAAACCATGATTGCATAAGTCAAGCTATTTATGAACCCCAGTAACACATCAGAACCTTGTTCGTCAGGGTTATACTTATCTATCAACATTTTATAATAAGTATAAATCCTCAACCGCTTTAAGTCGCTTATTAAGTTGTTTAATTCATACGAGGCAACCCCATTCTCAGTTATGTAATAAAGTATCGCCGGCTCACTACTCCTAATCTTACTGGCTATCACGGAAGCGGCGTAAATGAGTAATGAGTACTCCACAGGCGTCGGCTTGCTCCCTCCCTTTGCTCCCTCGCCCCTCCACCCATTAAATTTCCTGAAGTATCTATGTATATCATTAAAAACCTCACTATAAAGTTCTGGCACGTCAACACGCAGATCCAGTATTACGTGCTTGTTCGCACCAATACGGCTTAATCGCTCACCACATAATGCCACCTTAAGTAATGCGTAACTTACTCTAAATGCATCGCTCTTTCTAGCGATGGATCTTAGGAACCCCCTCACGTACTCCTTTAGATTAATGTTGAATTCATCTGATGCAGTCCGGTTAATTCTGATACCGTGCCTTTCAATTTCTTCACGTTTTTTACCTCTTGTTTGCTTAAAGTCCTGTAGATTAATGTACTCATTATCTTCGTTATCATTGACTATTAATTCTCTGCATAACTCATTGCTCTTAGCAAAGTTGTTGTATTGTTCTAAGGTATTATGAATGCTGTCCTCGGAACTTACTACGTCTTTGTCAAAGATATCCAAATCACCCTTTACGTACATCAGCATAAACCTCGCATACCAAGTGATTCTCATGTGCCTGAACTCCCACGAATTACATAGATTTATCTCAATGGCGTTCCTTGCGCTTTCTTGCGTATTACTAGCTGTGTTATTACTCATTCCATCACCCCTTGCTTAGGCACTATAAGCATTAGCTCCTCATTATCGGCTTGTAACCTAAGGGTTAGGGTCTCACCCTCTTTAGGTTTTACTTGCATGTTGTCAATGTTACGCGGGACGTAGAAAACCTCGTAAACCTTACTTCCATCTTCTTCACTAACGTAGTCTTGAATGGCGAGAGAGCTGTAGTTCTGCGGATTAAGGGTGGGCATTTTATAAGTATCGCACCTATTGCATGAATTCACGAGCCTAGCTGGGACATAAAATCGCGTCTCCACACTCTCAATATTGCTAACGACTATACTTCTCAAGTCGAATAACCACATCTTTTCAGCGGCTACTAGGGACTCCTTCATGCCGATCCTGACAATGCCGTACGCATACCTAACTAGATCTTTATCCTTAACCACGTACGCTATGTAAGCAGGCCCCTCGTAAACAGTAATTGGCATTGAAAGAGGACCGTAAGCCGAGTCCTTTGCTTCCTCAGCTTTTTTGCAATCTATGTTCTTCTCTATGCAAACTATTATTTTACTTAGGTTCCTTAGTCTCTCGTGTCTTTGCCAGGTTAATGTGAATCCCCTCACAGTATCCAGGTGCGTGATGTAAGGAGGAGCCCAGAAACTCGCGTATACTACCTGGTCAAGTAGGTACTTAGCTGTCGAGTAATTACTCTCAAGTTCGGGGTATTCCATTAACTTAATGTAGGGAAAGGCCAACGCACCAACTAAGGTAGTAGGTGAAGGTGCTGGGTAACCGCTTGATTGAATAACATGGGGTGGTAATAACATGAAACCGCTCAAAAACTTGATTTTAACGAGAAGTACGTACATAGCCATTACCTACTTTATTTGTTATTTAAGCATATTTAGGACTGTCTCTTTAACCTTATTGATCATGTCCTCGGGTCCAGATACCTCATTTATTTCTATGGGTTCCTTGTAGGTCTCACTTTCTTTCTTTTCTGGCTTGCTTTCCTTTGGGTGGATTCCTTCTCTATCATAGTAAAAGATTTTAATCACAGATGTGGTGGATTCGGAGCTGGCATCTTGTTGGGAACCAGTGCCAGTGCTTGTTTCAACTATTACCTTACTAATTATTTTTGCTCTATCTACAGTATCTTGCACGTAGTCGTAGCCGAAAACAACTGGAGAGACCATAAATGGAACCTTAGATACCACGGCAATACCACTAAGGGATTCCCTAATCGATAGGTACCTTGACTGCTTCGCGCCAAGAAGTCCGCTCAGGGTTAGCATTAATGCGTCAAAGACTAATTTAATCCTCTCCCTGCGGTTATTAACATACTTAAGTACATACCTATCGTTCGCCCTCTCATAGTATGCGCCTATTCCGTCAACGTCAATGAAGGTGTAGAGGGTGTAAATAGCACTCCCTGACTCAACCTGGATTACTGCCTGCTCGTCAGGATTCTCCCTATTAAACCTAACGTGGAACTGAGGTCCCACTGAGAAGTCGCTGTTGGGGTCTGGTAGTAAGTAACTGAACCAAACCTTGGCGGTCCTTTTAACGCCTGCGCCCTTCTCAGTTCTATCGGTCTCTTTTTCGGGGTTTTTCTCCTTTTTAGTTCTCCTTTTTCCACCCCTCTCTGTCTCTGTAACTGCCATAAAGCCTGTTATATCCTCAACAACGCATTCCAATACTCTCTTCCCCTCAACTTTAAGGTAGCCAAAGGATTCGTTAATTAGCTTCTTCTCTTCATTGTCCTCTATTTCTGGTCTCTTCGGAAAGCCGCCTATTAATTCATATCTTTTGCACTCATCGCATACCGGCAAGTTCCTTTCAATTGCAAGGTTAGTGAGTACCTTCATGAATGCGTAATTAATACTTTGCCCTGATACTGCTGGTGCGTACTGAACTTTATACTTAATTACTCCGTTTTTTGTCCTCACTCTCTTAATTACAGGTATTATTCTGTGTCTGGTGTAATTGCCCCATGACTCGACCATGTTCATGGCTTCTGCCTGAACCCTAAACCTAAAGCCCATGCTCACGAAGACCATGCTCTCACCCCTGTCTTACAGACTCCTGCTCTTCACTAGCAGCCTTCGTTGTTTCATAGGCCCTCATGTAGCCCTTTACGAGCGCCTTTATGGCGATCTCGTAAATAATTCTCTTGCCATACCTCCTGACTGCCTCGGTGAATGCATTTACCTCACCGTATAATTCATTTGGCTTGGTAATGTAGCCCTTAGTAACTGCGTACCTAACAGCGTTATAGAGCGCCTTAAGTGATCCTTCGATATCATGAGCATTCACCATAGCGTCGAGCACACCATACTCACTATTACTGACGTAGGTTGCTAAGAGATCAATCATATTTTCAAAGGTATATGTCTTTACCTTTTGCGACTCATCTTGACTAGACTGCGACATACACCTCCACAAAAAGACTCCTGATAAGATTTATAAACTTTTTCTTTAAATATATCTCGATCTATGGTGAATTCACCTCAATCAATTGAGGAGTTGAAATTAAAGAGGACAATAGTGGTGAGTGTGGGCATGTATCCGTATAACGCTATTGTAGCGATAATGAGTATAGGTGTTGGGCCGGGTGACGTCATTATACTGGTTAATAGTGAGCCCAGGAGGATTGAAGACCTAAGGCCCCGTGGAGGTAGGATGCAGCCGGAGGATGCGATGAATCAGATTAGAAAAATAATACTCGATAATATACCTGAAGTGGATATTAAGGATGTGTGGTTATCGCCGAGTAGGCACCTTGCTGATAACGTGGCATTACTCAGGACTCTTGTGGAATCCTTGGCACCAACCTCAGTAACCATAGCCATTGCCGGTGGTTTAAGGTGGTTATCCGTGGTTCTCATGTTCCTGGCCATGGCGTTAAAAACCATAGGTGGGTATACTCGTGTTAATGTTGAGGATGTCTTCGTAATGCTTGAGGAGGAGAGTCCCAGTATAAAGAGGATCTTTCCAGGAATTAGGGAGAGGATAATACACTGGCCGATTATACCAGCATTAACCAGCATGGATAAGCTGGAGTATGAAATACTGAGAATCATTACCTCTAAGGAGGATGGGATTAAGGCAAAGGAGATAATACAGGCAATTAATGGTCAATTCGAAAGGAGTAGAAGGCCATCAAAGGCATCAATTGAGAGGAAACTAACGAAATTAAGGAGGAAGGGGGTAATAACGTATGAGAAAGTGGGGAAGGCATACATATACAAACCCACCGACTTAGGAAAAATATTAACCAAACAATACACCCTTCAGTAACATAAATTATGCACTGTACGTACCCATGTATTTTAGAGGGGGAGTGGGTATGTTGCCCCATACCCTAATTGCGTATATAACCCTAATTTACTTACCTGCTGCTTCAATTCTACAAGCGTCCCTGGCGGTAGTGCCGGGTATATGGGTCTTCTACAGTTTTCTGATTGATTAGTTTTACCACGGTAGCCTAGTGATGTTGTTGTGATTTTTATCTTTGGCCCCTTGCTTGTTAATATTCCATGTATTTTCCCTATGTTTGGGTCTATTTTGTCTACCTCCACGTATGGTTTCTCCCCTGTGAATATTAGTGGTGTGAGTAGTATTGCTTCTTTCGTGGGTTGTGGTGGTTTTTGGTTTGTTCTCCCCATCTCTATTAATGCTTGCCTACCTTCACCACCTATGTTCCACGTGATTTTACCTCGTATCCACCCCGCCTTCTGCGGGTTCATGATTATTATGTACTTATAGTACCATCCCGGTGGTACTGGTTCCGATTCATCATCCTTAATTACTCTATACGGCCATGTATACTTCTGTACGTACATGAATCCCTGCCTTACCGTTCTAGTCTCCATATTAATCGCTATGCCTACTTTGCTTATTTCCCTGAATTGGTAGTATTCCTTAGTTAGGTCTTGGTAACACTCCCCCTGGCATTCCTTATCCATTTTCACGAGTTCTACATAGTCCTTCAGAGTCTCTACGGGTAGTAGCGTGTTTTCCACCAGGAAGTGTTCCCTCCCGTTTATTACAATTAATGGTCCCCATACGTCCTCTATACCAGCCTCATCCTTAACCTTAAGCAAATCCTCCACCCCACAGTCTAGGTCCTGGATTTTACCGGTTTGGGTTTTATTATTTGTTTCATAGTATATGTTTGCGAGTAACCCTATTACCGTTGTGGGTAGTGGTGCGTATGATGCCCTGGTTGCGCTTATTAGGTCTATGCCCCTTATGGGGCCTGCCGTGAGGTGTAGTGGCTCTATGGGCTTTATCCTTAATTCAAGGAATTCACGGGCCTGGCTCATGGTAATCGCCTCAGTATTCTTATTGAGTTAATTAAGTTGTACCACACGGTGTGGTAGTAACCATCGTACACATCCTCACCCAGGAGTTTACTCGCCACGTTTTGCTTACCCTCCTCGCCGGTCACCTTTATGTTTCTTTTGAGTATTGTTTTTAAGACGTCCTTGATTATCCCCATGTCGGGTTGATCCCTCATGAATAATTCGCTGTATTTGTCCAAGTCCTCAGGCGTGTTGCTACTCACCAGCCCTGCCAACAGCGCTGTCCATAGGGTCCTTAGGCGATCTATGGAGTCGATCACCCAGTTGTCCCCATTATTTTCTGGCCTTATTGGTAGTACGACCTCGGTGCCCGTTCTCGAGTGGCTTATGACCAGTGAGTCCTTCTCGTAATCACCGCCCCACCTCGCCTCCTTAGCCACCTCCTCAAGGAGTTCCCCTGCCCTTAGGTACTCCTCTGAGAATATGTCGAGGAGGTGTGCGTACCTTATTGAGTAGCTTTGCCCATAGGCTGCTAGGGCTGGTATTACGTAGTCCTTATTGACCTTGTGGAAGAAGGGTGTGTTCTCATCCACTGCCCAGTATATCTTCCTGGAGTCCTCAACAATCTTCAGAGCTGCCTCCACGGGCGACAAAATCAATAGGTCGTCCCCGCCCAGGTACACGGGCATGGATATGTCCATGGTCCTTGCGAGCACCCTCATTGCCGTTACCATGAGCGCCCTCGTTATTGCAAACTTATATGCAGGAGTCACCGGTACCCTTATCTTTGTTTTTCCCTCTAGCTTTTCCTCTTTTTCCTCTAATCTTTCCTCTAACTCACTTAGTAACTTTTCCTGGTTTTCCAAGTCCTTCAGGAATTCATCCTTATTACCAATTACCAATTCATTAGCCTTCTCTTTTAAGTCCTCATAGAATTCACGTAGTGATTCGTAGTAATTGGGTAGTTCACCGCGATGAATCCTGCCCAGTGAGTCCCCGTCACCCCTTATTATCGCGTACATGAAGTGGAAGTTGAGGAGCTCCTTCACTGCGTTTACCGCCATGTCGGCCCCATTACCCACTAGGTTGTGTATGTCCTGTAATACCCCGTCCTTGGTTAACTTACCTATTATTTCCTCAGCGACCCCCTTGTCCTCCTCCTTTTTGCCGAATTCCTCAACGCAGTCTCTGGCCAGTCTCCTTATTTGTTCTGGGTTTCCGCATACTTGGTCTTTGCATATTAGGTCCATGTCCCTGGGTGGATTAGGCCTCATTATATAGTCTCTCAATAAGCTCTCGCAATATTTATCACCACGACGGTATACTTTATTTGCAATATTGTTATACTCGAGTAGGCTATGTAAGTATTTCACGGCTACGTCATCGGTACTCTCGAAGCCCAGTTCTAACTTCCCGCTTAACCCAATATATATTAATCTCTTGGCTAGATCCACTGGGCTCAGCGCCTCTCCTGGTTTGAACGTGCTTATTAATCTACGTTCGTTATTATTATCAGTATTTGTGCATATAGGGTTGTTTATGTTCAGCAATTCATTTAACCACTTAGTTGTCTTTTCGTCATAGCATAACCTATTATTTTCAAAGCGTTTACCGAACCTCATCACTGCCGGCGTATCTGGGCTTAGCGTGCTTATTGTCCAGTCACCGTCATAAAGCTTCGTGAAAAGCAGGTTTCCCTGTTCATCGAACCATGCGCCCTTGGTTGGTATTCTCGTCATTTCCTCTTCACGTATTGCCTTTATTACGTCCTTGCTGGTCATTAGGTAGTCGAAGAAGAGCGCGTCTAGGCACGCCTCCCTGTCCATGCCTATTTCCCTCAACACATCGTCGCTCAATGGGCATCCTTTCTCGCTCCTGTACTTACTGTATAAGTTGCCTACGTCTAGCACTGCCACCCTTAGTGGTAGCCTTAGCTCGATCAATCCTTTGTCTAAGGCCCTCCGGAGTATCCTCTTCACATAGTCATTCTCTTCCTTGTTTACTTCGTCTCTGGATATATTAATTAGGCATTTGGTGGCTTTTTCGAAGTTGTCCCTGATCTTGCTGAGTATATCGTCCTTCTTCAGCCTCTTTAGCTCATTTCCCTCAGGGTTGATTGGTGGCAGCGCTAATTGGAATGCTTCGCCTATAAACGCGATGCTCAATACTCTCCTTATCAATTTCTCTTGTTGATCTTGTTGGATTTGTTGAAGTAATGGTTTTAATAGCGGTTTTATTAGTTCTATTACTAAATTTACTAAATTAGTGTGTTTAATATCATACTCAATTGCTTTCCTAAGTATTAGACATAGGTTATCTGACTCCTCAGGATCCTTACCGTCTGCTACTAGGTCTAAAGATGCCGCTAAGAATGTGTAATACAGCGGGTTTAGCCTCGCCGTGGGTCTAATCAGTATGTCCGGCCCGTAGTGCCATATCAATGGCCATAGGGTGAGCCATATGGTCATGGATATTACCCAGCTACTAGCCCATAGGTCCCCCGCCTTCCTGCTCGCCATTATGAACTGCTGAACACCCGGTATGTCACCAACCACGTAGTAGCCGCTGAACTTACCATTAAGCAACCAGTTCATTATCATAACGGTTGCGTAGTCGTGGTCGAAGACATCGTGTGTCGGTGCCCTTGTGTCTGCTAGGCTTGGTGGTAGGCCTAGCTTTACCCACTCACTCTCGTATAATGCGTAAAGTAGGTTGTAGACTGCCCTTGGGTTATCCTTTATGTTGCTGTTTAATTTCTTAAGGATGTCGTTTATGTTCTTTACGTAATTATCAATGTTAATATCCTGGTTCTTTATTTCATATTTGAGGTGCGTGGCTGGCTTAAATATGTTTAAGTACCTGATGTTCTTAACTACGTAATTGGCGCCACTGGGTTTTAGGAATACCCACCTATCGAAGGATGAAGCCAACAAATCGGCTTCCTTAATAATCCTGGTGGTGGGGTTGTTATAATCCTTATATGGTGGAACACCCCCTGTAAACTCTCTTATTCCCGTCTCCTTGAAAATATCATTATATATTCTCCCAGCTTCTTTCTCATGGTCTTTTCCGTTAATTATCATCCACATTTTATTGGGTGGATCATGCATTAAAGCCAACAGCTTCTTCTCAAAAAACGAATTAATACTGCTCACTATAGCTTAGCAACAGGTGTTATTTTAAGCTTTACTAATTATAGTCACTTAAAATTTAAAAATATTCAATAGAGTAGCTAAACGTGAGCACCACTGGTGTACAAAATAATGCCCCGCTCAAGTACTCTATGTTAACGTTTATTGAGGCACTAACGCCCATGCACCCAGGCACTGGTAGCGGTGGTAAGATCGTGGATTTAGAGGTTCAGAAGGATGAATTTGGGATTCCCGTTATATGGTCCAGCAGCCTTAAGGGTGCCATTAGGAGCTCCCTCACACTAAACCGCTCAAGCAATGACCAGCGCCATAAAGTGCTTATTAATGCGGTTTTCGGGCCCGAGCCTGGCACTGACGAGGTGAGTGAGTATTCCTCTGTGGTTAATTTCCTAGATGCCAAGCTCCTGCTAATGCCCATTAGGTCGCTAAGGGGTGTTTGGGCCTACGCAACCTCGAGGCATTTGCTTAATTACTATAGGACTTACGTGGATGCCCTCGAGACACTTAACAACAACTTAAGCAAGTACCAAAATGCCCTGGACCAATTAATCAAACTCACGGAAAACATTGACCAGGGCACTGCAGTGGTTAGTAAGGGGGACCTTGTCATTAGTGGTGGGAAAGCCGTACTCAATGAAATCGAGTTCAATGCCAATGTAAATGTCAAATTAAATGAGAAATTAAATGAAGTTGTTAATAAAGCGCTACCTAACGTCATTGCTGAGAGGGTTAAGGAGAGAGGCTTGGTGTTAGTTAGTGATGATGATATGATGGAGTTGATTAAGAGAAGCATCATTATACAAACAAGGGTAAGGCTTGATTACTCCAAAAAGACCGTAACTGAAGGCGGGCTCTGGGAGGAGGAGTACCTACCCCAGTTCACTGTTTTCGTGTCTGGCGTGGTGTGCAGTAAACCTAGAATTAATGAGAAATCCTTCAAGGAAAAGGTGGGTGATTCAAGTGATGTCCTACAGAAGTTCACTAACATGAAGAATAACGCAGAGGAGGTATGCAGGTACTTAAGGGGTGAGACGCAAGATCCCTCCACGATCTTCATACTTGGTGGTAAGGAGACCTTAGGTAAGGGCTTAGCCAAGGTTTGGTGGTTGCCATGAGTGAGCAGGTTAGGGACAAGGCTTTGGATTTAGCCATAACTTGCATCAACGCAGTCAAGAACCTAAACAATAATGATATACTTAAGGGGTTTAGGACTAGGTGTAGGAGGGAACTTGAGGGTATTTACTACAATGGTTTAACGTATGAACTTGCATTCATACTCGCGAAGTCCTCAGACAAGAACGGGAGTGGTTATGGTAAATTAAATAATGTGCTTAATGAGAAGGACATAGGAAAGTACCTAAGCAATATTAAGAATAAAATAAGTGATGAGGCCTATGAAGTTTATGGGGCATGCCTTCTATGGGCCATGAGGGAATTAGGCTTAATTGATGGGGCTAAGGACTTGATGGATTTACTTAATAAATTGAACACACTAGGCACCGAAGTCATAGTTACTAATAAGATTCTGACATTCGCTGATTGGTTGAAGAGACTTGCCGAGGCCATGATATCTGAGGTGACTCAATGACATATGCAGAGCTTACCCTCAGGTTGGTGACGCCATTATTCACAGGCTCCGCGGACCCCAATAGTGTCGATTATGATTGGCCCCTGAGGCCCAGTGAGGTTAAGGGTGTTTGGCGTTGGTGGGCCAGGACGTTTGTGAGTGGTGCTCTATACGAGGCAGGTCAGCTCCATGGCCATCCGGATAAGGACATTATTAAAGTGCCGAAGAAAGACGAGGCTAAGAAGGTCTCGAAAATCGTGGGCGAGAAGTTGGGACTTGGTTATGCTGGTGAGGAGAGCGTGGCCTCTCACCTTAAGTTGATAATCAGGCATGGGCAAAACATTAGGATCAATAAGGCATGTAGCAACCGCGTAAGTGGTAAGGTACTCCAAAGGATTGGCTTACTAACCCTTGACTGTAGAACGCTACAATATGTGGAACCCAGCGCTGAATTCTACGTAACCATTGATAAACATAATAATGTGAAATTAAATGATGATAATGCCATTAAGGCATCCCTTAGTGTTTTATCCATAGCCTTGACCCTCTCATGCTTCGGTAAGGGTGGTAGGAGGGGGCTTGGGTGCCTTGATGTAGATAAGGTTGATGGTGACTATAGTTTTCTCTTTAACCTTAACCATAAAGAATTTGCTAAGAAGTTGAATTATACAATAGAGCTTGTAAAAGACATAGTTAAAGAGATGAGCAAGAGTGGTCTTGAATCCTGCGAGTTACCACCAATGCCTGTAGTTAGTAATGTGGAATTAACAAAATGTGTTGATGTGAAAGTGAAAAATAGATATGTCGATAGGTTGTTTGTGTTTCAGTTATTTGAGGTTTACGGCAGGGATTTACTACCTAAGTTGCATAACTTCTTCCTAAGACCCGAAAGGGCTAAAATACTCATGGGAAACCCCAAAGCAAAGGACGAACTTAGAAACGAGTTTATGGCCTGGATACTGGGCCTACCCAGGGAGCAGAAGGGGACCGGGTATAGGTTAATGTCAAATAATATAGTTAGGAGGGCTTCATCAATGCTCCTCTCGATCCATGGCATTAATAATGATGTTGCTTACCTGGCATTGTTCTTATCGGCTGATTGGCCCAGCGGATTAACCTGGCACGGCGCTGGCTCAAAACCAATTACTATTAATGAGCGTGACATAATAAATGCGAGTTACGTAGCATTAAACGAATTCCTAGAATATCTGGGTAGACAGAGAATAAGGTGGAAGCGCGTATGGCCTCAGTAACTGGAGGGAAAACTGCACTGGATACTGGCACGAACGTGGTTAGTTACGTAAGGCGTGAGTTCCTGAACTTCACGAAGGACTTAATGGGCAAGGCAGGGAGGGGAGGTGAGCGGGAGGTTGTGGGTATATCTGAATTTGCTAGGGATGCCATGAGGAGTATCGCTGATGCCTATAAATGCAGTACCATCAAGGATTTACTAGATAAAGCGAATAAGTACCTTGACGAACAGGTAAACGCACTAAAGGATCTCGGTTATGAAATAGTAATCAACAACATATTCATAACACTAACTAGGTTAGCCATTGGGCTTAGGAACCCTTACTTCGAGATTCTCGAACAAGGCATCTCCTGGGATCCAATAATGAACTTGCCCTATATACCCGCAAGCTCCCTAAAGGGTGCCATGAGAGCCTCAGCTGAAGGGACGCAATGCTCACAGGCTTTCGGCAGTATGGACGAGGCCTCACACGTAATTGTCCTGGACTCATACCCAGTTTACTGCCCCTCTGGGAAATCATTAATGACGCTTGATATTATAAACCCACACTACGCTGAACCCGCGAGAACCATTGCCGAGCCCCAGGTGAAGCCTGTACCTGTACCGTTCCTCACAGTGTCCACTGGCGTGGGTTTTAGGGTTATTATAATGGCTGAGAGGAGGAGGTTAAAGTATAGATGCAGAAATGAGCCTGGGGATTACATCTACCTATCGAGTGATTGCAAGGGTGTTTGTACGATTAATGATTTGCAGAGTATAGTAACTAAAGTGTTTAGTAGGGGTATTGGTGCTAAGACGGCGCTTGGCTATGGAATATTGGAGCAGCAAAGACATTAATGCAATGCTTTATACCCCATAGGATTTTCCGGTTTCAGTCTCAAAGTGCGGTATCTTTATTCCACGGAGGCTCTGTATTACTTATTGATGGGGGTGTTGATTTTTTAAGCCTCTGGGTTTTGTCTTGTTTATGGGTTATTTTCTTGGTATTACTGTGGGGGTTTCGTTGTTGAGGAATGCGTTGAGTAGTGATGCTCTTGGGGATTACTCTGGGGTTGTGGGTCGTGTTCTTCAGGGTTCTGAGGATTCTGCCTACGTGTTGTTTAATGATGATTTCGTCAGCAGGTTATCAGACTTTGCCTGCGGTAATCCTAGGTGTTGTGCTGAGGCTTCACTGATCTGGTCCATGCTTGAGAAGGGGTTTAAGCCCTTGACGCTTGAATTCTTTAGCACTGATACTAATGCCGCTGAGTTGTGCACTATGGCTCTTGCTAGATGCTTCTCTAGGCATGTGAATGTTGCGGGTTACGTTAGGGTTAGGTTCTTCGGTGGTGGTGACTTGATGAGGGGTTTTGTAAACCTTGTGGATGCCCTTGGTAGGGAGTTGAGTAATTACTTGATGCGTGGCTTCGAGGTTTTCATAGGTATTAGTGGTGGTATGAAGATTGAGGTTGTGGCCTCTGTGCTTGTGGCTTCAATACTGGGTGCTAGATTGGTTTATGTAAGTGAGAGCGGTGAGTTGGTTATTTTACCGAGGTTACCATTGAGCCTTAGGCGTGAGGTCCTTGAGGGTGACTTGGCGTCCCTGCCCGGGGATTTGCTTGAGTCGCTGGAATCCTTAGGTCTCCTGAGGCGTGGTGCCTCCGGTCTTGAGTTTCCCAGGTGGCTTCTGGATTTTACCCGAGGTGGAAGGCCTTCGGCTCGAACTTAATGTAGATTGGGTACTTCATTGCGTAGGACTTCACGTAACCAATGCCTGCATCAGTCACTGTGAGGAATCTCCTCTCACTGGTGGGTATGCCGAGTTTCTCAAGGACCCTCTCGTCACTCCTGAGGATTACCTTAGTGTTTGTTAATTGTAGTACTGCGTCGTTTAAGTCATCCGGCATATGCGTGGCGAATACTACGGCTATGCCGCGGCTTCTACCGAGCCTGGCAATCCTGGTTAACTGATTCTCAATTATCCTCTTCTCCGTCTCATCCCTGGTCTGTGGGAAGAATAAGTGCGCCTCATCAACAAGAACCACAGCAATCCTTTTACCACCCGGCTTCATGGCTCTGAATAATTTATTCAAGATCCTGTAGACTATAATCCTCTGGTTGAGGCTTGATGTGGTCCTCAAATCCACAACCACATAACCCTGCTTAAATAATTCCCTGTAATTAGGTTCCTTAACCACCAGCTTGTGGTCACCGGCCTTGTGCTCCACGTCAAAGAGCCTTGTCTCCACTAGGGATAATATGGCCCTTACTATGTTCTCTAAGGTACTTGGGTGAATGCCTAATTTATTGGCTATAGCCTCATAATTAACCAGTGTCCTACCCCTTTCACTCTGGTTGCTTGGGCTTATTAAATACTCGTAAATCTCCTTAAACGTGGGCTTTTCATTACTAGGTAATTCATCGGTGACTTCATTAATGACCCTTCTGTAGAACAATTTAGCCTGCTCCGTGAGTAAGCCTGTTATGTCATTGATCCTGTACATTACATCAATGGATTTTAGAGCCCAAGGTAGTAGCGTCACGTTTATTTCCTTATCATTATTATTAATGTTAATCTTAGCCTTAACAATCACTTTACTCACCTTCACCACGTAACCCTTATCCTTCCCGGCGTCTTCTTGTTCCCTACTGTAGGCAACCTTTATGTTCACCTTACCGCTTATTTTTAATCCACTACGTATGTAGAATTCATTTAGGTAGTACCTTACAAGCCTACGTGCAAACTCCCTAGCTAATTCCTTGGCTTCACTTACCTTTATATTCCTCAATAACCGACCCACCAATGAATTGGTCATTGGTATTACAACCCTGGTTTCAACATTATCCATCGCCAAGTGGTGGTAATGACCCACGGCATCCATTGCAATCACCACGCAGTCACTGTAATTCCTAACTAGGTCCAGGGCCATGTTCTTAAGGAGCTGAGTCTTACCGCTACCTGTGGTGCCGACCACAAGTACATGGTGCTTAAGGGCGTCTATGGGTATTTTCACGAATTCACTCCTCAGCACTTCACCGGAGGGTAGTGCCAGGTACCCTAGTTCCACGCCATTGCTCGGTAGTGAGAGCATTTTCGATACTTCACCATCCCTCGCCCACCTAACCTTAGCATGTATCTGTGGTGGAGTGGTTACTGGGCTGCAGGCATCTCCCCTACATTCTCTAATCAACTCCAGGGCTATGAACCTTGGTATGTAGCGTACTTCCATACTTAACTCCTGTTCCAGGGAGATTACCGGTGTCTTGGCTATGGAGTATATATCCTCGACCCTAGACTGCACAATCTTAGCCAGGTACTTAACCCCATCATCCTCAATAACCACGTACCTACCCACTGGGAAACCGACATCACACCCACTGACCATGTATGCCAATGCCTCATCAGTACTCACGGAACTGGGCATCTGCCTAGTTATGAATCCAAGGTACTCATTACAATCAAGGTTACTCAACAAGGTCACCCCTAGCCCTCTCAACCTCCTCAAGGCCCTCGTAGGTGATGATGCCGCCGGGGCTTAGGTTGTAGAGCATTAGTACTGCGCTGGCGTTCAATCTCCTAGCCAGTTTATCAGCAATATGTATAGGTACCGCGGTACCGCTTAACGTCATTAGCATGCCCACGTAATCCCTACCCTCCTTGGCAACCTCTTCGCTCAACCCCTCCACACGAACAACAGAGGCATTACGACCAGTCCTAGTAACCACGTACCAGCAGTACTTAACCCAGTTACCAACCTTAACCACAATGGGGCCTAGGTAAACAGACCGTGAGTTAGGTAAAGCCAAGGTTGCTCTCTTAATGGCTAGTGTGTAATCATCAACCATGGGTACACCCTCCCTACCGCACTCTCTAAGATACCTTGCAAGGAAGTGACTATGCTCAATCCTCTTAACAACACCCACTGCCTTAAGCCCATTAAGAGCCTTAACCCTAGACTCAATAATACCATTAAAAACAGATGCATACTTATTACCCTCCATGGATAGAACCCTAGGCGTGGGGAAAACAGGCCCATCCACCAGTAGGAATGCATTATTGTTGACAGCCCTCATGAGGGTTACCTCAACATGATTCCTAACCTCATCCCTAACAGCCTCATCATTATAAGAACCCACGAAATACTCATTGTCAAGGAACGAAGACTTAATGTAAAACATTTCACTAAGCTTATCAAGCAATTCATAGTCACGGGGCTTAAATCTAAGCTTAAGGCCGATCCATCTAACATTATTAGTACCATTAGGTTGAGGAATCAACACGTTATCACCACCAACCAAGGCACCAGTAACCAAGTGGACATCAACACCTAAGAACCTAATAATCCTTGAATGACTATCAAGCCCCATTAAAGGGTAATCAATACTCACAGGCTTCAACTCACCAACTGTAAAATCCGTATCGCAACCAACCTCAAAACCACCTATTTCACTTAAATCAATAGGCTCTGGGCTAGCTAATTCACCAACAATACTCATTAACCTACTCAATGAAGAGGCTAACTCAAAGATCTCACGCATTAAGTGTAGAATACAAACATATATATTAACCCAACTCTACTTGGCATTACCCTTACTAATATTCTCCATGTGCTTATCAATATCTTCGAAGCACTTATCAATATACTTAATGAATACTTTATCGCCACTGATTTTAATACATGTGATATTTCTCTCAAGACCAGCATGAGCAATAAAATTCCTATCGTTGAACCTACACTCGGAATCATCATGTGAATCTTGGTTATCGCATGAATAATTCTTAATCTCCTCACGAATATCATTAGACCTACGCCCTATGTCTATGATGGATTTATTCACAAAATCATGGATATTTCCGTATTTCACATAACCACCCAGGATTCCTTTATTCATACCCAGTAAGTTAACAGCAACATCCCTAAATAACTCAGCTGCACGCTTAATTGAATCAACCTCATTACTAAGTATTGTGTCAGCTACACTGCTAACCGGTATCTTCAATAGATATTCAATATCTATACCACCCTCATTATCCATTAATTGATCAAGGTTCAATACGTTAATGACCCTGTTTCTCACCACGTCAAAAGCCATGGATAATAACAGCGGTGAAGTCTCAAAATCGTAAATCCTCGAAATGAGAACCTCATTATTATTAATACTAATATCAACTGCCTCATTCATATAGTTGTAAATTTCATCGCATAAATTCGAAATATTCCTTGATAACTCCTCCAGATCCTTCACATGTGTTAGGTTATTTTTGCGTAGATAAGTAACTAGGTAAAGTGCAAAACCATACTCAAGAGATGTGGTAATCCTCGATGGATTTAAGCGGCGTCGTATATCTTCATAATTATTATTCAACTTATTTAATTTGTTTATCTTATCCTTATCATGATTAGTTCTCACAATTCTAAAGATCTTCTCCTTATTTAACCTACCAGTTAACTCTTTGAGGAATTCATGAGGTTCAATACTTATGTTTTGCATCTCGATTATGTTGAGTCTTCGCTCCTGTGTGGCTTCTGTTTTTTGTCTTGAGATTGGGTCTGCATTAAAGGTTATTAAGCATATATCCTTATTATCCCTGGCACTCAGGTACTTGGCTATTAACTGAGCAGCCATGTACGTTATCATGGGTAAGTAATTCACACCATGTGTTATGTCGATAATAATGGCACTGTACTTATTGTATCTAACCTTATTGTATAGCTTATATAGCATGGTGAAGTTCAGATTGTTGATGCCGCCCATAAACCTTGCATTAAAGTTACCGGCTCTGTAGGTTCCTGTACCGGGCAGTATCTCGACCTCAATATTGATTTTATCAGCTTTACTATTGAAACCACCAAGGTATTGAGAAATACAATTCTTAAGGAGTGAATAAGCTGTGTTCTCAATATCACGGTAGTTAACTTTACCATTACGTAGAGTATTGGTAAAATCACTAAGAATCCCCACTACGTTGCAGTTTCCACTTTGACTACGCGTATCTGGGAATGCCAATGTATCCAAGCCCATGATTATCACGTCAATAAAGCCTTTATGGCCAGCATTAGTGATGTAACGTAGGACTCCAGCCAATGAAGTATAACTCTTAACTTTATCCACATCATTCCACTCAATATTAATGGGCCTAACGCATAATTTCCCACCACTCTCACTAACCCTGGGGATTACGTAATTAACTTCATCCCAAAGAGTGGGTAAACCCCAAGGTGCCAGTACTAAGACTCTTTCCTCGGAATCTCCACTACTCATCTAAGGTATTGCACGCGTCTTCTTTATTAATGTTAAATTACTAAGTTTTACGTTAAATCAATATCTTGAGTATAAGGGTAAAGAACATTATAGTCATAAAGGAAAAACTAATAAATTAAAGTATACTACAGTAACACTGTGAAGTTAGCGGTTCTAAGCACCGTAGGTACAAGCATACTATCTAACATGGAAGCTACTATAAGAAATGACATAGAAAGGGGTGTGAGTACCATAGACCTCACGGGGATTCCTGAAGAGATACAGGCAAAGTTAAAGGAGGGAAAACTGAGTAAACTAGGCCCTGATGATCCGCTTCAGGAGAAGATTGAACACATGAGGCATAGGGGTGATTCGTTTTTCGAGAAGACTATAGAGTTCGTGAGGAATAACCCAGAGGGGACTAGTGCAGAGTTAAATACATTGATAAGGTTTCTCCTGGATTTCCCATACAGGCAGTTTGAGGAGTTGGAGATTTACCTATACCCCACGGATACAGGCACGGGGAAATTCTGCGCACAGGTAATCAAGGAGTACCTAGACCGTTACGGAAATGAATTCATGCAGAAGGCTGGAATCAACATTAAACCTAAGGTTGATGAACCAATAGTCGTAAAGGATCTTGGAAGAGACATAAACTGGTTTAACGAAGGATTAATAGAACTAGTGAATAAATTCGCCAGACTAATAATAAACAAAACACGTAGTGGGTACAAGGTAGTAGTCAATGCCACAGCAGGCTATAAACCAGAAACAGCGTATATAGCCCTAGTAGCCCAATTAACCGGTGCTTGGAAAATAATCTACATGCATGAATCATTCAAAAGCATAGTGGAATTACCGAAACTACCACTAACAATACAGGAAAAATACATAGAGGCATTAAAAATAATAGGCAACGGAACACTGCAAAACATCTTAAAGCAAATGGGAATAGACGTAAACGACCTAATAGAAAGAGGTCTAGTAACTAACGAAGAAGGCATCATAAAACCCAGAGAATGGATCCAGAAACTAATAAACACACTACAATCATAAACCAACATCCTAGCCGATTTAATACCCTTCTAATTCCTTTTGGGATTTACATAGGCATGACCATTGGGTAATTGAAATACCTAGCATAAGTTATCTTTCTAATCCCTCTTGGGATTTTCATGAGTATGAAGACTTGCTGGGTTCATTGCATTGGAGTAGTGATAACTTTCTAATCCCTCTTGGGATTTTCAGTGATTAATTATGTCTTACCATCAACGGCAATCATCATAAGCCTTTCTAATCCCTCTTGGGATTTTCAGTGATATATATTTTATGTTTCCTGAGTTCACAGCTGTAATTACTTTCTAATCCCTCTTGGGATTTTCCTTGATTCCCTATGGAAAAATTTGAGGGATTTGAGGATTTTGTAAACTTTCTAATCCCTCTTGGGATTTTCGAGACTTAATAGGGTTAGGTTTCGACTTCTACGACCACAACTTTCTAATCCCTTTTGGGATTTTCTACCTGCTACAAGTGTACCTTTATTTCCACGTTACTACACTTTCTAATCCCTTTTGGGGATTTTCCTCAAGTTCATGTTCAGTAACGGTACTCAATTATACGCCCTTTCTAATCCCTTTTGGGATTTTCTAGGTTCATGGGGAACTAGCACTAAGGTGGAATTATCATACACTTTCTAATCCCTTTTGGGATTTTCATTGTAACGATTCCTCAATGTACTTGAAACCGTGGCCTTATCCTTTCTAATCCCTTTTGGGATTTTCGCGGCTTCGCTAAACTGTTAAACAAGCTGAGCAACGTCTGCGGCTTTCTAATCCCTTTTGGGATTTTCTGTGTTATCAGCTTTTTTAGGTTTTTTAAGTTTTTCTTCATGGTTTGCTTTGTTTATCATTGGCACAACCATTCTGTTATTCTGTGCTCTCACATTCCTGTGCTGATGGTGTAATGAAGCCCCCCAATGGTTGTGCTAATTGAAAGAAATGAAGAATGATAATGAAACTGTGCCGATGATAATATATAGAGTATATATTTAATTTTATTGAGATTCTAAAGGGATTAGAAGGAGGAATATGTTTTGTACTGCTTTTAGATTACTGTAGGTCTTCGTTGGGTGTTGTGTGTGGCGGTGCGAAAGATTTATTAAATGCTAAGGTTCTCATGGTTTAATGAGTGGGAGGGAGCCGTTGTTGATGGCGTTGGAGATGTTCTTTACCGCATTATCAGATAGGAGTAGGCTTGAGATTGTGCTTTTTCTCCTTAATCATGGTTCATCCTCTGTTCAGGAGATTACTAAGGCTCTTGGGAGGTCTCAATCCCTAATCTCCCATCACTTGGCTTGCTTAAGGAATTGCGGTGTGGTTAAGGTGGAGAGGAGGGGTAAGTACTCATACTACTCAATAGCAAATGATGCCGTGGCTAGTATTGTGAAACTAGCCATTGAGCATGCCATGAGGAATAGTAGGTCGATATTAGCGTGTGATGTAATTAATGAGGAGAAGGTGAGTGTTAATTTAAATCGTGGCTTATGAGTTCCCAAGCCCATTTACGATGCTGATTAAGGAATTATAGGTGCCGGCTAGGTCCGTGTTCTCGTAAATTATCTTACCATTGGGTGCTATTAAATAGTAGATTTCTGGGTAACCCTCTGGATTATAGGTCTCAGTCATCTTAAGGCTTGCAATACCCACGGTAAAGTACTTTGATGAATTACCTGCAAAGTAGCTAACAAACTCATTAACGGGTTCACCCTGGTAACCTAAGTCATTATAATTCTCAAGAACTAGGACAATCACATTATGTGACTGTAGTATGGGCTCCAGCCTATGGCTAAGCATTATTAACCCAATGGCGCAGTCACTGCACCAGGTGGATACGAAGTAAACTAGAACGTAGTGACCATGGTTTAGGAAGTCATATAGTTTAACGCTTGTGCCATTGATTAACTCAAAGCTAGAGTCTGGTGCATAATAACCCACTGAAACACCTGTAGTCCTTGTTGGTCTAGTGAATAAGTATACTACTGTTGAAAGGACTACTATAGATGCGATTACTAGGATTACAGTACGCGTCCTCATTCCTCTCACCTACTGCATGAGCACACTAGGTTCTTTGCCACATTATTAAGCCCCACAACAGCTATTGCTATGGATAATGCCACGAAGATTGGGTTATAGACGCCTAATACACCCTGAAGCTTACCCACGGTTAGTAATGCTGTTGATGAACCAGCCATTGAAGCCACCACTGAGGTTACTAATGCTGCCACGGTTGGGGCGCAGCATGCGGTTGGCGCTAATCCTAAAGCTATGGAAGGTATACTTAAGCCACTTAATCTAAGTCTCAAACCGTAAAGACCCATTACCATAACCATACTGTTCAATAGGGATACGACTAATGATGAAGCCAAGTCGTAGTATACGTAGTAGTTTCTTAGGAGGATGTAACCCACATGCCCCGTGGTATACAGGTAGTAGAATGCTGTAAAGAGTAGTAGGAAGGAGGCTATGAAAACAATCGTGTACCTTGGGTTACCAATGACCGTTACCAGAACCTTGGCCACGGTTTGAATCTCACTGAAGGTTTGGTTACCTGGCCTCAGCATCACCGTTGAGTAATTGCTTAGCTTTTAAAGATTTTTAACATATGAATAAATTTTCATATGAAGAAAAAATAATTTAAATACTGAGGCTGAGTGCCCGTTATGAGGCTGAGGAATAATACGAGTACACAGGGTGGATTAAGGTGCGAGAACTGCGGTATGCCTATAACCTTGGAGAGAGCCTATGTGCGTGTAATAAACGGTGAGAGGCATTACTTCTGTTGCGAGCACTGCGCTAATGCCTTTGAACAGAGGCATGGGGGTGTTTAAATCACCTCACGGTGAGTGATTAACTGTGAATCAAAATGACTCATCCTTATTCCCAGTAATGAATCCGTGGTGGTTTTATGGCTAAGGAACTGGTTATTATTGGTTATGGGGCAGCTGGCTTCGCAGCATTGATAAGGGCTAATGAACTCGGTATTAAACCCACATTGATTGGTTATGGACCATTGGGTGGGACGTGCGTTAATGTGGGTTGCGTACCATCAAAGACAGTCCTCAGGATTGGTGAACTTTACGGTTACGCGAAGGGTTTTGAACCAAGCCTTAACTGGGATTACATGAGCGCCTTTAAGCATGAACTGGATATTGTGAATAAGCTTAGGAAGCTTAAGTACGAGGATGTGTTAGCTAAGTATGACGTGGAGTTGATTGAGGGTAGGGCGTACTTCACCTCCCCTAATTCAGTTAAGGTTAATGGTAGGGTTATTGAGGGTGAGAGGTTCATAGTGGCCACGGGTTCATCACCAAACATACCCAACATAAAGGGATTAAGGGAGGTGGGTTACTGGACAAATGTGGAGGCCCTTAACCCACAGCGTAGAATTGGGTCACTGATAGTGCTCGGTGGTAGGGCGCAGGCATTGGAGTTTGCGCAAATGTATAGGATGCTTGGTGTTGATGTAGCCGTGGTTCAGAGGAGTCAAGTACTCATACCGGATTGGGAACCTGAAATATCACTGGGCATTAGGCAGGTGCTTGAGCAGAGTGGCGTAGTGGTGCTTACAGGTACTAGGGTGCTGGAGGTTAAGCAGGGTGTTGAGGGTAAGGTTGTTGTGACTGATAAGGGTGAGTTGGAGGCTGATGAAATCCTTGTAGCCATGGGTAGGAGGCCTAATGTTGACCTTAACCTTAATGAGGCTGGTATTAAACTAAGTGAGAAAGGCGGTATCCTGGTTGATGATGAGTTAAGGACCACAAACCCAAGGGTTTACGCGGCTGGTGATGTATTAGGCGGACCCATGCTTGAGGCCCTGGCCGGTAAGCAGGGTGTGGTTGCTGTTGATAACGCTGTGCTTAATGCCCATAGGAGAATTGACATGCTTGCTGTGCCTCAAGCCATATTCACTAAGCCTAATTTAGCTAGGGTTGGGTTAACTGTTGCTGAGGCTGTTGCCATGGGTATTGATGTGGATTATAGGGTTGTCTTCATGGATAATGTGGCTAAGGCACACATACTAGGTGACACTAATGGTTTAGTTAAAATGATTATTGAGAAGGGCAGTGGGAGGATAATTGGCGTCCACGCCATGGGTGAGAACGCGGCGGAATTCATAAATGAAGCCGCATTAGCCATTAGGCTTAAGGCAACAATCAATGACCTAATAGACACAATACACGTCTTCCCGACAATGGCTGAGTCACTGAAGTTAGCTGCACAAGCCTTCTATAGAGACATCACTAAGATGAGCTGCTGCGTGGATTAATTAAATTAAGCATGCTTCCCAAGCCGAGGTGCGGATAGGCGTAAGGAATTATCGATGAATTATTGATTACTGCTCCCCTTAATTTCCCTAATGCCCTCTATCCTTGTCTTCACGTACCCTAATGCTATTGATGTATTCTTACCTACACCAGTCATGTTGGCTACTTTAATCATCTCCCTAAATATGGGTAACGTTGACTTATCCACTAGTGTTAAGTAGCTTGCCTTAGCCGTGAATGCAGGTACCCTCCTCTCAACATTACCCCTACTCCCAAGGCTTAACTTAATTAACTTAAATCCAGTGAACTTAATTAGCTCAGTGTTTAATGCTAATTCCCTGGCAATATCCTTAAGGTTAATACTGCCTATTACACCCACGTACTCCACATTACCCCTCCTAATAACTATCTCATTATTCGTAAGTACATCACTCAACCTCCTAGCCATACTGAAGATGAGCATCCTTGGGCTTGGATAAAGTACGTTACTGGCCCTAAACCTAAACACGGTTGGGCCGTAATCCACATTCCACGTTACAATAACCTTACTTGACTCATTACCCTTACCTCCACTGCTTATCTCAACCTTCTCCTCCGTTATGCTTACTGATGTTAATGATGCGTTGACGCCGTTTAGAATGAAGCCGTTCTTCTTAACGAACCAATTCACTAATGCATCCCTAGCCTCCTCATTAACTACGGTTACGTTAAACTTATACTCCAAGCCTCCTTTCAACACTCTACCCAGTATTGGTTCATCCTTCTGATTCAGTATTGGTGTAATGTATAGGTGTTTCCTGGCATTATGATCAATGGCGAATCCACCATTAATCAATGCCTCAGTGACTAATGCACTTAATATTAAGCCATGCCAATTAATGAAGGGTACATCAATACTTGGGGTGAAGGCTATGGTTACTTTATGTAAAGTAACCATAAGTGTATTCACTTTACTCGTAATAAATACTTAACCGTACTTTAAGCAAATACTCCTATAGAAGCATGCTGAGCACTTAGCCTTATCAATAGTAGGCTTCGGTAACTCCTGCCTATTGATCATACTCCTTAAACTACCTAACTCATTAATAATCCAATTCCTTAACCATGGGGTTATCTTAAACCTAGTTAAACCACCATTAACACTAATCATTACCGCCTCATCAACAGTAACCTTAAGCGTCTCCTCAACAGCCAACGCATACGCCACAACCTGAGCTAATTGATGCCTACCCTTGTGAACAACTAATAGAGAAAAACTTAAAAATCTTAAAACCAATAGTTTAGAAAATCCCAAGAGGGATTAGAAATACCCCTAGTCTCAATATATGAACCAGCCTCAGTGGAACTCCTTATGAAATCCCACAACCACCTGGGGAACACGGGGGTTGACGGGGGTTGTGTTGGTTTGTGGTTTTATTCTTGTTTGTGATTCCTGTCTTCTTTCATTGAGTCAAATATATACTCTATATTTTTTCATCGGCACAGTTTCATTATCATTCTTCATTTCTTTCAATTGGCACAACCATTAGAGGGCTTCATTGCATCATCAGCACAGGGATGTGGGAGTGAGGAATAGCGGAATGGTTGTGCCAATGATAAACAAAGCAAACCATGAAGAAAAACTTAAAAAACCTAAAAAAGCTGATAGCTCAGAAAATCCCAAAAGGGATTAGAAAGACGAATACTGCATTGTAACCGTTACCGCTTAAATCAATCCAGAAAATCCCAAGAGGGATTAGAAAGGGAATTCGAATTAAAAAATTAAGGATAAAGACTTAATAATTAAGAAAATCCCAAGAGGGATTAGAAAGATTAATCAAACCCCTCACGGTTGTTATGGAGTAGGGGAATGCATCCGAAAATCCCAAAAGGGATTAGAAAGTTATTTTCCTTTTTCCCTGTAACAATTATGGCTTTTTCATGAAAATCCCAAAAGGGATTAGAAAGTACGCATGTTGCTTTAATAGTGTTAAGCCTGCATGGTGTTGTAAAGCTTTAATATTGGTGCTGGGTTTGAATAAAGTTTTTAACTGAATTAATACTCCATAATTATGGAGTCAGGTAACTTAGTGATACTGATTACCATTACCTTATTATTAGTGTTAGCGGTAGTTACGTTAGCGGTTTATGTTCCATCATCGCCATTGCCCGTTGTGTATGTTAGTAAGGTTTACATTATTTCAATGAATCTAACCCACGGTGAACCGCCATTAAGCTACATTGATTCACTGAAGTTAACTCACCCATTAGCCTACGGCATATTGATTAATGAGGAGAATGTTACGGCTCCATGGCTTGGTGTGGCTGGTTTGAGGTTAACATTAATTATTGCTAATGCGACCTCAATGCAGTACCCAATATTGCTTAAGTCTACTTCAGTGAGTGGGTTAAGGGGTGGTGTTGAGTGGGTGGTTAATTTAACATACCCGGTTAACCTAATGCCTCAGCCATTAAGCCTTAGTGGTCGTTGGCTTGTTTCAATTGTTGCGTCCGTGGGTGGGTTTAACTACACTGTGTTCTTATTCATAACTGGTAGTGAGTCGTTGGGTGATGTGTTGGGTAATTTAACCAGCGTTAATGGTTACTTGATTGAGGCTAATGGCTTCAAGTATTACCTGTGGCATCACTACCTGTACAATGGTTCACTATACTATGGTGTCCCACTACCCGGTGTCACGGTCTTTTACTCCTGGTTCGGTAATGACTTGAATGCGTCATTTAGGGTAACGTCACTACCAGTGGTGTTAAATAATCTACCATTCCCAAGTTACTTAAGGTACTTCACCATTACGCTTAATCAATTCTACAAGGGGGTTCTGGTTAATTCAACCAGTGCTGGTGTTGATTACCTGCTTGGTGGTGAGACTGATTATGGTTACAGGGTATTTAATATTAGTAGGCTAGCCCCCCTGGGTCCATTAGTCTACTACTCACCAATACTAATGCTTCCCAATGGCTCATTAATTAACCCATCATGCTTACCCATGTATTATGAATTAACCGTGAACCTAGGCTTCATAAACCCAGCCTACGGTAATGTAATACCGGTAACCCTGCTTAATGAGCAATTGGGTGTCTCTGGTATTACTGTAATTAATGGTTCACTCATCCTGGGCGGGTACTTGGTGGGTTACGACTTCTATAATTTAACCTACGTTAAGATTACACCATTAGGGGGCTTACTGGGTGAGGGTGTATTGAGTAATGCATGCACCTTAATCACGCTAAGCCCCAGTGACTCCACTATACGTGTGAATACTGTTAATACTGGTTACTGGTTTATTATGCTGCATTGGTTGAGGTTAATTACACCATTGCTAATTCACTATTGGGTTAGGTGACTCTGAACTAGTGGTCTTGCCTTGATGAATTAGTTTAATTGACTTACTTTTAGGGTAGTCACCTGGGTTTGAACTATGCCTGAAACCTTAAAATTCATAGTGGTTACGTATCGTAGTGATTTAGATTGAGCATAAGGGATGCAATTAGGCTTTTTGGGCCAGCATGGGTGGCTTTAATGGCTGATGCTGATGCAGCCAGCATACTGGGTGGTTTATCCACTGGTGAGGTTTATGGGTATAGGTTAATGTGGTTTGTCCTATTGTTATCAATCCCAATATTCATAATACAGGAGGCTGCTGGGAGACTGGGGGCTATAACCGGTAAGGGTGTTGGTGAACTCATCAGGGAGTATTACTCCAGGAGGGTTTCCCTAGTCTCCATAGTTCCAATATTCCTAGTGGACTTCTTCACATACCTAGCCGAGTACGTTGGGATTGCCATTGGGAGTTACTTAATCGGCATTAACCCGCTTATCGGATTACTCACCTTCTTCACACTGCACATAATCATCGTGTTGACGAGGAAGTATGAGGTCACTGAGAGGTACTTAATCATAATCTCCCTACTACTAATTACCTCAACGTTAATCATAGTTGAGCCGAAACTATACTTCACTGGTAGTGACTTATTCTACTTCTCAACATCAAGGAGCTTCCTCTTCTTCCTGGCAGTCAACATAGGTGCTGTGGTTACTCCCCCATGCATGCTAGTGTACCAATCCTCAGCAACGGCAATGAAGTATGCGAATCCGGGAATAAGGGTGAGTATTCATGAGAAGAATAAGTGGATCACCATGGAGACGCTAATGGGTGCTATTGTAACCGAGTTAATAATAGTGTTCGCTGAAATCATAGGCTCATCAATAGGTAGAGTTGATCCAACAGACCCAATACAGTTACTGAGTAGCCTAGGTAAAGTCCACTACATGTTTGGGTTAGCCCTAGTTAGTGCAGGATTCCTAACACTAGTGGTGGTATCCCTAAGCAGCGCCTGGGGTTTACTGGAGGCCCTGGGTAAGAATAATTACGAAAACACAATTAAAATCTATGCCGCTGAATCAGTACCAGCGGTGATCATAGTTTCACTAATGCTTAATAATTACTCAACACTACTTAACTTCGCCCTAACACTACTATCCCTGGCACCAATAGTTATAGCAATACCAGCAACCCTAATTGGAATACTAATCAGTAATAGGAGGATAATGGGTCAATACGCCTACACTAGGCTAAGAACAATAATCTACTTCACAACAATAAGCATGATACTGACTGGGGGAGTAGTAGGAATCCTTAACACCTATCCCTTACCATGAAGTAAAGTAGGAACCTACCCTGCTCACTCTTCAGGAAAGCATTATTAAGGTTCAGGGACTTACTGGTTAAGTCTTAATGGCTTGCATGAGTACTTAGCTTAATTATAATGCTGATAATTAAAAATTAAAATTGGTCAATAATGTGACATGCAAGTCCGTTTACTGTGAAATGGCATTAACATGAGAGAATTAATAATAGCACAGGGTTTATAAGAAAGCACAGAGTGTTAGGATTTAGGTGAGGTAATGTCGATTGTGTCTGTTTTCAAGGCTGATGAAATAAAAATTGCTCCGAATCAATTCAGCCTAGAACCCGAAAAGTTGCCGCCTAACGCGCAGATAAAGGGTAGACTTTTCGATGGTTACCCCGTGATAGTTAAAGAGGAGGTTTCTCCGCCAAAATACAGGATGAAGATTCTGAAGGATATTATGGTAAAGATGCGGGATGGGGTGCATCTTGCTGTCGATATCTATCTGCCGGACGCGGAGGGCGAGAAGTTTCCTTGCTTAGTTGCATGGGGAATGTGGGGTAAGGACAACCAGGAAACAGTGCTATGGCTTAAAGACCTTCCTCAACCATATTACACGAGTCCTTGGTGGGATGGAAGCCTTGAGGCAGGAGACATAGAGTACTTCGTCTCCAGGGGGTATGTTTACGTGATACCGGATCCAAGAGGGATAGGAAAATCTGAAGGGGGGCCTCCGCGTACTCTGATAGACCTCCACAAGCCTGAGGATATTTACGACCTCATAGAATGGGTTGCACAGCAGCCTTGGTGCAACGGGAAGGTGGGGATGATTGGCCCCAGCTCCTACTCCCTTTCACAATACATGATTGCAACCAATAATCCCCCACCGCATTTAGTTGCACTGTTCCCGATTGGTTCATTCTATCCTCCTGCGGATCCATTTACAGGGATGATAGACCTTGCTCTAGCGGGCATATTCCATGGTGGCCATATACACGATAGCTCGTTGCCGGTACGCCAATGGGGTCCACCGATGTCTCCAGAAATATTGCCCAAGGATGAATTTGAAAAGAGACTTAAGGAGTTACTGGAGCACCCTGACATTAAGTTCCATCCCAAGGTTAGATCATCACTGGTTTATCCGAGAGAACCCATCTTGTTTGATTACCTGATGTCAGCTTTTCATCCAACGCCTGTTAATGATAATCTTGATAAGGTAACACTCCCAATATACATCGGTGTTCCTGCCCCAGGGGGTGGAGGGGCACGTGTGTATTGGTCTGGATTTGAGGCTTACAATAAGGTCCGTTCAAAATACAAGAAATTCCTCATATTCATCCCTGGTGAGTTCCCAAGACCGTTCGTACATATGCAATACGAGATGATAAGGTGGTTTGACTACTGGTTGAAGGGAATAGACAACGGCATCATGGATGAGCCACCGGTGAAGATCTTCATGGGTGGGGTGAATAAGTGGAAGTTTGAGGATGATTGGCCACCGAAGGATATTAAGTGGATTAACCTCTACTTAAGGAAGGGGAATAAATTATCCACTATCCCTGAGAGTGATTCAAGACCTGACGTGTTGTATCAACCTATGCCCCTCAAGGACCCCACAGTCTACTCACTAAACTACTACACGGATCCATTCACCGAGGACACTGAGATAGTAGGACCAACCGCCTTACATTTAGAGGCGACTATTGATCAAGATGACGTAAACTGGATGATAACGGTAGTGGATGTAAGCCCAGACGGTAGCAAGCAATTAATGACAGAGGGCTGGCTCAGGGGTTCCTTTAGAGCTATTGATGAAAATAAGTCAAAGCCATGGGCTCCAGTGCACAAGGTCCAGGATCCAGTCCCTGTACCGAAGGGAGAGAAGGTGAAGTACGACATCAACTTAATGCCGATAACATGGGTCATCCAGAAGGGGCACAGGATAGGTGTCATAATAAGGACCCAGGATGATATGTATAGCCGTCTTGCAATTGGTGGCGTATACTTCCTACCAAGAATGGTGGATACGGTAGTCAATCTGCATCTGGGACCCAATAGCTACATCGTCCTACCTGTAAGGAGCAAGGAATAAGCAGCATGAAAACCATCATACTTAAAACTAAATAAGTAATTACCAAAACATAATGATAGCATTCACAAGCACATATGGATCCACCCTTATCAGTAATTTCACTATGAATGCTTCAAAAATAAAGACTAAGCCAACTGAAGCAACCGGCATGATACCCAGTATGAGGGCGTTCATTTACTGTGAGTCAGGTCCCCCGAACTGACTCAGGGTGGTTGGCCTGTGTTTCCCGGGAGGGATTGAATTGTAGTTGGCTATTTATTAACCATGGGTAATGTACATTGTTTATTGTTTAATATATTTACTATATAGTTAAATTGTGTTATTTGGTTGCTACTTTATATTCATTATGCTATGTTGATTATTGTGTAGTATTGTTGATTAATGGTATTTGTTTGGTTATATTGTTTATTTAACTCATATTCACTATTTATCCATAATGTTGTTAATGGTTTTTATGTTTATTATTGTGTTTTTGTGTTTGTATGTTGTGGTAATGTTTTAAAGTTGGGGTGTTGTGCCTTGGGTGTGCGTTTGGGTATTCAGGTTGGTGCTAGTTTGGTTAGGGGTGGGTTGATGAGTCTTGGTGAGGCTATTGCTGTGCTTTACCTGAGTCCGTTTAGGGGTATTGAGGTTAATCAGGCTTACTTAACTGCCTTTGGTGGTGTTGAGGAGTTTGGGCGTAGGTTGAGTAGGTTTGATATTGAGCTTGCTGGTGTTTATTGGTCTGCTAAGTTCCACTTGAGGGAGGAGCATGATTTCATAATTAGGGAGTTTAGGGTGATTAAGGATAGGTTAAGTAAACTTAATTCACGCAACATTATTATCGGGCCACCCTCAAGGTTTAGGCTTTTTGAGGGTAATAGGGAGAGGTATGTTGAGGCTATGGCTGAAGTCCTTAATAGGATTATTGAGGAGGCTGGTGACGTTAGGCTTGGTGTTCATAATCACTGGGGTACTATTATTCAAAATGAGGATGAAATAAACCTACTCATGAAGCTCACAGACCCCAGGCTTCAACTATACCCTGATATAGGGCACTTATCGGTGACCGGTATTGACGTGTATGGTTTCCTAGGTAAGTGGAGTGGTAGGATTGGTTACATTCACCTTAAGGATGACTCAGAACCCCTTAAGCCAGCTGGGGATTGGGGTGAGGTGGCTGGTAGATTCAAGGTGCCTGGTAAGGGAAGGCTGGATATTGCTAGGATTCTAAACATACTTAAGAGCAATGGCTTCAACGGCTGGGTGACCGTTGAGTACGAGGACCCTGGGTCGGATCCATTAAGTGACTTAAGGTTCTTCATTAAGTATTATAATGAGAATTTAAGGGGCTTCTTTGAGGATTAAGGAACATTAACCCAATCACCCTCCCTGGAGGATTTAGCTATAGCCTCAATAATACTCATAACCCTCCAACCATCCTTAAAATCAGCGGCCTCAGGGCCAACACCCCTACCCTCATTAAGCCTTGTTAGGAAGTGGTAGAGTTCATGGGTGAAGGTGTGCTCCCAACCAAGCACATGACCTGGAGGCCACCAGAACCTAATGAATGGGTGGGTTCTTTGAGTAACTAGAATCCTCCTGAAGCCGCTTAACTCACCATCACTGGTTAAGTACACTTCAAGTTCATTAACCCTCTCCAGGTTAAACCTAATCGAGCCCTCACTACCATTAACCTCAATGATTAGTGAATTAAAGTGACCGGTAGCCAACTTAGAGGCCTCAAGTATACCGGTGGCCCCGTTGCTGAACTTAACCATTGCCGTGAACCCCTCATCAACATTAACCTCCTCACTAAGCCCAGTGGCTGGATTAAGCCTACTCCTATTGAATGTGTATAATACACCGTTAACCTCATTGATCTCACCAATCAAATACCTGGCTAAGTCAATTATGTGACTGCCCAAGTCGGCTAATGTACCGAAGCCGGCGTACTCACGCTTAAGCCTCCAGGTTAATGGGGCATTGGGGTTTGCTAAACTCTGCTGTAGGTAAAATGCCCTGAAGTGGTAAATCCTACCCAACCTCCCACTGCTTATTAGCTGTTTGGCTAAAACAATGGCTGGTACGAACCTGTAGTTGAAGGCAACCATATTGACTACACCAGCCCTCTCAGCAGCCTTATACATCTCGTAAGCCTCCTCAGCATTAAGGGCCGGTGGCTTCTCAACAATAACATGCTTACCGGCCTCAATAGCCTCAATGGTTGGTTCCTTATGCATGTAGTTCGGCGTAACATTATCAATAACCTCAATGCCGGGGTCCTTGATCATAAGCCTGTAATCAGTGTAATACCTCTCAAACCCAAACCTAACCGCAAACTCCCTAACAGCATCCTCCCTCCTACCAGCCACAGCCTTAAGCACAGGGGTTAGTGGACTGTCTGTGAATAGGGTTATGTTCCTCCAGGCGAGGCTGTGAGCCCTACCCATGAAGCCATGTCCAATTAAACCAACCCCAATAACCCTACCCATATTAATCACCTAAAGCCTTAAGAGTAGTCTCATTCTCTCGGCTAACTGCCTGAAGTAGAGCTCATACGCTGTATTGAATGGGTGTAGTTCAGCTGTTAAGTAGCCGTCGTACCCAACATCCCTCAGGGCCTTCATAACCGCAGGCCAATTAACATCACCGTTAAACAAATCCACAACACCCCTTAAGCCAATGCTGTAATCCTTAACGTGAACCCTCTTAATCCTACCACCAAGTATCTTAATCCAATGCTGAGGGTAGCCTAACCTACAATCCATTACATTACCAATATCCAGGTAAGCCCCAATCATTGGTGAGGCTAACTCATCAATAAACCTTGCGAACTCCAGGGGGCTTTGGAGGAGGTTATTGCAAACGTTCTCAATGGCTAAGTTAACGCCAAGATCCTCAGCCCTCTTAACCAATGCACTCAAGGCATTCTTAGCCGATTCATAAGCCTTATCATAGGGTGTATCCTCATTAACCACGCCGGGGACTATGAGTAGGGCAGTGGCGCCGAGGCGGTGGCATGCCTCAAGCTCCCTCTCAACAATACTAATCGCCTTACCCCTAATTCCCGAATCAAGCGAGGTTAACGGGTACCTCCACAGTAGGCCACTTCTAATTGAGTGAACCTCGAGACCAACCTCGTTACTGGCCTTACGAAGGACCTCAACATCATCATTAAGGTACTCAATCCTCAAGTAACCCCTATCAGATACACTGGGTAATGCCTCATTAGCCTCCGAGAAGGTGAATTCAACGCCATCGAATCCAGCCTCCTTAATTAGCTTAAGCTCCTCAACCAATGAGGAACCCCTCCTATGCCATAGATCCGTGGCAATCCTCATGAATTCACCCCCAGTGATGCGTAATCATCAATATTAATAACCCTACCCGTAAGTGCTGATTCATTGGCAGCCAAGGCTGTTACATTACTCCAATAAGCATCCTCGTATATTGTTGGTACAATCCCCTTATCCCTAGTTTGGATTGCTTGAATAAAGGCCTTAAACATGTTAACCGTTGAGTCTGTTGATGACTTAAAGGTGAGGGTCTCCCCACCCCTCCTATACACTCTAGCCTCATTAAAGCCGGTGAACCTAATTAACTCCTCCCTACAGATTACGTCAAAACCAACCAACGGTACCTCTCTCCCAAGCTCAGGGTATAGGGCGTAGGTGCTGTGTATTGAACCCACTGTACCATTCTTAAAAACCATGGTTAAACTATAGCTCGCCCAATTCTCGAAGCCTAAGGCCTTATCCTCACCAGTATCCCTACCAGCCTCGGTGTATGCTGCGTAGATTGATTTAACATCACCCATGAAGTACCTGGCTAAGTCAATCACGTGTATAACCTGCTCAACAATCTGCCCACCAGTCTCACTCCTACGTCTAAACCATGGTATTGGTGGAATAGTCCAATACCAGTAACCAGCGAACATTGATTCACGGCAATCATTAATAATACCCCCAACCCCCCTAACCGCCTCAGAGTACCTATTCTGGAATCCAACAACCACAATGCCACCACTAGCCTTAACCCTCCTGAGGAGTTCATTAGCCTCATTAACACTTAAGGTCACAGGCTTCTCAACAAGCACATCAAGGCCGTGGTCAAGGGCCTTCACAACGTGATTAACGTGAAGCCTAACTGGTGTTGAAACAACAACAGCATTAAGCCTCTCCTTACTAAGCATTTCATCAACATCCCTATAAACCCTAATACCAAACCTACCTGAAACCTCCCTTAAGGCATCCTCACTAACATCCACAGCCGAAACAAGCTCAGCCCCAGCATTCTTAGCAGCAGCCATAAGCTCCCTACCACGCCTACCAGCACCTATGAAACCAAGCCTAACCTTGGATTGCGAACCCATACAATTAGGAATACGTAATACTTAAAAGCCTATGCTTAAAATAGGTTAAAGTAAATTTAAGAATAAATGGAAAAAATTGTTTGTTTTTGATTTTGGTTTTTTGCTTATCTTCTTCTTAATGCTATTGCTGCTACTGCTGCTACTATGATGATTACTATGATTATTATGCCTATTATTAGTGTTGTGCTTATTACTGGTTTAGTGACTGTTACTGTTGATACTGCCGTGGTTGTTACCGGTATTGTTGATGTTACTGTTGCTGTTACTGGTACAGTGCTTGTGGTTGTGTAAGTCGTAGTAGTACCACTAACCACAGTAGTCGAAGTAACAACAGTAGTCGTAGAAGTAACCACAGCAGTAGAAGTAACAGTGGAAACAGGAGTAGTAGTCGAAGTAGTAGTAACTGGTGGCTTAAAGGATATGTGAGTCAGTAACACTGTCCATGCTGGTGTAGTGTGTTGTAGTGTGCCGATCCAAATTGACGTGTCATTAATGGGCCAGTTGATGTACTGGGTATTGAGGAATACTATACCACTATTCCAATCAATCTGAATATACCATGGATCATGATTTATGGCCCAGGCAACCCTGAGTATGCAATTCAACGATAACATGGTACCACATTCAGGTGCGCTGAATGAGGTTCCATTAGGTAGAGTTACGATACCATTCCAGTGACTGTAGTTGAATGGGTAACCTAGGAAGTAGAATGCCTCAGGGAAGTAGTATGGTACGCCTGGCCTATATATGTCACTGTAGTATGAGAATAATAAGTCGTACTTACCCTGCTTAATTATTGTAAGCCCCTCAGCTGAGGGATATGTTATTACTATTGTTGGTATTCCGAAGCTTGTTAATGCATTAGCTATTTCTGTTGCCAGTGTTAACTGCGCTGGTGGTGCGTTTGAGCCGATGTATAGTGTTAATGTGAATTCTGAGCCGTTGGGTGTATACCATACACCATTCTTCTTAGTGAAGCCAACACTCTCAAGTAGGCTAGTAGCCAATGAAGCATTATAAGTGTAATTTACCATAGTCCATTGTGGGCCTAGTGATGCGAAGTAACTGGTTATCATGCTTTGCCAATTAGTGTAGTAGGGCATTAATCCATCTTGAGGCATTGGTGATGGGTACGTGTAGCCTACACCGTATGCTGCTTGGGCTAATTGAGTCCAATTAACAGCATAGTAAATAGCCTGCCTAACCTGAGGCATAGCCAACCAAGGATTAAGGAAGTTGAAATACAAGGCATCACCACCGAAGGCTGGGAATGATAATGCCTTAATGTACGGGTTACTGGTTATTGTTGGTATTACTGTTGGTGATACTGAGCCGATCCAAGTCGACCATAGGCTAATCTTACCTGTGGCTAAGGCTGCGTAAACTTGAGACATTGAGGAGTACTGCCATTCAACAATGTAATCGGGCTTGAATTCATTAACAGTATAGTAGTATGGGTTCTTGCAGAGTAGGAAGTATTCAGGCGTAATATCGCATAGGTAGTATGGTCCATTTGAGTAACCAGTGGTGTAGGGTGGCTTGTAGGTTAAGTAATCATGGATTAATGTTGAGAGGACCTTAGCAGCCTCACCCTTCTGGGTTGAGTTACCGAACATGTACAACCAAATCCAGCTATAGTTTGCAGCCGCGGTCTTTATTATTGGTTCCCATACGTAGCTGTCCTGCCAATCAAGGGCAATACCTTGACCCCACTCAAGGGCTATGAATGAGTTAGCCTCATGGGCGCCAGGTAGGGTTAATGGTACATAGTAACCCTTAGGTATCATGAATGCGCACGTGTAATTATTAAACACGGTAACATTACCAACCATTGCTGATACAAGGCCAAGAAGCATATTAGTTGCCCAAACATCCCAGCAGGTTACTGGAATACCATTATCCCACCCACTATGCCTAAGATGCACTAAGACTTCTAAGGTACCATTAGGTAGCACTGTCATCGTCCAATTATCAGCAAGAAGAGGTACAAATTCACCAGTAGTTATATTAACCGCAGCCAAAAACTGCTGGTAAACACCATACCACCATATGCCACCTTGAAAAATATTAGGATTATAAGTACTCCAACCAGTTGCCGGTGGACTCCTAGTAACGAACATGTATATTGTATTATATGGTGTGATGTTGTATGTTTGAGCCATGGTTAATGATGGTACGTAGCTTGAGAATACTGTAACCAATGCCAGTACTGATATACTAAGGATCAGTAACTTAGTGATTAAACCCTTACTCATAATTCTCCCCATCTAACCACCAATACTTACTAATCACTATAACTATATAAGCTTTATTCACATATTTAATTTAAGAGCATTAGATATCACCAGATTATCCACTAGGCGTATTAATAGACTATATGATTAATGGTCAATTACTGAAATCACATCATGAAACAGGCATTAAATACCCATTGAAGGCATCATGAGGATGCTGGAGTAACTTCAAATAATGGTTTTCACATTAATTACCGTATTTTGGAAAATGCTTAAATAGTGGATCATATCCTCTAGGCTATGGCTAGGATTACGTATATTTTACTGGCTGTGATTATTATTAGTGTTATTGCTGTTATTAGTTACGTCATGGTGTTTAGCCACATTAGTCAGGTTAATCGATACCAAATGCAACCTGTGGTTAAAGCTAATGTAACTACACCTATTGTTAGGCTTCTTGAGGATCAATTGGAATCATACTATAGGCCTAGTTTCCATGGTTTTGTTTGTTACCCCGCATTGCTTGGTGGGGATTTCACTTTCACCGATTACTATGATTACTGGGCTGATGATACTGGTAAAATCCTCATAGCAGCATCAGTGGTGGGTAACTATACCATGGCTTACCAAGCCTTCAACTTCCTATACGGTATTAGGGCGTATGGCTACATGATGCCTGCCAGGATTGTTCAAATAAGTATCCACTCCTATAATGGCTACTATGGGAATAACATAATCATGTTTGGTGGCTGCCCATTATCCCTCGGCGTGGAGTTATTCGGCTTCAATTACGTTGCATCACTGGCATCGGTGAATGGTGCATCAGGGTGCAGTTACACTTGGGTTACGGGTAATGGTACTGTTAATGCATTGTTCAGTGACGCTGAGGTTACCTTAGGTAATTTTAATTACTTCCTCATAAAGCCCCTTAAGGGTAGTTCATTGACGTTAACATTTAAGCCACCTGCATTGAATGCTTACGTATATTCAAGTAACCTTGAGTTAATTAGAGTTATAAGCGGTTCCGGGTCATTTGATGGTTCAGCGGTGGGTGTTGCTTCATTCACTAATAATTCACCCTTCGGTAATACTGCATTATTCATACTGGGTAACTTAACTATGGTTAAGGTTAATGCCAGTGGCCTAACAGTGGTTGCTAATGGTTACGTTAAAGTCTACGTGGCCGGTGTCACCGTGGATTACGGTAGTCAACAATACGTGATGCTTAGCCTACTTAAGGGCCTCTACCCAAGTAACGCCGACGTATCAACACCGGCGAGCTTCGGTTACATTGCATTGGGCTCAGTGTTACTTGGCTTGGAGACTTACAATGAGACTGTCCTAGACTTCGCTAAGGGCTTCATAAACTTCTGGTTACCCATAGTGGAGGATGAGGTTACCCACGGTCTCTTCTACCCTAGGAGTGTTTCAACATTCCTAGTGGCGGCGCTGCTCCTCGAGCCTTATAATGGGAGTATTAGGCAATTAGCCTTAAATTACGTTGAGTCACCTGTAACGTTGAATGCTGTTAAAGGTGGGGCCACTGGATTTGGGTTAACTGCCTGGTTAATAAGGATCCTCGGCTCAATGGGTTACAGTAACGCTGCAGCCGCATTTAATGAGTACTATAGGGCTCAGGTGGATACTATTCATGAGTATGAGTCTACTTCATCACCACCCCTAAACATAGACTACTCAATACCGTATAAGGCTGGTGAGGCCTTGTTCGGTTGGCTTGAGGCTGATCTACCATACAATGATTCAGGTATTGCATTAACATTAATTAACATAATATTCAATGACATTATTGAGGTTGGCGCCAATCCACCACCATTCTATGTATTCTCAAATTTCGCAAACACCGAGGGTGTGCCGGGTATACTTGAATCTACTTACCTATGGCAGTTGAGGATGCTTAACTCAACGGGCTTAACCATAAATGAGTGGAAGTACCTTAATGTAACTGGTATTAATGTTGTTGAGAATGATTCATCAGTGGTGTTGATTATTAAAGCTGGGTTAATGCCGCCGAACGGTATAATAACGCACCTTGAGGTTTACGTACCATTTAACCCAATTAACATCACAGTCTACGTGAATAACACGCTCATTAATAGGTACAGTAGCCAGTCAATGTATGTACCAACTCAATACTACTTAATCTCCACACCCAGTCTACCCAGTGGCTGGTTTTACAATGCCACAACAAGAATGCTCCTCATCCAATACTTCCCACCACCGGCAAGCTTATTCAGTAATGGTACCGTTAAGTTTAAGATTATTCTCACCAAGTAGGCATTAGCCTAAGGGATTGGGCATATACAGTTTAGCACTTATTCATGAGGCCTATGTGGGGTTAACTTAATTAGTCTTAGCCGTTTACTTGTCATGGCTAGTAGTATAAGCCCTATGGCGAACCACAGTGACACTGGTATCGCATAGTATGGTTTGAATATTAGCGTTAACAGTATAGCCGTAATTAATGCCATTAATCCAATTACCATTAGTGGTGACTTATCCCTAAGTCTTATTAGTGATAGTAAGGCTAATGTGTACGCCACTAGTGAGGCTATGCCGTATGAGCCTACTATTAATTCAACATCGTTAGGTATTACGAATAATGATGATGTAATTGAAGCCACTATTATTGATGCAAATGGAGTCTTGAACCTTGAATGAACACTTGATATTGATTTGTGTAGGAGTCTATCAATACTCATCCTATAGAGGCCCCTGGAGAAGTCCACTATCCCGGAGTTAACGCTTAGAAGCATCACTAGGGCTATGGATACCGATATGTATATGCTCAACGCATTGAAGCCGATTAGGTTCACTGCAAGTGCTGAGAGTGGGTCTTCAGGATGCATCATCATTACCTTGACGCCACCCGTGTAGACGGCTAATGTTGAAACTAGTATTGCAACAACAGTTGAGAGGGTGCATATGGTTACTATTGATTTAGGTACATTGCGACTCGGCTCCATAGCCTCCCCTGCTGCTTGAGCTATTACATCAATACCAATGTAACCCCTCAAGGCATATGCTAAACCCACTGGTGCAATGCTTAGACTCACTGCATTAATTGACTCATGCATATGCATTAATCTATAAAACCCAGCGGTGGTTAGTATTAAGATACCAATGATATCGATCATAACTAGTACTAGGTTTAATCTAGCTGATAACTTAATGCCAATTATGTTTAAAATAGCCAGAAACCAAATAATCGCCAGTGAAGTAAGCGTAATGATGAATCCACCGTGGTTTAACCCAATTAATGCCGTTAGTAGATAATTCGCGAACCCTAAGGCGCCGTAGGCCATCATTAGTATTTGATCAAAGCCAAGTAACCAACCTGCAATAAAGCCTCCAAAGCGGCCTAGGCCAAGGTTCACGTAATAGTATGCACCACCAACCTCAGGGCTTACTTTAGCTAATTCACTGTACGTTAACCCAGCAACCCATAGTGGAATAGAGCCAAGCATCATGGTGACGGGTAATGATGAACCGGAGTATAGTGCTATTACGCCAAGTGAGAAGTAGTATGTTGATGATACGTCGGAGTAGCCTAATGCCACCAGCTCCATGAAATTAAGCACCCTTCTCAACGAAACCTCCCTGGCGCTCATTAATTATGAGGCCTAATATCTGACTCAATTTAAATTTTCTAAGAATAATTCCGTTAATTGCCGTGGGAAAGTGAATCATTAATAATGCGGTGAATCAATGATAAAGCAGTAAAGTAACGACTAGTCACCAGTACTCATGTAGTGAATTCAAGCCATGATTTTAACTTAATACTGGTGCTGAGTCAAGGTTACTTGGATTCTTGGTTACGTTGAGGCTTACCCCCACGCTTCTTCTCAGCCTCCTCAAGTAATTCAACCCATGTTAAGAAGCAGTCGAATACTACACTACCCTTTGCCTCATTATCCTTATCCACGTTGATCACCCTAGGTGCTTCTTGAAGAAGTTAACCGTCCTCTCCCAGGCGTCCTTAGCAGCCTCCTCATTATATGCTGGGCCACCCTCAGTGGCGAAGGCGTGTCTTGTCCCTGGGTAGATTACCATTTCGAAGCGTAAACCATGCTTAAACACGGCCTCAATTAAACTGGGGACTCCCTGGTTTATTCCCGGATCGTTACCAGCGTATATTGCTAGTACCGCAGCCTTAATGTTGGCTATGGCGTCTAGGTTCCTTGGAGCCCTACCATAGTATATGACTCCTGCATCGAAGGGTAGTCTTGTTAATGATTCGAAGGCTAAGCCACCACCCATGCAGAATCCAATTACCCCAAGTTTAATTGGCTTATAAGTCTCCTTAATGTAGTTGAAGGTCGCCTCAATATCCTTAACCATGCGCTCCTCAGTGGACTCCCTATTAAGCACAAGCTCCTCGGCAATAATCCTCTCAGTTGGGCTCAAACTATTAATCAACTCCTTGATAGCGTTTGGATCACTCCTCCTCTCCGGTGGTATTGACCAGAACATTCTCATTACACTGGCTATATTACTCTCATTCAATACATCACTACGCCTTGAGTATAGGTTTGGGGCCACGGCTAGGTAGCCCAGTGAGGCTAATCTACGTGCAACATTCCTAATATACTCAGTTATCCCAAAGATCTCGTGAATAACTATTACCGCTGACTTATAGGATTCAGGTGACGCGAGGAAGGCGCTTATACTTGAGCCGTCGTAGGATTTGAAGCTGATGTTGGTTTGATTAATCATAAACCGATAACGATAAGGACCTATAAAAGCCTTCCGTTGATTATCAGGGGGATTTAAGATACCTTACCCATAACGTTGTTGGGATGTTTTTAAGTGAATTAATGATCCTCAATTGAGAAGGGATTCAATGTTCATGCACGTTAATAACCCCATTGACCACGGAGGCCGTGAATGAGGGGGAGCCGAGGCCCTCTGTATATAATAATGATACGCCCGCATATTTTTCTATCCCAGTTGGGGTTTCAATGATTAATTTACCGTTGTCAGCGGATATCGATATTGACGAGTTCACCGGAACGATGGAGTTCACTACACCGTTAATAACTGAAACGGAGTATTTACCGTAATGGCCGGACAACGATAGATTGGCAACGCCATTAACTATTGATATTGCCGCATCATTAGAGCTGGAATTCATGAGGAGAGCCACGCCATTGACCAGGGATATGCGGAGGCTCGATATATTCATGTCATCCAGGTAAACCATTCCATTAACAAGGCCTATCCTAGCCGCCGTTATCTTGGTTCCATTTAGCGAGACAAATCCATTGGTGCCGTTAATAGATATTAATTCAAGGAATTGAGAGCGGGGGATCAGTAAAACTAAGCTAATGGAGCATAGCCAACTTGGCCACCAATAGAATTGCTCGCTGGACCTTATACTTAGGTAAAGCGAGCCCTCGGCCTCTGAGGCGGCGTAATGCAAATAGTTCGGTGGGCATAAAATTGAGCGTTTAATCTCAATCACTTCGAGCGATTGGCCGGCATAGGAGCGGATTGTTAAGTTACCTGCCGAATCATCCGCGCTAATATATATATGATGCGTGTGATTAATGGGGATGTATTCAGACGTAATAGATACCGTCCCACTTATTACGTGGCCTATGAAGATGCTGAGGAGAAGCGAGGCGACGGCCACTGCCAGCACTAATATCACTGCCTTGGTCTCAAGCCTCATATTCACTCCTGGAGCTCCTTCTCGAGCTCCTTTATCCTCTCGTTAAGCAACTGCATTTGCTCGCTTAATTCCTCAATGGACTTACTGACATCGCTTGCCTGCCCAATTGAGTGTGACTCCTCCTTTGACCTGATTATCCTGCTCCATGAGGTGACGCCCACCACCAGAACCACGAAGGAAAAGACCACGCCCGTAATCCCCGCATACATCACCATGGCTACCACGCTGATCCCCACAACAACCCACACTATGGCCGTTTCCACTATGAAGCCCCTGTCATATTTACTGCTCATCTCCACCACCCGCCAGTTCCACTATTATGCGGGGATTCACGGTTATATTGAAGTCCACTAATTCGTAATACCTCAATGCCTTTGCCTCTCCATCCATCAATCTCACGCTGCTTCTCACCAAGCCTGCCTTCTGCAGCTTCACCAAGTGAACCTTTGCCAAGGCCCGGCTCACTCCCAGTCTCTTCGCTATATCCGATAGGTAAAGCGAGCCATTCATGGCCAGTATTGCTATTATCCTTAACCGCAACGGATGGCCTAGGCCATCCATTATGGAGGCCATTTCCTCCAGTCTCTTTTTTCCCATACATTTCCATCAGTGTAACTAAAAAATTACACGTATTTAAATATTTCCGTATAAAAATCATTAACAGCGATGGTTAAGGAAGGGGGAACCCTGCCTTCAGGACTGGGGGGCCAGATTATTGAAGGAGTCAGATTAACATCGCTGCTTACAGCCATGCAGAAGTCCGCGTGATTATCAGGAGGATTTAAGATACCTTACCCATAACGTTGTTGGGATGTTTTTAAGTGAATTAATGATAACGTTGAATACGCCTAGGGAGGACTGGGTGAATTAATGGTTACTTGGAGCGTAAGGGGGTTAGGGTCTTTCTAATTTACTTAGTTTTAACCAGGGTGCTTGATTAATTACTACCCTCCCCATGTTATATCCGAGAAACGCCAGTATACCAAGGCCACTTAACACACCGGTTAATGCGCCTGCCCATGGTATTAGGGCTATGTCGTAGATTACCCTCAGGGCTACACCGAGATTCAGTAGCATGTATGGTAGTATTAGTGCCTTTGGTATTGACCTACGCATTGACCTACCCACCCTCACGGTAACCGCACCACCCCTACCTCCATATGCCAGGAGCCAGTCGGTGAGTATGACGTCTACACCGAATATTACGTTGAAGAGGAAGCCTAGGGTTATTGAGTGGATGAAGGCATCCACGTAATCCCAGGGCTTATTGGTTAATTGAGCAGTGATGATTAATGTACCTGAGGCCATTAACCATGAGAACGCAGTGTAAAGCTCAATGATGGATAAAGGCCTACTGGTCTTAGCCCTTAAAAGCCCTGAACCCAGTATCGCCATTATTGAACCCATTATTATTAGGGACGCGGGTATTATAGAGTACTGCGTGTACGCTAGTGTTGGCATTGATAATACACCTATGATTACTAACGAGTACATTAACACATGATAGTAACCTGGTACTGAAACCCTGACACCCGTGATCAGTGACAGGTCCCTAACGAGTATAGCCAGTATAGTGCCCACTGGGAAGACTAGGCTCATTATGGGAACGTACACTGTAACCCCATTCAATGACCCGTATGCCGCATAGAGAATTACACCCACCGTTATGATTAATGTGGTTAATATCAAGTAATTGTATAGTGTTGGTTTAAGCCCTAGGATAGATGACTTCAGGTACGTGGTCTTAACGTGGAATACTAATGGTAGAAACGCCAACGCGGTTAATACGTAGGATAGGTAGTGGAGGCCTAGGATACGCAGTGTGATTGATGAAGCCAGCATTATTAGGAAGAATAATTGAAGATCCAGTATGGCTGGTCTACCACTCCACTCCATGGAAAGTACCACTAGTATTTCATTACCGATTAAAGCCAGGAAGAAGCCGTAAACCATGATGAACCAGTGGGAGTCAGTGTATGGTAGCAGTACCCTCAATAACCCAATACCCTGCCCCTGCCACAGCATGGATATACCCAGTAAACCACCAAATACCAGTAATCCCAACCCCATGACCATGGTGATCAGGCTCACCCTAGGTATTGAACTCACAGCCTTATCCATTCACATGACTTATTAAGGCTTATTCATGATACCAATGCACGCTAAATCCACGTACTAGGTAACGTAAACGCTAATTAAGCATTCTTCAAAATCCCCCTAATTCATGGTAAGTTTCCTAAATACCCGTGAAAAATTCACGTTAAGTGCATGCGCATTGAGGATTAAGTAAGGGATAAAAACACTAAGGGGGTTTAGTAACTAAGGGGGCTTAGTGCAATGTACTTCGACCCGGAGCCCAAGAGGAGGAGGGAGGATTTCTATGATTACGATGAGCTGCTTCACGAGTTTCAGGAGTCTGTTAGGAATTATAAAATAACCCTGGTTACTGGGCTTAGGAGGTATGGTAAGACATCACTAATGCTTACTGGACTTAATGAATTAGGCGTTAATCACATATTCATTGACTGCAGGCTACTTGGTGATAAACCAACCCTGAGAGGTTTCATGGAGTTGATAATCAATGAAATGAGTAAGGACTCCACGCTAAGGGGAATACTGGGTAGGTTTGATTTCCTGGAGGTTGGGGCCCTGGGGTTTAGGCTTAAGGTTAAGTTGAAGGTTAGGAGCGCATTACTTAGCATTATTGAGGGTTTAAGCAATACTGTGTTGGTTATTGATGAGGCTCAATTACTTAGAAACACTAATTATAGGTTTGATGAATTATTAGCCTACATTTACGATCACGTTAACGTGAGGGTAGTCATCTCAGGCTCGGAGGTGGGGTTGTTGTATAGGTTTCTTAGGCTTAATGACCCTGAATCACCCCTCTACGGTAGGTCGATACATGAGATTAGGATTAAGCCTTTACCTAGGGGTAAATCCATGGAGTTCCTGAGGAGGGGATTTGAGCAGGTTAATGTGAAGGTTAATGATGATGTTATTGAAAGGGCTGTTAATGAATTAGATGGGGTAATCGGCTGGTTAACAATGTTCGGGTACGAGTATACTAGGCGTGGTAAAAGCCTTGAGGAGATAATCCATGAGGCAACACTACTGGCCGCATCCGAGGTGAATAAGGCACTGGAGATCCATGGTGCAGCTAGGGCTAGGTTTGTGGCTGTTCTTGAATCCGTAGCCATGGGTTCATCAACATGGGGCTCCATTAAGCGTTACGTGAATGCCAGGCTTGGTTCAATAAATGACACTGCGTTAAGTAACGTGATTAAGAGCCTAATGGATATGGGGTTAATTAGTAAGGTTAATGGTGGCTACGTAATTAATGACCCAATGGTTAAGCGTGCAGTGAGCAATGGGTTAATTAAGCCATAGCCCACGCCTAAACCCTAATCCAGGATGCGGGTTTTAAATTAAAGCATTAAGGTAAACCCATGATTCCACTTATCCCGGGAAGGATTTATAAATGCGCGTAATGTTAATTAACTAATGACTAGTGATGCTGTACACACTATTTTACTTGTGGTTGGTGCCTCATTAATCATCATAGGCTTATTACTCATCTACGGTGGTTTAGTTATGATTAACCGCATGGCCTACTACCACATGATGGGTATGATGGGTGGTTTCCTAGCCTACTACCCACTACTCCTACCAACGGCACTACTCGTGATTGGTGCACTACTCATATTCGTACCAATGATGGGTAGGCGTAATCATGCAGCGGTGTTATCAACCAGTGTTAATGCATCAACCAACGCTGAACCTGTTAATGATCTTGAACGTGTTTTAAGACTACTCCCAAGGCAGGAGCGTGATGTTCTTAGGTATATAGTTAAGTCCGGTGGTGAGGTTTACCAGTACCAGTTAACTAGGGATTTAGGGTTGAGTAAGGTTAGGGTGTGGAGGATTGTTAAGAGGCTTGAGGAGAAGGGTCTTGTGGAGGTGGTTAAGGTTAAGGGAAGAAACATTATTAAGGTTAAGGATTTTAAGAGTAATGGTGATTAATGACACATACCGCCATGCTGGCTGCTATGCTGGTGGCCATTATCCCCATTATGTCCACTTGATCCACGCAGTATTACCCTAATTATCCACACTATGGCTAACACTATGAGTATTAGGAATAGTATGAATAGTAGTGCACCAATTATCCAACCGAACCCGAATCCCCAACCCATGTACCATGGACCCCAACCCCACCACATGCATGGGCAACCGAACGGCATACTCACCACCCCATCATACCAGGACCCATACCAGGGTACCCGTAGTACGCGTTAACATTACTATTCACTGAACCCTGGTAACCAGCATCACCAGTCACTATTACTTCACCGTACATTCCATCCTGTGCGTGGCCAGGGTAGGTGCATAGGTACCAGTATGTGCCTGGGGCATTGAGGGTTATGGTGTATTCGTAACCGTAGGCGTAGCCAGCATTATAGTTAGCTGGCGGTAGCCACTGCATCATGGTCATCATGCCTGGGCCCATGTAGCCACCATACATGCCCACGTAAGGCATCACGTTATACGGGTACGGTGGTGGTACTGCGGTTACTATTAGGTTGTGGTACATGTCGTCATCAAGGTTAATGACTATTACGTGAACAACAGCACCCTGCGGTATCACCAGTGTTGGGTTTATGAGACCGTATATCACGAAGACGTCACCGTGGGCATAACCAGGCAGCGGCATACCAGTCATGTTAACGGCGTCATCACCCATCATGGCTAAAGCCACCAGTGTTATGTCACTACTGGTGAACACGATGGTGTTATTACTCCTATATACGTGGACGTAACTTGGGGTACTCATGGATAAGTTAACAGCCTTACTAATGGGTATTGTGAACGATGCGTAACCCGTCGTTGGGTTTACGTAACCAGGTGCATTAATGCCCACTGGATGCACGTACCCACTCCAGTAACCCCACATCCAACTCATCATACCCCAGGGGCCGGAGTACGGTACTCCACCATAGTAGTTACTGTAGTAGTAATAGTAGTATGCGTTGGCAGCCAGAACCAGTGCACCCACTGTAACCAACACGGTTACTACACCCACTATTAACCAGGTTTTCCTGTTCATACTTGGTCGAGCGGGTTTACGGTATAATGCCTTAAAAATCCTCGGTGTAACCTTAACATTCCCGGTTTCCAACAGCTGAAACCAGCATGGAAACCCGTATGAAAATGCTCAAACACTAATAACCCCAGTAGTTGAGGTAAATGATCTGGAGAGTACTCTCTCTACATGCTAATCCTACCCCTAATTACTGTTAATGAAGTACCTGGGTAAGCCTATTACTGGCTAAGGTATCTTAACTATGTTAATGCAACTTGAATAGGTGGAAAAGTCTTAAATAATCATTAAGCCTTGGCTCATGTATGGCTAAGATACTGTTCATAGTGATGGGTGATCCATCAAACCTAGTGGATTCAATAAGGGCGGCTCATGCATTTCATTATGCTGTGGAGCTTAAGAAGGCTGGTAATGATGTTTACGTTTACCTTGATGGGCCAGGGGTTAAGATACCTGTTACTGAAAGCCCTTATAAGGGGTTAAGGCCAGCCTACGAGAGGGCTTTAATGGAGAACGTGATACTGGGTGCATGTGGATACTGCGCATCACCACCCCACTTAAACGTGAGGGATAAGTTGCCTAGGAGCATTAGGTTAATAGGTGATGAGGAACACCACTACGCCTTAACAGACTTAGTGAGTCAAGGTTTTCAAATAACAATAGTTTAAGCCGTAGATCATGGATTCAAATCCCACCGGGTTCACTGATCTTCATTCAATTCCACTATACACTGCTCCATGATGAGTGAATTATTCCGTAGCCTTTTAAGCAAAATTTACGCGAATTATTACATCATATGGCTAATTGCGTCTTCGTGAAATTAACCAGTAAAGGGGGAGGCCAACCATTTTTATATCCACAGATTGACGCATTCACCTTCATGGTGACGCATATATCAGTGGATACTGTAGATGTAGAAGATGTGTTGCAACTAGGGGACTGCTTGCCTTCAATACCCTTACCTTGACTTTGGAAGGCCCAAATGGTGTGGTTTCAGCTTTAGTTAACCACGTTATCGGAATGCTCAATAACAGTGGTTTATTATACTGAGTTCAGTGTAATTTCCTGCACGCTGATTTACCAATGCTTGTCTTCATTGCATTAATTGGGAATAAATACTACCCGTGGTTGCAACAGCCATAATACTCTATGCGCTTTGGGTAAAGGTGATTAGGCCATTCATAGGTGCTGTTACAAGGCTATGGAGGCCATTGATTACCTTAAAGCCTCAGCCACCATTCACTCCACCACCTTAACTACCTAAGCCAAGTAACATTTTACTTTAAGTTTAAAATATTCTTCAATCCAAGGGTTTGGCATTACATGCCTATGCACTTCCCCATAGACGACCCAACCCATACGGGAAGGAGGCCAGCTATAGTGTACCCAGTATTATGCGAGGAATTAAAAATATTGATTCCTAAAACTTAAAATAAAATTTAAAAAACCCCTAACATGATAAAGCAATAAAGAAGACTAGGGGAACTGGTAAGGTGGTGGGCGGGGGAGCCTCAGAGCAGCCTGGTATCCATCATGGAATCAGACGGTGAAGCCTTCATCTAAAGCTCCCTCAACCATTTTATGGATTTATAAGGGTATCTTTCCTTTAATTCAATTTTTACCCTTTTAATTCGTTTGAGGCCTCACTGGGTGGGGATGTTCTGTAGGCGTTATCTTTTAATCTGTAATGTGATTGAATTTAAGCTTCATCATTGTTTGAAGCCATTGTTAACTTCAGTGGCTGTATTAATAGGGTGTGTTCATTAATTGAATTGCGCCGAGTAAGTAGCCGGAGTACCATGGTTGATTGCATTTAAGGTGGAATTCTGCTTCATTTAGGTAATAGGGGGTTGTTATGGTATGATTAATTCACTGTACATGTACATGACTGCTGAGAAGGCTAGTATTAATACGGCTGGTATTACGTAGTTGTAGAGTGGTTGCCATGTTATCCTCCTCCTAATTAATGCCATACCTATGCCGCTGGCTATGTGGAGTATGAAGAAGAAGGCTAGGGGTGCTATTAGGATTATGTGTAATTGAAGTGATAAGCCCCTATTCAATAACCCGAATGTTGCGTAATACACAATGCTGGCTGTGGTTGGCCCAGCCCCGAATCCTGTTAAGGCCTCCATTAGTGATAAAGCCAATAATACCCATGCCGTCTTCCTTTGGAAGTCAGGTGAGTATATTGTTTTGCTTAGGCTCATTCCAAGGATTGGGTAGGCCATAATGGCTAATCCAAGGATGCCTAATGGTGTATTCTTAAGGTATAGGGCTATTGTTGATGATGAAACCCCTAGGTAGAATAGTGAGTACTCAATTAACTCCGGCTTTAGGTGAAGCCGCATGATTAAGCACCGTTACTCTTCCTGGCGATATCAGGGTAGCCATCAGACTCCCAGTAACCTAGGTAGTTCTCATTGGTTACCGTTAACTTAATAAGCCACTTAGTGTACTTATAACCCCACCACCTGGGTACCACAAGCCTCACTGGGTAGCCGTGGGAGTGGAGTAGTGGTTGCTCATCAGCCATATAGGCCACCAGGGTGTCGTCCTCCATGGCCTTCCATAACGGTAAATCACTGGTGTAGCCGTCGGCTGCATATGAGATAACCTTCACTGCACCCTCCTTAACACCAGCCTCGTTGAGAATGTACTTAAGGGGTACGCCAGTCCACTCCACTGTGGCCTTTAGGAAGTAGGAGTCTGAGACGCATTGTATAGTGTCCAGTATTGTTTTAGAGGGCATTTTCAATAAATCACTGTAGGTTAACTGGAGGGGATTCTCCACTAAACCATCCACTGTTAATACGTAGTTGTTTATATTCAAGTATTGTGTTGGGCCTATTTGAACAATATACCACTCATCCAACGGCGTTAACTCACTTGGATTAATCACCGGTGTGGTGGAGTTAGTGGCAGTGGTGCTGGTTGCATTGGCAGGTGGCTTGGTGGGGAATTTCTTAATTGCAGAGATGTGGGAGGTTGAGGGTGCTGTAATGGTTGTTGTATTACCACTGGTGGTTGCATTACCCACAACCTCCTCAATCCTACTGGCCACTGGGCTACTATTGCTTAGAATCCTTTGCAGTGAACCAGCGGCTAATGCAGTGGCCCCTGTGCCTAATAGTAATGCTAGGAATTTCCTCCTATCCATGCTCATGATTAATCATTACTAGTATTGTTCTTAAATACGTTTTTCAGAATTTACTCAAAATTAATCAGCATTAGTGATTGTGTGGAAATGCTTATTTACCTAATGAATCAGTCTCCCAACGTGAGGAGGGGTTTCTTCACGTTTACGTTAATATTATCAACAATAGCACCGGCTGTTCTCGCTAATACCCACTTATCACTGTACGTGGCTTTACCATCAATAGTCCTCGGCTTCATAATAGCCTACTTAACCTACCTGCTTGTCAACGTTAAGTGGGATTACCAGGGTCTCTACGGCTACAGTAGGAGTACCCATGAGTTACTTGGGTACGTATTCCTAGTGAGTTGGTTAATAAGCTACTACCTTTACGTAATATACACTGCAGTATACATACCCTACTACGTCCTTAACCTTGATGGTGCAGTAGCAGTGGCCTTATCCATTATGATTGGTGTCATTGTGGTTGCGGCATTATTAACCAACCCCTACTACCTCTTCCCGGTAATAGCCCTACTCCAACTACTATTAATAATACTGCCCATTGGGTGGAGGGTGACTCAGGGCATTACCCCGCCTGTGCCTGATTTATTCACTAACATTTTATCATCATCACTACTGGTGGTTTGCATAACGTTATCAACATTCATTAGGGGTGAGGGGGGTTACTCAAGGTTCATAATATACTCAATGATAATTGGTGGTGCAGCATTACTATACGGCTCCTTCCTAAAGCCGGCTTTACTCGGAGCCTATGCGTCAGCGGTGGGTAATCTTGGACTCATATTGGCTGAATTCCTCATGATTAAGAACCTATTAACCTCATTGAGGAGGGGTTCATTACTGAGGATACTTATCCCAGCATCCATGGTGCTAATAGCTGTGGGTAACATTAACTACGGTGCATTCTACACGACACTCATAGTACCATCATTAACACTCCTCTACCTTAGCCTATTCGTATCATTCACCTCAGTTTTCAGGTATTTTAAGTCAGTGCTAGTAAGGGGCTTGGGTGCAATCACCCTAGGCCTATTCGCCTACGGTGACTACAGTGTACTATCAGTGTCAAGGGGCTACCTACTTTACGAGGGTGTGCTCAGCCTAATATTAGGCCTATTAATTGGGGCAGCATTATACCTGAGGGGTAGGTGGAAAACATGATTACGGCAGCATTATTTTAATATAATCATTAAATTAAAGGGCCCTTAACCACCCCATGACGGCTTTGTGGTTGTTGTACTATTGGTTGTGGTGGTTGTGGTTGTTTTAGTTGTAGATGTGGTTTGCGGTGCTGCGGCGTGTTGATTATTATGCATTGGCATCATGGCTAGGAATACTCCACCCACCACTATCACTATTATTGATAGGGCTATTATTACCCATCCCACAGTATCCATGATCATGATACTGTGTCTTAATCTTTTAAACTTTTTTCAGTATGCACTTTATTAGTATATTGCGAATAATACTTTAATACTTTAGTTAATTAAAACTCACCATGAGTACCTTGTCTAGGGTTTACTTACCTGTGAGGGTCATATCAGGGGTCTTATTCCTAGTATGGGCTGGAATACACCTATTCATATCAATACCATTAGTGAGACTCCTACCAGTGGTGGGTTACTTCTTCATAATTGACGCCATACTAGCAATAATAACGGCTGTACTTCTACTGGTGGGTGTTAGGGTAATGTACATACCCATACTGGTTTACTCATGGATAAATTACCTACTCCTAACTGAATCTAGGGTATTCCCAGCACCAGTATTAGGTTACCCACTTCCAACAATTAACCCAGTGATTATTGCTGTAATAGTGATTGATATTATTATAATAATCCTAGTTACAGTGACTTGGCTAGGATCTAGAAGGAGTTAAATGAACTTATGAAGCCGGGTAAAGGAACTTGGTTAAATGGCTGGATGCGTAGTAATTGAGAATGCCTTATGTTGGCTTAGTCTCATTAATTCTCAATATTCATGAATATTGGGTTACTGGGGTGTTGGGTATACTACCTCTATTCCCATGTCCTTAGCCATGGCCTTAACCCTATCCGGGTACTTATCATGAATGAATGGTGTTATTACGTAAACCCTACTTACTGAGACATTCTTCAATTTCTCGTAAAGCACCTTCTTACGCTTAATAATGGGTAAGTCACCCCTCTTTAATGCTGATGTTAACTCCACCATGATGGTTAAGCCATCCTTAACCACAATGTTCACCTCCACCTCAGAGGGTTCACCAAACACGTAACCATCCTTATCATAAATGAACTCCTGGGAAACAAACCAACCAGCACCCCTAAGAATCTCAAGTAAACCCTGCCTAAACGCATCCTCACTGAAAATACCCCACCTTACACCAAGAGCCGTGATCATGTTCTCAAGCCTCCTAACCTCACGTTGAAGATCCTCCTTCGTTGCGAATTGCTTTAAGTCTTCCTTAGTTGCGAACTGTCTAAGATCATCCTTAGTGGCCATTCTGGCCTCGAGTGCATTAATCCTCTCCTCCAATCGCCTAATGTCGTCTTTCGTGGCCAGGTTTTGCCAGGGCGCTATCTTCGATAATGCCTCGTATATTATCTGCGGCCTTGATACCAAGACCTCCACTAGGATTTCCGGGTGCTCCATGAGTACTCTCTTAACTTCATCTATAAGCGACATTACTCATTTAGAAGCACTGTATCTTGGTTATAAATTTTTCCATGAATCATTGATTCTTCATCCTTAAACTAATCCTTACTGGAATGAAGCGTTATGAGGTGGATGGGAGTATTGTTAGTATGGTGGAGGAGTCATCATCACTTACTCATTAATCATGATGAAACAACCCCATGGATCATGGATTAATTCCTCCTGGTGAAGGGTTTTAACAGTGGTCTTAGTATCCTTGGCGTATCATTGATTATGCTGATGCTTACTGGTTTAATGAGGAGCATTATTATGGTGAATAATGCCAGTAGGGTTAGTTGGAAGAGGGGCCAGGGTAGTAATGGGTCGTATAAGGCTATTGGTAATGCTGATACAGTGGGCATTAGCACGGATAATGATGCCACAAGGCCAAAGCCAAGCCCCCAGGGCCTATTATTAAGCCAGTAAAGCACAACAATAGCCACTGTACCGGCGTATGATGCGGCCACTGCGGCGTATAGGCCTAGTTCCTTAACCAGGAGCATGAATACTGCAATCATTACCAATGCCCCAACCAGCGACCTCTCCACTGCTAACCAACCCTTACCATTAACCCAGTAATACATCATGTAGACTGTATCAATAGTGGATACTGGTGCTGTACCAATTAAGAGGGCTAGGTATGGTATTGCCTTAACGTATTCACCGTTGAAGATGTGGATAATTGGGGCAAGGGGAAGGAGAGCAACTGCTGCCAATGATAATACTGCTGTAATCACCGTCATTGATTTGGCGTAATCCCTAGTCATAGTATTTAAGTCAACACCCATGGCTAAGCCCCTTGAGGCCATTGAACCAAAGACACTACCCACAGCCCCACTAAACCCGGTCACTGAACCAAGTGCGGTAATGGATAAGCCGTATAGTCCAGAGTAGGTTGGTCCAATGGTTTTGAAAACCAGGTAGGCTAGGATACTGCCGTACATTGAATTAATGTAGTATGCTAACCAGAATTGAAACCCAGAGTTAAGGAATGCCTTAACCCTAGCCTTAAGCACACTGTAACCTAACTTAAGCCTAGGTAAAACCCTAACCCTAGAAAGGTAGTAGGCTAAGGTCACGATATTATTAAGTAATACCGATAAGGCTATGGCATATACGTTACGAAGAATCAACACCAAGGCCACTTCACCAACCCTATAAGTTAAACTACCTAATGTTGAACCAACACCCTGGGACACAACCCTACCCGTTGCCCATAGGTAAAAACCCATGACACCAACAAGCATGCTTATTAACGCTGAAACGGCGTTAATGTATATGATGCCCATTAACCATGATGGTACACCATCCCTAATGAAAACCGGTATTAACGCCATTGAGGCTACCACATACCCCATGGTTAAGGTGAATGTTAGGGCGAATAATGCCGAGTAGTAGCCATCCACACCACGCCCTGAGGCATGAGCCATGGCTGCCTCCCTAGCCACTGCATTATCTATGCCGAATGTTGGGAAGAATAGGCTCACAATAGATAATAATGCCACTATGGCGTTGTAGTAACCGTATTGCGTTAATGGAATGAATTTAGTTAAGACAATTAAGTAGGCTATGGCTAATGCATAGTTAACTATGGTTGAGGCGTAGTTAGTCAATATGCCTAATACAGCTGGCTCATTAAGCAACCTGCTCATTACGGTACTGTGGTTTAGGGATCCTTTTTAAGTAATTATGAACCTTGAATTAAGTGAAGTATGTATGCTATACTTATAAAGTGGTGCATTAAGGTAATTGATAATGCTTGGACTTATTTTAGTTGCTGGTATTGGTGAACGCATGAGGCCATTATCATACTCAATACCTAAACCCCTCATCTCCATCCTCGGTAAACCCCTTGTTGCCTACACCATGGATAAGTTAAAGGATATTGATGTTAGTAGGATTGGGCTTGTTGTGGGTAGGTTTAGTGAATTATTCATGGACTACTTCAACAATGACCCAAGACTCAACATCCCAGTAACCTACATACGCCAGGAGAGGCGCCTCGGCATTGCCCACGCCATCTACAGGGGTATTGAGGAGGGTTTCCTAAGGGAGGACTTCGTGGTTGCTCTGGGTGACAACTACTTCTCGGAATCATTCACGCGATTCGCCAGGGAGTTTCTTGAGGGTGGTTACGACGTCTTCATAGTCCTCACTAGGCATCAGCAGTTTCAACGCTTTGGTAATGCCGTGGTGGAGGGTGGTAGGGTGGTTAGGCTTATTGAGAAGCCTAATCAACCCATACCTAACTCCTACGTGGTCACTGGACTCTACTTCTTCCGTGACCCTGATGCAGTGGCTAAGGCGTTCTCCAACCTGAGGCCCTCGGCCCGTGGTGAGTATGAGGTGACTGATTTAATACAATGGTTCATAGATAATAATTACAGGGTTGGTTACTCATTAACCACTGGTTGGTGGAAGGACATGGGTACACCGGAGGATTTAATAGATTTAGTGCAGTTGATGCTTGATGACGCTAAACCGCGGATTGATGGTGACGTGAGGGGTAGGGTAAGTAGTAGGGTTATTGTGGAGAAGGGTGCTGTCGTGGAAGGCGCAGTCCATGGACCAGCCTACGTGGGTAGGGGTGTCTACGTGGGTAAGGATGCTGAGATTGAGCACTTCGTGAGCCTTGAGGAGGGTGTACACATGGAGAGCGGCAGCATATCAAGGAGCCTAATCCTCGAGGGCGTTACACTACACCTGGGTAAGGCTAGGTTAACGGACTCGGTAATAGGCCCTAGATCATATGTAATACTTAAAAACGGTAGACACAGGATGATTATTGGTGAAAATGGTAGGGTTGAGGAGGTGTGAGCCATGAAAGTGCTAGTAACTGGCTGTGGTGGCTACATAGGGACGACGCTAGTGCCCTATCTAATGAGGAAGGGCTACTCAATTAGGTGTGTGGACTGGCTCATATTTGGTGAGGATGTGTTATCCCACGTGATTGGTGAAAAGGGTTTCGAGCTAGTTAAGGCTGATGCTAGGGAAGCGGGGTCGGAGGTCCTTAATGGTGTTGATGCGGTGGTTGACTTAGCGGCAATACCCAACGACCCCACTGGGGACCTTGTACCCCAGTTAACGTGGCAGATTAATTACGAGGCCAGGGTCAGGATGGCTAAGATGGCTAAGGAGAAGGGTGTGGCACGCTACATACTAGCCTCCAGTGCCAGTGTTTACGGTAGGCAGAGTGGTACTGTTGATGAGACCGCAACCCCAAACCCACTGACTGTTTACGCTAAGGCAAACCTACAGGCGGAGAGGGAGGTGCTACCGCTTAATGGTAATGGCTTCACCTCAACGGCTCTTAGATTCTCCACGGTTTATGGGCCATCAAGGCGCATGCGCCTCGATCTAGTGGTTAACGCAATGACCTTATCGGCATTTAACGAGGGTAAGATATGGGTTGAAGGTGATGGAATGCAGGAAAGACCCCTAGTTCACGTGGTTGATGTAGCCAGGGCAGTGGCCTTCATACTGGAGACGCCACCTGAGGAGATTGGTGGGCAGGTATTCAACGTGGGTTCCGATGACCAGAATTACAAGATAATTGAAATAGCCAAGGAGGTGCAGCAGGTAACTGGTGCTGAAATAAAATTCAGGGGTGAGGTGGATAGGAGGAGTTATAGGTTATCCTTCGCGAAAATCCGTAAACTAGGCTTCAACACAGTATACCAGGTAAGGGATGGTGTCAGACAGGTATACCATGAATTACTCATAGGATACCTGAAACCAGAGGATAGGTGGTTCACGGTTAAATGGTATAAGAAAGTACTGGGACTCTAAACGTAGCCCTCCGCATCACTTGAAGTATAGGTATTAGCAAGCATGGGGGTCAGTCCCCTTATAATTCGATTTTTAACCGGTAAGGCACTTACATTAGGTTACTGCCGGTTTACCTTAACCTAACCACGTAGGTAACCTTATCAATGACCACTAAAGGATCGGTATAAACACCATTAATGCACCCTCCCTAAGATTTTCAGAGCAAGTGTTTAAGGCTAAGTGGGTTAGAGCATATGAGGTGGGGGTAATAAATAAATACGCGGGGGTGGGGTTTAAACACCATGCCGTTCCTTAGCTTTAAGAGACTGGAAATACCTGACGTTATTTTAATAGAGTATCAACGCTTCCCGGACCATAGGGGTTTCTTTGCTGAGCTTTGGAAGCGAACCGACTTCCTAGCTAATGGGGTGTTCTATGACTTCACTCAATTGAGTACATCAGTCTCAAGGAGGGGTGTGGTTAGGGGTCTTCATTATCAGCTTAAGCCCATGGAGCAGGGTAAGTTGGTGACTGTACTGAGGGGTCGTGTGATTGATGTGGCTGTTGATGTACGTAAGGGTTCTCCCTGGTTCGGTAAGCATGTGGCCGTGGAGTTGAGCACCAATGAACCAAGGCTACTCTGGGTGCCTCCCGGCTTCGCCCATGGTTTCCAGGCCCTTGAGGACGACACAGTATTCCTCTACCTAATGACTAAGGAGTATAGTCCGCAACACGAGAGGTGCGTGAAATGGGATGACCCTGAGTTAGGCATTGAATGGCCAATTAGAAGTAATGTAATAATCAGTGAAAAGGACTCCAAGTGCCCACCCCTCAAGGCCGCTGAAACAAACTTCAACTACCCAATATAAAACGCATAAACACTTTCTCCTTGAATTCGCACTAAATTAACACCATCCTTGTTATTAAGAGACTTATTGAATTAAGTAAGGTACGTAGTTAGCTTCCGACTACTTAACTAAGGATTAGTGTAGAAGTTTTCTCCATTAAGGTATAAACGAAACTGCATTCCACATACTCAATTGATTATATAGTTATTCTAGAGTGCCACGTAGTTGATCTACTATGGCTTTAGCGACGAGCCCCTAATTGGAGGTATTTTGCCAACTCTCTAAATACCCCTCTTACCTCGTTGAAGTTTCTAGCACATCTACCTGTAATAAACCTATGTATCAGTAGCATGGCAAATACCATATAACCAGGTACATCCCAGGTAAATGTATTAGTCAGATCCTCAACAACCCCTGGATCATTAAGACAAAGATACTTAATAACACCACCACTCACATTAACATCACGGGAGAGAAAATCAACAAAATATCTAAACCACCGTGGCAATACTAAATAACGCATATAAAGACTCAGCTCATAACGATTCCACCAAGATGCTTCCTTACTCTCTACCCCACCTCTAAGCGAGTCCATGTAAATGTTGAAGATACGCCTGAAAATCAAATATAAGGTGCCAAGTAAGCTCGATGGTAGGTTCTCCCCCCGAATTAAATTAACTTCATACGGCTTTTTAATAAGTAGTTCAGGTACTGAGTACTTCATTGCGAAGTAATGAGGATAAGTATAGTATATCGCATCGTTACCGTGGATGTGGAGTATGAAGTACCTAGTCGGTAACCTAACTACCCTACCACGGATCTCAAGCAGCTCGTGGACAATACCCCTAAACGTCACGGAATCCCTCCTAAATAAATGCATATGCCAGAGAAGGGACTTCCTATCGCACTCGCAGAAAAGGATCTCGTAACCATCCGCCTCATTAAACCCTCTCAAATCCCGTATTAACGCCCTATTTGGTACCTCATCCGTGTCCAGGTATAGTACGTACTCTGTCTTCACCTTTGAGAGCCCGTAGGCCCTTAGTGGGTCTGGGTATCCCATGGGTATTGCTCTATAAACCCTAACGTTACTAAGACCCAAGCCCTCGATGGCATTGATTAACTCACCGTACTTCGTGGGGCTCGATGAGTCTATGACCACGGACTCATCAACAATATTGCCGAGAATCCTCAACAACCTAACGACGCCATCAATATCATCTCTATTAAAGACCAGGAGGGAAATGGAAGACATAAAGCCAGATCAAGAGAATTCTTATAAGCATTGCCGCGCATCCGTGTCAGATGAAGGTTTTGTTTATCACATACGGCCTTAGCATTGCTGGTGGTAATAGGGCTATTTTCGAGGTTGCGAACAGATTAAGTGATAGGGGTTACTACGTTGAAGTACTTGCACTTGGCGGTGACCACTCATGGTTTGACGTCAAGGTTTCTGTTAAGTACCTCGAATTACCCAAGAGAATGCGCACCTTACTTAGGGCATATTCGTTGATTAAGTACTTAAGGGTTAAGGAGTATAAGTACATCGATGTTAACACCTTTGCCAAGAGGCTTGGTTTTAGGGTTGACCTTATTAGGCCCTTGGCTGAGGCAATACCAAATAATTTTGATGCAGCAGTAGCCACCTATTATCCAACGGCATTATCATTATGGCTCTCAAGACATGAAGGCTTAAGACTATATTTCGTACAAGATTTCCCAGAATTAGCATCAGCAGATGGTCATTACGGCTTAAGGCTTTGGGATCTAACACTTAGAATACCATTTAACGCATTCTTAGCAGTATCGACATACATAAAGAATTTGATACTAGAGAGGCAATATAATGCAAAGATCTTAGTGACTGGTGCTGGTGTTGATATTAACGTATTTAAGCCAAGTAAGGATAAATTGGTTGATGTTAAGGGTAAATATAAGGTAATGACTATCATAGGATCTAATCCGTGGAAAGGCGCTGATGTTGCCATTAGGGTTTTGAGTGAGGTCTCTAGGAAATTGCCAATACACGCAATCCTAGTTGGGGATAGGGAATTCGTAGATTTGTTAATAAAAAGTGTTAAGCATAGCTTCACATACACAGTATTCAGCAACGTGCCCGACGACCTACTGGCCAGGCTGTACAGCAGTGCCGATGCATTCCTATTTACATCATATGTCGAGGGCTTTGGACTACCACCGCTTGAGGCCATGGCTTCAGGAACTCCCGTTGTGACTACGGATTGCCTCGGTAATAGGGACTACGTGATTGACGGCGTGAATGCATTGGTTGCTAAGCCGGGCGATGTCGAGGGGCTAGCAAACTCACTAATCAAGATACTCATGGACGAAAAGCTCAGGGAGAGATTAATCGAGAATGGACTCAAAACCGCGAAGCAATGGAGCTGGGATAAAGTTGTGGATAAATTTGAAGAAGCAATTAAGGGTGAGTCACAATGATAAAGGCAGTACTCAATAGCATAAGGACTTCCATGGTTAACAAGTATCCCCTAGACTTAGCTTTGGCCAATTTAACGGCATCAATAAGCGCCCTACGGAGGCTCGGTGTTTATCCCAGGGTTGTGCACCTACCTGATGGTAATAAGATCATTGTGAATAATATTGATACACTCCTCATAAATGTTCCCGACCAATTCGTTAGGAGGGAGTATGCGTTAAGCAGGGACTTCATACCGAAGCCTAACTGGATTGTGCTTGATGTGGGCGCCTACGTCGGCATCTACTCACTATGGGCAGCTAAGCTCATCGGTAACGGTGGTTTCGTGGTCTCGTTTGAGCCAAACCCATTGGCTTATCAGTGGTTGGTTAGGAATATTGAAGTGAATGGTGTCTCCAACATACACGCAATACCTTTGGCACTAGGCGATTATATCGGGAGGTCAAGGCTGTATGTGGCGTTGAGGAATATTGAGGCGTCATCATTCATACAAAACCACATAACAAGAAACCCAACTGGTGATTTGGGTATTGCCCGCTCATTCACAGTCCCGATAATCACGCTAGATGCATTCATTAGGCACTCAAGGGCAATGATTGGTAGAGCCATTGATCACATCGATTTAGTGAAGATTGATGTTGAGGGTTATGAGGCAAGGGTGTTGAGAGGTGCCCAGGAGGCCTTAAACAAGGGTTTTATTAGTAGGTTTGTGATAGAGGTACACATAGATCAAGTAAAGACTATGGACATCATAAGTATGTTAAAAGGGTATGACTATAGGGCCGTAGGCATCAAGAACGTTAACAATGTAAAGCACATGTTATATGCAGAATTAATAAGGTGATGCGTCCTAATCAATATTGATGCAGTGAATCATGCCAAGCTCCTCCCTCTTATACCGTGGTTGATACTTTTGAAGGAAGCCCTCATTAACGAACTCACACTTGAAGTCCCTGCTTAAGGCCCTTAATAATTCACTCACTGGTCTCCCTGTGGCATAAGCGTGATACTCAAACACTAACTCCTTGAATAACTTCACGGCATCATAATCATTCATAATCACATCATATTCGCAACCCTCACAGTCCATCTTTAACACGTCGGGCTCAATACTATACTTCTGAATCAAATCACCAAGCCTAATGCTTCGTACTCTAGTTCCACTACATTCTACCTCAGTCATAGAGTAGGTTACATTAGCGCTTGTAATATCGTTATCCGGGCTTATACATACAACTCCATTTCTGCCCACTGCTATGTTAATTGGCATTATTTTATCGCCTAGACCATTTAATGAGATATTCATGAGCATCTCCTCATAAGCCTCAGGATGTGGTTCAATGGCGTAGACTTTCCTCGCACCCTTCAGTGCGAAATATATGGCTGAATCACCCACAAAAGCCCCAACATCAACAACAACCCTGCCCCTAACATCAATAACATTATATTGGTTAAGCTCAAAGGTCTCAATAATAGGCCAACGCATCGCCTTGAACATAATTCCACCCTTAAACCAGCAATCACCATTGAAAAACCAACCATATTTGATACCAACAATTTCATGAAGCCTATTAAGCGGTAACTTAGATCCATTAGTCAATACTACACTTTTACTACCGCAATCATACCCTGCAATTAAACCATCATAATAAACGTTGGCAATAAAACCATAGACCTGGGGTTCAATTAACGACGTATTGCCATCCCTACATATAGCAGTCAATAAATTGTTACCCTTAATCAACCCATATCTCACTAACTGATACCTAATACCCAAACTTAACCAATTCCTAAACAAACGCCTACTACGCAGCAAAGCCTTGACCCTCCTTAACAAGCCCATAGCCGGTGCTTAATGTATATTTTTTTAAATTTCTCTGGGTTAAGTAACCTAACTCCTTTAGTAACCCGTGCATTATACCGAGGCTCACTGCCTTAATGGCCTTGCCTCTATCGCGTAATATTCCCTTAAGGCCCCAGTTTATTAATTGCAGCAAGTATGTTATCGAGTCTATCTTGCCCTCCAGAAGCAGCACCGTGGAGTTTCTTGCAATGTAATAGAGCCTCCACGGTGGCTCATAATCCACGGGACCACCATACCTATGGGATATCACGGGGATCCACGCCTTAACACCAAGCCTGTGATCAAGTAATTTACAATTTACGAAGAGCGTTCTATAGCCCAGCTCCCTGACCCTGAAGTACATGTCGAGGTCCGCTTGGTCTAGGAAGAAGTCGTCCCTGCAGCAAGCCCTTAAGGCGACGCTTGACCTTATGAACGTGCCCGAGAACATGCCGTAACGGTCATCGTATATGCGGCAATCACCAGACCCAGGGGATATCCTCACAGCGCCTACTTGATTGGGCATTTTTCTTAGGATCTTAATTAACGTGGGCATGGCGTCCCTAAGTGGTGTGCTGTCGTCATCTAAGAACAAGAGCCACTGTGGGTTGTACCTCTCAACTGCGTACTTAACGCCAATTCTTAATGCATGGGCAACGCCTGAGTTAAATCCAACTTCTAGGAAGTCACAATTACCATAAGAGCCACAGAGCCTAATCAGGAAGTCCCTATTGCTTGATGCATTATCAACCATAATTATGACGTCAACAAAGCCGGTAAGCGTCGAGAAAGTCCTAGAGAGAAGTGATGCATCCGGATTATGGTCACAATTATGGAAGTTAAGAAAGACATAGGCTAAAGGAGGCGCAGAGCTTAAATGTATTATGCATATAAACACCACGAAGCTGCCTTCGCATGGTTTCAATTTCCGTAATCTGGTTGAACTACAATAGTATGAAGTTTAAGGACGTAATGCTCCAAAGCCTTGATTCATTCATGAACCTTGACTTCGATGGTTATGAGCTAATCATTGTCGATAACGCATCGAGTGATGGGAGCTATGAGTTGATTAGGAAGTACATTGAGGAGAGGAGGCCAGGTCACTTGAAGGTCAGGATCATCAGGAGTGAGTCTAACTTAGGCTATGCTGGTGGCATGAACCTGGGGTGGGATGCTAGGGATCCGGAGACTAGGTACGTGGCATTCGTGAATAATGACCTAATTGCAGAGCTGGAGTCACTGAGAGAGCTTATAGAGTCAATGGAGGGCGATGAGAAAATAGGGGCAGTGAACGGGCTCATTTACTACGGCGATGGTAAGACGATATACTCGGCAGGTGGTTATTTGAACGAGACTTGGATAGGAAGTCCCATTTGCAATGGGGCATTGCCAGGGAATTGCCCAGGTATTGACAAAGAGCATCACGTGACCTACGCGGATGGAGCATACATGGTGGTGAGGATTGACGCGGTAAAAAACACCATGCCCCACGGTAAGCCCTTCATAAATGAAACATTCCTATACCTAGACGACTCACTACTAGGATTAGCACTATGGAACAAAGGATACAGAGCAAAGTACATGCCAGCAAAAACAGGAAAACATTACGTAGGCATGACCACCAGAGGTCTTACGAGCCTTTACTATGGTTATAGAGGAACTATGGCATTATCAATGATACTGAGGACTAGGTACAGCCCCCTTAGATTCACCATAACCCTGAGACGCACAATATACTGGTTATACTTAAGTATAACCAGGAATGAATCAAGCAAGACATACCACTTAGCAATAAAGGAGGGGCAGAAACTCGGTAAACTCCTAGAATCAATGCTAGGCAAGCTAGACCTATACAAGGCGCCTCATGTGAAATCCAGTATAATAGAACTAGCGGGACTATTTATTAAAGGACCAATCACATTTAACGATTTAACACCACCTCATGACTCATAAAAACATAAAGACCCTAATTCATTCACAATACCAATCATTCTTGTAGATACAGATAATCAATATCAACCAGTACCTAACGCCGAGGCTTAGCCAATTACTGAATAAACGTCTACTACGCAGTAAAACCCTTGCCTCTCTTAACAAGCCCATAGCCAGTGCTTAATGTGTATTTTTTTTAAATTTCTCTGGGTAAGTAGCCTAGCTCCTTTAGTAACCCGTGCATTACACCGAGGCCCACTGCCTTGATGGCTCTGCCCCATATCCTTGAATAACCCCTCTAAACCCCAGCTTATTAATTGTAGCAAGTAATTTACCGGGTCCATCTTACCCTCCATGAGCAGTACCTCCTTATTGCACCTACGTAGTTGGGCGTTTTTCTCAGGATCTTAATTAACGTGGGCATAGCGTCCCTAAGTGATGTACTGTCATCATCTAATGAACAAGAACCACTGCGGATTATACCAGTGTTATTAATGCGCATACCCTTGAGTCCTGGGCCAATGAGGATGGTGGGTAAATAGCCTTATTAGCGATGCTCATGCTTTCTATTAATACCGACACACTCCCCAGGCTCTGCTCATTAATTCCTGATTTACACTACTCAGGGGAGTCCTCACTCAATGCTGTCGTTATGAATACTGGTATGGAGTCTAGGATTAAGTACCCAATGGACGTGATTCCGATACCAAGAATTAGCAATAAGATGCTTAGGTCAGCTCTTATTCAAAGCACCTACTCCTCCTACTTAAATAATAATTGCTTTTCTTAATTGCTGCGGTGGTTAGTAGGGCTGTTGTTGCTAGGGTTGTTGATACCATTATGGGTATGAGCCTAATACCCCATGGTGTGTAATTGAGGATAAGCCCTATTAGTGGTGTAATGGCTAGGCTAAGCCCAATGGATAGTGCAAGCCTCTCCAGGGGCTTGAGCTCATCACCCCTCGGGTATAGGGTCTCAATCAGGGAGTAACCTGGCATGAACAAGGTCATTAACGCGCCAAGCACATACCTAATGTACATTAATGGGCCATTGCCTATCAAAAGTACGGCCAATACCGAGGCTAGGGATATGCCAAGGGTCACCCAGTACCAAAGGCCCTCGATACTTAGGAGGTACATGATCCTATTATCCATTGGGTAACCCTCAAGCTCCACGGCACCCTTCTTCCAAAGCATCATTAATTCATAAGCCACATACTCCCTGGGAACTCCAACTTTCCTGGAAACCTCATTGACAAGTTCTTCAACGGTGATGCAGGGCTTTTCCTCAACCTCCCTCATTATTGTATCCCTAATACCACTAGCCACTGGGCATCACCCCAGTGGCGTTTATCCACAACTGCACGTAATTACCCGTATAAGTCAGTGTTAGGTTGCTTGGGTCGTAGTACCAAAGCTCAGCTATAACCCTATAAGTGCCGGTTGAGTTTAGGGAGAAGGTTAATGGAGCAGTGTAGGTGGCATTGTTCAGGAGGATCACTTGATACGTCACTATAGGTGTGAGGACCAGTGGTGGCTCCACGGTGGTATTGCTCATTATGTACACCTTGACCACGTACCAAATGAGCTTATTCATGTGATTGTAAATAAATAGGTATAGGTGTACGGGCTGTCCAACCGCAATCACGGTTGGGTAATTACCAATATGCATGTTAGAATTAAGAAGCGCTATTGCTGAGAAGGGTTCATGCGAACCACCAATGATCGTTATGGCGACTCCGAAGACAACTAAAACCACAATTACGGCCACCACCACAGCGAGGACCTCCTCATTAAACAATAAAGTTCTTTCGCTACCACTGATGCGATTAACACTATACCTACCCCTAAACCTGAGCCATAATCTGCCAAGGATCTCCCTACGCCTTACGTACAATAGTACGGACAATGTAATGACCATGAGCAATACGATTATTGTCAATGCTGTGTTAAGTACGTGGTGCAGGTGAACCACGGGTGCCATGGAGTTGACTGTGGTAATTACGTGCTCAGCTATTAACGTGGCATTGCTGGTGTAGCCCTCCTGCTCGAACTCAATGGCTTCATTGAGTGAATTTACCAGTGAAGTCACATTGACGCCCTCAGCACCCAATTTAGACACCATGGAGTAGGCAATGAGTAGTTGATTTACCTGGGCCACCGTAGGTATAGCTAGAACCCCAATAATCAGTATAATTAGAATTAATATTAGTAAGTGAGATTTCATATCAATGACCCAGGCTTAGCGCTTCATGCATATTAACGTTAATTAATGGTAATGGGGTAATTAATCCTTGATTATAATGTATGCAATGGTGTGCGTGCATAATTCAGAGCTTGATTAAACGGGGAAATAAAGCTTACTCACTTAACACGGTGGTAAAGGGCTTAACCATGAGCTTTAGGAACCCGGGTAGTTGATTCATTACGGACCGGGGTATGGGCTTCATTATGTAAACAACCACTAAGGTGTCTATAAACAGTATGGTTTGAGGTATTGGCCAACCATGCATTACTGTAATCGCTGATGATGCTGATGCTAGCATGCTGATTATCAATAGGTTGAATAAGGTGTCTCTATCCCTAAGATAGGCATTACTGATTATATGAATGCGATTAATGGGGAGATTGAGGATGCGTATGATGAAAGGATTACTGAGTAGAAGCCCAGGTACTTAACAGTGATTATGAATATTAAAAGACCCACGGTAACCCCCAATGCTGAGATCTTAACTGAATGCCAACCCTTACCAAGGACCCAGTAATACACTGTGTATATACTCACGGGTGCCGAAATCACCGCTGAGGCTAGTAACAACATCGCATAGGGTATGGATCTCACGTAATCACCATGCACAATACTCAGGATAGGAAGCAGTGGGATGGTTAACATGGCTAACTGCGATAGTACGCCGCTGGTCACTATAATGGAGATTGCATAATCCCTTACTAAGGCCTTTGTATCACCGCCGGCGCCTATCACGTGTGAAAGTTTACTACTGAATACGTTACTCACTGAACCAGTTAATGTTGTTACTGCGCCGAGCATGTATGTTACTAGGTTGTATATAGCCACGTACTCAGGGCCTAGGGATAGGTACACTAGGTATGTTAATGCGTAACCCCCTATTGAGCCTATGTAACTGATTATCCAGTTTTGAAAGCCCGTGTTGAGGTACCTTCTAAGCCCATTCTTTATCAGAGCCAAGCCCTTCAGTGGGTTTGGTAATCGCCTTATAATTAACATGTAGTAGAGGAGCGCTGTTAATTGACCAATTAGTATGGATATTATAATCGCGTAGACACTGTGCATTACCACTAATAGGGCAACCTCAAGGGGCCTAAAGACAAGGCTGTAGAGCATATTCCCAACACCCTGGGACCTGAGCTTGCTCATTATCCATAGGTATGTTGAGAGAACGCCGGTAAATGCCTGGGTTATTATCCAGGCAATGTATATGTAAACAATACCCAGGTAGTAACTGGGTATCTTACTAATTATGTACAGGGGTATTGCGAGGAATAACGTTAGTGAGTATGCGGTGGTCAGTATTATTGAGATGAGGAGTATGGCGGCCATGTGTCCCTCAAAGGGCATGTCCCTGGCATGGAGCATGGCAGCCTCCCTGGCAATAGCCACGTCGATGCCCAGGGTTGGGAAGAAGAGTGAGAATATCCCCATCATTGCTAGGAGTGAGTTGTAATAACCGTACTGTGTCAGGGGTATTAACCTGGTTAGTATTATGACGTATATCACGGCGGATGCTAAGTATCCAGTAATAACCCCAGACACCGAGGATTCACTGCTCATTTGCTCAACCTAGATTGCGTATTTTAAAAGCAATGCTAATATGAGGACCTGAGTGCATGGTTTATGAGTAACCTCAGGAAGCCCGTGTTGAGCGCAGCCCTGAGTGCAGTGGGCATGCGTGTCAAGGTTTCCGTGTTCATGAATCTCTCGGTGTAGCAGGGTATTAGGTACCGAGGGCTATACTTAATGGGTAATTCGCTCTTAAGGTTATCCCTCACGTTTAATGGGGCTAATACCCTCACCACGTTACTTACTGGGTTGTTTTGCCCAAATGCTAGGTCACTTAGTTCCTTAACCATGGATATGAATAGCATGAGGGATTTTGTAAGGTGGAGTTCCCTGGCATACCTAAGGACTCTTGTTAAGTTGCTTAGCCAAAGGACCGCTGTGTAGTAATCGCTTAATGTAAACATCCACTCCTTAATGACGCTGTGAGCTATCGTAGCCAGTAAATCCAAAGGCTCCACCGGAGCCCTGACTTTAACCCCATTAATGCGCCTATCCACGGTGTGCGTGATTAAGTACTCACCGCTTATGTACACAAGTCCGGATACTGAGAGGTCTGTGGTCACGTCAAGGTAGTAATTATACGAGGTACTGTGTAGGGTGGCTCCGTAGGGGGCCCAGTCAAGGAGCCTCAACCCATTATTCCTAAACATCCTTATTACCCTGCCCAAGTCCTCCCTCCTAACCACTAGGTCTATATCTGATGGTATCCTCCGGAAGGGTTTTAGGGTCTTAACAACCGTGTACTCAAGCCCATCCATACGCCTAACCACATACTCAAGGAAGCCCAGGAACTCCCCATATCTCCCCAGGTACTTATCATCAACCAGAAGCTGAACCTTATTCAACTCAGCCAATGCCAATAAATCCGCGTCTAGCCCGTGATCGCCACGCCCCTTTATTAATCCAGGTATTCCAATAATCCTCATGAGCCTTATGGTGTCTTCGAGGACCATGAATCAACGCCTAAACCCTATTTTTATTCATTGCCCCATACACAAGGCCCATCAATCTATCCCTGGCCTCATTAACCGTGAGGCCCGTGGTATTAAGCACAATTAGGCCCAGGATCCTACTTAGGGCATTGTACATGCCTAATTGCTCCCTTAACCCCCAATCAGCACCCCTACGCGCCCTAAGCACCTCATAATCAGCGGTTACGTAAACAATAATGCTGCTCTTCATGGCCATGGATATTAAAGCCTTACCAAGTATGGACTTTACGAACGTGGAATCCCCAGTGGTTACTGAGACCCAAACCACCAGATCCAGGACACACCTATCACCAATAACCACATAACCCAGCAATGCGGGTAGGAAGTACCTGAGCAGGATTATGGGTATTGCGGATATGAACTCCAGGAACCACCACAGAGGCCTCAGCGAGCCCGGTATGGAAACACCGTAGTAGGGATTACCACAGCCTCTGAGCACGGGGAACCTGGATAAAAACCTGGCAATTAGGGAGGCTATGGTGTGGCTACCCCTCATCCAAGAAACCCTAACCCTAAAGCCACGTCTACTCAACTCCAGAGCCAATTCCCTAGCCACTGTGGACTTACCTGAACCATCGGGGCCTGTTAGGCATATTATAAGACCCATGAACCCAGTCAATAATTGATAAATGCCTAATTTTTAACTGTAACTATGCCGTTTACTATTTCCTAATAGTTTCAGCTCCCATTGATGCGCCTATTATGGTCATTAACGCATTATAACACATTTACAACCCCCTATTTGAGGCCGCGATAAAGGTATCGGGAAGTTTCGCGGCAAGCCCCGCCGAGTAACCTCACAAAGCCGGAGGACACGCCCAAGTACGTCGATACCACAAGCACACCGCTATTTCAAAAACTACGAAGCAACAATCCAGAATACCTCATCATGCACGTAGTATTTAAATAACCCTCTCTCTATCCTCCCGTGATTCCCCATTATCCTACATATTGGGCATGTCCTTGATGCGTACCCATCATCTACATACTCAACCCCCCTACCCCACACTCCTCAGCCCCCTTAAGCCTCCTCAGTAGGTAGCCATGCATGGATGATCCCGAAGTTCACCTTGGAGCCCTTATGATAGCTAGTTATCGAGTTACAAAACGCGCTAGGAATGTACTTGCCTTCATAACCACCTCCCCACCCTTACTGAGCAGTTTCCTATCATACGTTATTAAGACCCCACCAACTCTTCTCGCCAATGCCAAGTATATAGAGTCATAGACTGTGATGTCATTCTCGAAGGCTATTCTAACAGCATCCCCCAGTAGCTCTAGATCGCTCACAACCCTCAAGCCTAGGCTCTTAAATGCATCGATAGCTTTGGCAACGTCTTCTGCTACAAGCCCATCAATATACCTAAGAGCGTTAGCCACCTCTATAAAGAATAGAGATGGAACATACACCTCCCCCTTACGAGAAGACCTCCCTCATCTCCTCCTCAATAGCCCTCCTCACCAAGCACCCTCCACCTATCATTACTCAATAACCATTTTAACCCCACATCGAAATCATCGTTCCTGGCCCAATAGCCAAACCTCTCCGTTAACCCATCAGGATTCACAGAACTAAGCAATGCAACCCTGTGAGCCAAGGCCTCGAGCATCGCTATGGGCAACCCCTCCCTAATGCTCGGCAGCACAAGCACCCAGCACCTATCAAGAATCTCCCTCTTCCTCTTCTCAGGTACGAAGCCTAGTACCTCAAGGTTGCTTAAATCCACGTACTTACTAATAACCTCCTTATACCTATCCTCATAGAGCACGTTAGGCTTACCCATAGTCACAAACCTGATGTCAGGGAAGCGCTTAGTGAGCTCAAAGAATAACCAGTAACGCTTCTGAGGATCCATCCTAGCTAGGTAGCAAATCAGCGGTTCCTCGGACTTCTTAACCTCATACTCATGTATTGGGTGTACAGGGTTCGGCAGGTAATGAACCCTCCCTGGGTCCAGGCCGTAAAGCTCCCTGAGCTTCCTCATGTAAAATCTGGCCTGCGTAAGCACTAAATCAGCCCACCTATAAGCCGCGCCAAAGACCAACCTATTCATGTAAAACCTAGCCCTGGAAATCCTGTAGTAAGGATCCACGGAGGCCAGGAGCTCATAATCACTCCACTCAAAGGGATCCTGCGCCCAAACCACATGGGCGCTATGGCGTTTAACAAGCTCAGCCAGTAAAGTCTCCACCATAGCCTCAATGCTTATGTAAACATCAGCATCCACATCCCTGATAACCTCCAGAGCACCCCAGTAATCACGCAAGTGCCTAAAGACAGACCTGGTCTCGAAGTGATAATCATATGTTACAACCCTAACGCTACCCACGGAGTACTCCCTGGGATAGCCAGTATCACGCCAAGCAAGGACATAAACCTCAAAACCACGCCTAACAAGCTCCTCACCCACCAACCTCACAAGCCAGCCAAAACCACCATGCCTCCTCTCAGTAAAAGACTTACTAACAATGAAAGCAACCCTCATAATAAACCCCTAATGCATAAACAACATAGGTATGCTGCATTTACAAGCATTTTAACCTCCTTACTTCTGCTTTAACGGTCTCCTAATCTTAATCAGCATATACGCATTGCTTACACTATCTCGCCTTTAAATACTTTCATTTTTCACAGGTGCTACTTCACCGCTTCAGACTACTTCATCAATATGGCATGAAATTTTAATTACAGTAATTTTTAACCTCAACTATTTTCATCTAAAGATTTCAAGTAATTGCCTCTCAAGGTGATCCTTATCAAACTTCTTATACGCTTTCTCTCTTAAATCTGCCCCAATATCTATGAGTTGCTTCGTAGATAGTGATAACACCTCGTTTATCTTCTCAACAAACTCATTTATGTTTCCTGGCGTAAACATAATCCTTTCAGCATAGGTCCCCTCCAGTATCTCCGGCACACCACCCACTCTGGAGGCTATGGGTATCGTGCCCAAGGCCATGGACTCCACAACGGCATATGGTAGGGGCTCCTCCGTGATTGACGGGAAGAGCAATGCCCATGTTTTTCGTGCAGTCGTAGGTATTCCTCGTGCCTTAATCGGCTTAGTATTATTAGTTTTCCTGGGTTTTCACGGCTATTCTCCGTAGTTTATCCAACGTTGATTGTCTATTAATTATGACCTGGAGGTTAACGTTTCCCCTTAAGATCCTCGGTAGCACATTTAGCAGTATGTGGAATCCCTTAATGTAGCTATCACCACCTGCGTACAGTAATGACGGCGTATCGCTCGGTCTCTTTTGGATTGGAGGGATACGTGGTAACGGATTGTAAATTACCACGGCCTTTTCGTAATATCCTTTATGTACTTGTTCAGTATTTTTAATTGAGCATTTGATGCGCATATCATTGTGTCTGCGTAATCAACCGCTACTTTGCTTATTACGTTTGATTCGCTTATTAACCCGGTTATTAATGCCTTGGTTAGGCTATTGTTTTCCAGGTACTCAATCATGGCTTGCGTTGCTGGTGATGGTTCTCGGTCCCTTAGGTACAGTGATGTGTAGCTTATGGGTTGGTAATTATGGAGGTGAACAATAACCCTGGCATCCTTACTGACGCGCTTCGCGATTATGGCTATGGGCAATAATTTATGGGATGATATGTAGATGATGTGGGAATCCTCAATGAACTTTTTAAACCACCCAGCGTTAATCATTGACCTAAGCCAAACCATGGGCTTTAAACCCCTAAACCAAGGCACATGAATAACCCTACCAAACCTAAAAACCTCGGGCGATGGCCTCTGCGTACCCGTAACAATGGTGACGTCAAAATGCCTATGCAGGAAGCCAAGGATTAAGTGAGCAGCCAACTCGGCGGCACCACCCTCTGGGTAGTAGAGCTCCGTGAAGACAACCAACCTGGGCTTACTCATACATGAGACCCCTCAACCCATCCTCAAGACTTATGGAGGGGGTAAAGCCGAGTATCGACCTAGCCTTGCTAATGTCTGCGTAGCTATCCCTGATATCGCCGGGCCTGGGCTTATCGAACAGGGGCTCTCCATCCATGCCAAAAAGCCCCATCACCAGCCTGGCTAGGTCTATTATTCGCGTGGGCACACCGGTACCCACATTAAACGTCTCGCCCCAGTAATCGCCGGTGATTACGCGCTCAATCACCCTAGCCACATCGAGCACGTGAATGAAATCCCTAGCCTGATTACCATCACCGTAAATAACAGGAGGGAGGCCACGCTTAACCCTTTCAATAAACCTCATTATGACGCCGGCGTAAGCGCTGTTTTGCCCGGGCCCATAGACATTAAAGGGCCTAAGTATGACAAACCTAAGGCCCAAGCCACCGAAGAACCTCACCACCTCCTCACTAAGGACCTTGCTCAAGCCGTAGGGCGATATGGGCCTGAGCGGGTGGTCCTCGGGTATTGGCAGCCTCACGGGGTTTCCGTAAACGGCTGCAGAGCTTATGAAGACCATGGGCTTACCATGCCTTAGGCATTCGTGGGCCACGACTGTCGTCCCAACCACGTTGTTCCTTACGTAATCAGCGGGCCTCTGCATGGATTCATGAACATCAATATAGGCCGCCGCGTGAATCACAACATCGGAATCCCCAACCAAGGGGCCCACCGTCGAAGAATCCCCAACGTCACCCCTAATAATCGACACGCCAGCATCCCTCAACCTCCTGACGGCGTACTCCGTGGACCTCTCCAGACTATCCAGAACCACCACTTCAACACCTCTCTCCCTGAGGTAGATAGCCGTATTATGCCCGATGAAGCCAGCACCACCGGTGATAGGCACTCTCATACTCTTAATGAGAACTGAATTATCCTTATACTTAATACATGTTATACTTCGTGATTGAACGTAAAATTACCTCAAACACCATAAAGGCATCACAGTAAAGCTCATGACAACTAAGCCATCAGCATTCTTAGCTTTAAAAACACCAAATCAACACTATTATGATATGACCTAGAGAACCTAGATTTTATTTTTTAAGCGTAAAGACTCTAGCTCATTCACAATACTAATTATTCTTGTAGATACAAACCTCCATGTTAATGCGGCCGCCTTCATACGGGCCCTCATACCCATGTTATACCTCAACGCATCATCGCCCATTAACCTATCTAACCAATACGCCAATGAAGCTACATCACCAGGCTCTATTATAACACCAACACCCATCACAACCTCAGAACCTCCAGTATCAGTGGTGATCACAGGCAACCCATGAGCGAGCGCCTCAAGCCTTGCAATACCAAAGCTTTCAGCGTATGATGGTAACACAAATATCGATGCCTTACTATACTCCCTAATCAACTCCTTATCACTAATTGCGCCTAGGAAGTAAACCCTCCCCTCTAAATTATGCTGTCTAACCAGGGTCATAAGCTCCCTATAGTAATTCGCGTCAACAATAGGACCAACAATCCTCAAAACCCAATCCTTGTGCTTATTTGCAACCATAGCAAAGGCTCTTATTAAGTCGTGAATCCCCTTAACACGCACGACCCTAGCCACCGTTAAAACAATCCTCTCACGATTACCGAGGTTAAATTCTCTGAGTAGCTCATCGCACCATCCATTATACACTACCCTTAATTTGCCCCGTAAAGCCGGTATAGCCTCAATGGCTTTACGCATTGCATCGTAACTCTCTATAATCACCGCGTCCGCAAACCTCGAAAGCGCAATCAACATAAGTTTTCTAAAAAGAACCTTAAGAAAATTACCCGTTAAATTACCATCCCAATCCATCTTAACTACAACGTAATAGTTAAGAACCCTACCAAGTAAGTAAAGTAACGGTAATAATGCTGGGTAGTAATATGTTAATACAAACCATGGCCTAACCCTCCTAAGTATAGGGACAAGCTTAGCCATCAATATTACAGCATTGACTATACTATTAATTACATTGATTAAATAAAGAGGCACAAATCCACTACGTAAACTCACACCACCAATCTCGAAAACCCTAACACCTGGAATTTTGATGCTGCACCTGCTACAAATGAGAATTGAATTAAATCCTAATTTGTTGAATTCGTAAGGAATACAAACAGGGTCTTTCTTAACGTATAAACTATTAATTTCACCGAGAACGATAGTAATGATATTCTTATTATTCATGTCGCATTACTCACCAAGTCCCTAAAAATTTATCGCTTTTCAATTTTATACGCCATATATTGTTTAATGCACATTAATAAGGCCCTCTTAGTTTCAAGAGGGTTGAAGAAAGAAGCTCTTTCCAACGCCACTTTTCGCTTTTCATAAACTCTCTTCAATGCCATAACTACACCATCCACAAGCCCCCTTATACTTGGCTCTACTAAAATACCGACATCCCCTACTACCTCCTCCATGCTCGTTAATCTATAGGCAACAACGGGCAAGCCGCACGACATTGCCTCAAGAACAGGCAAGCCGAAACCTTCAACCAATGACGGGTAAAGAAAGACGTCAGCAATATTGTAAAGCAAAGCTAACTCACTCTCACTTAACGGAGGTAGGCAGTAAACCCGGGGCAACCTGGGTATTTTATCGCACGGCCCCCTTATGACCAGGTAGGCGTTTTTCACGATATTCCTTAAATGAGCATACGCCACCACCGCGTGCTTGACAATATGTGGTTTGGTCGCCACGGTAAGTATTACGACATCATCGCTGCGAAATTGTAGATCCCCTAACCTTCTCTCCTTCACCCTTAAGGGCCTGTATACTTCATTACTGATAAATGGGTAAACAACACACGCTTCGCGCCCTAGATAATACTTAATCATTTGAGCACTGTATTTCGAGGGCGTTAATATTACATCAAGTATATTAAGTATTAACTTGGCACTGATGATCCTCCTTAAGCGTTGTAAAAACGGACTTGTACCTGCATCTTTAGCAGTGACCTGGGTGTGAGAGATAGATCTAATGTCGTGCATAAAAGCCATGGTTAGTACGTCTCTGGCTTTGGCTAGAGTTAGTGCAGGTATGTATTTGGGGGTTGAGTCCATGGCGATGACTATGTCGAGACCATTTACTAAGCTTCTATAAAAATCCTCATAGCTATGTATTAATTTGCTACCAGGCAGCAATGTCTTCAGTCCCATCCCAAGTTTATGATGACTAATATTACGGGTAAGAAGCAGTATACCTACCCTTAACATGCTTCTTTTCCCACGGTATCCTTATTTAATTTTATCGTATAGTTCGGTGAGTGTTAGATACCTGGGTCTTAAAACCCTTAATGCCTGTAATATGATGTCTAACTTAGCTAAATTGGGTAAATGAAAATAAAGGATTGATGTATCAAGCTTTTTTAACCTGAATATTTCATAAATATTACTGAGCCTTAGATTATAAGCGAGCACGCAGCAATGTTCATCAAAAATCCTGTAACCCGTGGCAGGACCTATATAGGTGCCCCTAACCACTTTGTAAATCTCCCTGGCAATCTGCGCTGCAACAGCCGTGTGAGGGCCAAATGGATACGCAAAAGAGGTGATAGATTCATTAAGCATGTCCTCAAGCATACGCTTGCTCTCAACGAGCTCCCTACGTATTAACTCAGCATCAGTATTTACCATGTCTATATGGGTCATCGTATGACTACCGATTTCATGACCAAGACTACGAATATACCTTAGATCGCTAGGAGTTAGTAACGCTCTCCCCATATACTCCCTTAAGCCAACTATTACGAAGAATGTAGCCTTAATCCCTCTACTAGCTAGCCACTTAGCAATACTTAATTGCTCCTTGTAACCGTCATCAAACGTAATAGCCACATTCATACCCTAACTACAATTAATGATTTTGGATCCGCCCATACTTACTTTATGACACTTAAAATCTTTTGAAAGTTTGCGTAATAAATCTCTACATGAACCAGCGGCGTCATGGCATTCTAGAATTATTTCGTTAAATTTCTTTTTGATCACATCATACTCATTCATTAATACGTCGAATTCACAGCCCTCACAATCCATTTTAAGCACATCGGGCTCAATACCGTACTTCTGCATTAAATCGCTAAGTCCAATACTTGGTATCCTAACACCATCGCACCTATTGTCTGCGGTTTTGAAGTAGGTGATATCTGCATAATTAACATCAATGTTTACGCATGTAAATCCGCCCTTACCTACAGCGGCATTTATTGGTATGATTTTATCGTTTAAATGATTTAATGATATATTCATAAGCATCTCCGCATAAGCCTCAGGATGAGGCTCAACCGCATAAACCCTCCTCGCACCCCTCAGTGCGAAGTAAATGGCTGAGTCGCCCACGAAAGCCCCAATGTCAATAACCGTTTCACCACGTACCTCAGTAAACGCGTACTCCTGCTTAACAAAAACCTGTAGAATGGTGTAGTGAAGTCTTGTGAATTTGCAGCATCCTAAGTCCACAAACCCATTTTCACTAATTACTGGCTGCGCATATAGTTTGATACCATTAATGACTATTACATTACCACTACTATCGCACTTTAAGTTCTTTATGAATCCACGATAAAGCCCATTAAGTATAGCGACGTAATATGCTCTGTATAAGTTAACCATGTTACCGTTATTACATATTACAGGAATGAATTTAGCGCCCCTTAGGTATGCAAGAGCCGCATTAAAGCAGTTCCTAAAGAACGAACAACTCCTCAAAACCTTGGCTATCTTCATTGGTATTTCACTCACCCTATTCTAAGAGTTTTGCAAATTCTTTATAAAGACTGTGTGCATCGTATCTTTGCCTTATGTACTTCCTAACCTTCGTGAACCACCCCATCCTGTTGTTCATAACTTCATTTAATGCGTATTCCAGCGTATCTAAAGCATTGTCTTCTCTAAATATCCTTATCTTAAACTTATATGGTTTTCGCATTATAATATTCTCTCTGCCTACTTTAACCAGGAAACCTACGGAATCGTTTACTACCTCATTCCATGGTGGTGCATCTAATACTACAGGCGGTACCCCCACAGCCATACTCTCAATGACTGGTAAGCCAAAACCGTCACTCAATGAGCCATGAATGTATAAGTCATGTTGGGATATTAACGTATAAAGCTCCCTTTTACTTAGGTACTCGTCTATAACCACGGCATTTATATCGTACTTTTTAGATAATTCATGAAATACAAATCCTGGCCCCGTGGGACCTTAAGGGTTACTTGATATTTAGCCTTAGGCTTTAACTTACTTAATGCCCTCATGAATAATGCTACGCCATATAGTTTATAAATATCAGTACTACTAAGTATCATTAGTATCTTTACTACGTCTGATGTATTCTGTGGTGGTTCAATGCTAGGTACCTCGCAGAAGTCAATACCGTGAGGCAGTATTTTATCGATTTCAATACCAGCTTTCAGGGCTTCCTCAGCTACGTAATGTGATGGTACATAGATTAGGGTTCTGCCTTTCAAAGGCTTTAGCTTTAATAGGAACTTTAATAGTTTATTATCTAAGGGTCCCTCTGTAACTAAGTACATGATAGTATTGCCTAAAATTCTAATTCTTCTAAGGATTAAGAAGGCATGGGCATTAACAAAATGACCTAGATATAACATGTTTGTATAAGTCATGGCTAATTTAAAACTCCTTGATGATTTTATGAGTAAATTAAGCGTTGTGAATGGTATGTTGGTCACGTGGCTTATTGTACGGGCAACCTCGAATAATCCACTCCTTGGGTATCTCGTGTGACTATTATTGACATATGTGTAAAACCCTGCTGAGTTTATTCGCTACCGCCTCATAACTTAAGTTTTTCACTGCAAAGTCCCTAGCTTTTGCCCTTAAATCCTCGTTTTCGAATGCTACATCTATTACCTCTGGTATTTCGTTCTCATTAACTGCTATGTAAAGTTCTTCATAATCACTCATGCTGGAGCTTTTTGTGCCTATGACTGGAGTTCCTGATGAGAGCGCTTCTAGTAGTGTTGCTGGTGGTTCTGTGGGGTACTCGCCCCTTATTGGGAGCAGTAGCACATCTATTGCGTTATAGATTAGCCATATGGGGGTTGGTTTTGTAATCCAGATTATTGCTTTGTCCTTGTATGCTTGTTTGAGTTTTTCTAGGGTTTCTTTTGTTATTGAGTCGAGTCGTGGTGTTACCATTAGCGTTTTAACTCCCTCTCTCGAGTATTTAATTGCCGTGTCGATTACTATATCTATTCCTCTCTTCATATCTATGTCACCTATATAGCCTATTAGTTTAGTGTTTCCTGGCAAGCCTAGTGTTTCTTTGGCTTTTTTCTTGTTTCCTGGTTTGAATAATTCTATGTTTATTGGTGGGTGTATGAAGTAGGCTTTGCTGAATAGTTCGGCTATTCTTCTCGATGTGCCGATGATTATCTGTGATCCCTTTTCGATTATTGCTCTTTTTATACGCCAGTCGCTATGTATTGTGGGTAGGTATGAGAATTGGTACGTTATTGTACGTGCATGTATTTTCATAATTACCCTGGTTGCCAGTGGTAGCACTTTATTTATATTTAATATATGTATGTCATCACAGCTTTGATACTTAATTAGTAATAGTGATTCCCTGATATAGAGTTCGTAAGGTGTATTGTGAGCATTGCGTGTTGAAACGATTATCTTGAGGTCTTTGCCGTATATCATGCTTAATACCTTTAGGAAGTTTCTTGCGTATGTTGTTTGTCCTTCTATATACGTGGGGTGCCTAATTAATATGCATGCTTTAGGCATCTTTCAAGTACCTCTGTTAGTTTCCTTGCCGTATTTTTCAGGGATAGCTCCCTGGCCACTATTTCCCTGGCATTTTTACCGAGCTCCTGCGTGTTTTTGGGGCTCAGGATTGTTAGTATTATTTGAGCTATGGCTTCGCTATCATAACTTACAATCAGCGATCTATCTAGTTTTTCTACTAGGTCTTTTGATCCCACATTCTTAGTTATGATGGGTACGTTTGCGAGTGCCATTGCTTCAGCAACAGCTATTGAGAATGCGTCAAATAATGATGGTTGCATGTAGATGCTGCAGTGGCGTAATGTATTTATTACCTTTGGTCTTGGGAGTGGTCCTGCTATGACTATTTTATCCTCGACTCCGAGTTCCTTGCTTTTTCTTCTTAGTGACATCGTGTCCCCTGCGCCCATTACTATCATTTTCACATTATTTGCACTCCTTGTGATGTGTTTTACCACCTCGGGTATGATGTGGATCCCCTTTATTGGTATTAACGGGCCTGAGTAGCATATCCAGGGTTTTTTATCGTCTACGTTCAGTTTTATTAAATGCTCTAGGTCAGGTGGTCTTGGGTGTACAACCACGATTTTTTCTGGATTAAATAATTGTCTCACCATTTCCGATACAGCTATTATTACGTCAGCCCTCGAGTACAGCATGTGTGCCTTTTTATTCAGGATTGATGGTGAGAGGGCTATGGCTACTATACATTTATTCAATGGTTTTAATGACATGCTTATTAATGTTGGTCTTAAACCCTCTGCTATTATTATCTCATTTGTGGGTAGTTTTATTAGTACCTCCTTATAACTTATAACCCTTGTTTTTGCTATGAGCTTAAGCAGTGAAACCCATGTTACATGTCCCAGGTGCGGTATCCCAGAGTAAGTTATGTATGTTACTTTGCCCACACTGTCCATGTTTCATCCTTGTAGATTATGTTGTAATTGTTGTCGAGTTGGTTTATTGTTTGCATTAGTTGGTTTAATGTCATGTCCATTCTGTACGTATTCATTGCCCTGTAGAATATGGCTATGATATGGCATGTACTGGGTATGTTGCTACCCATTGGTAGGTTTAATGCATATTGGTTCAGTGTTTTGTTATTTATATATGAATAGAATTGTAGGATTTGGTGTGCTCCTGCGGTGCATATTTGGGTGTTTATTTGTGTATAGTTGGTTAGGAATTGTGATTCTGCTATATCATGTGGTGTTGGGAATGCTATTGCTGCATAGCCCCATTTGACTGCGGGTGCCATTATGATAAGTGAAAGGGTTATTGCCATTATTGCGGCTAGGGGTATTTTCTTTGTGTTGTAGTATTCCCTGTATATTATTAACATTATTGGTATTATGCTTAATGTATAGAGTGTATATGGCACCATTCCCCACCTGTTTATTGCGAGAGCTGCCGCTTCAGTTATTACTGAAATAATGTAAATTAATATTAGTAAATCCTTGACGAAGTCTTGATTTCTCTTTTTTATTCTATTTATTATATAGTATATTATTATTAGGCCTACTATGTACATCAGTAATACGTTTAATTCACGTAATCGGTAGTATATCATTATTACTTCGTTAACGCCGGGCGTTAGTAGCGAGAGCACTGGATTTGATGGTGCGGTGAATAGATCTATTAGTTCCATTAGTGCTGAGTATAGGCTTCCTGATACCATAGCTATTAGATTAATTGTGATCCATATTAGTGAGGTTGCTATGAATATTAATGTATATCTTTTATTAAATATAGATGCTGCCATGAATATTAATGGTATGAATAGTGATGTGGGGTCCGATATTGCGTAGGCTGCGTATAATATGTACATTGTGATTCTCAGGGTGTTTTGTTCGTAGCTGACTCCTTTTGTGAATAGTTTATAAATTATTAATGTTAGTAGCGCGAGGAAGATCAAGGCGAAGGGCGTTCTTCCGTACCAAAATGGGTTTAGGAATGATGCTAGGATTATTAGTGAGGTTAGGATTCGTGCTCTTACGTCTTCTATGTCTGATGTTAAGGCTAGGTATGTTACTGCGTATATTATTGGCATTATGAGCTGAACGAGAATTGCCGCATTTATTCCGTTTATTCCTGTTAGAAGTGCTAGTGATGATGTGAAATATGCGTGTCCAAGTGTTGTTACACCACCTTGTATGGCTACTGCTCTGCCTGTGTTTATCATTGCCAGTACTTCTTCTACGAAGCCTAGCTGGTCGTTGTATAGGGGTAGTGCATTTATGTATGTTAAGTATGGTTCGGCCAGTACCATGAACCATAGTATGATTATTAATATTGCGTTCAATGTTTTCTTTGCGCCGGTATTTATGAGTGTTAATATTATTGTTGTGATTAGTGTGAGGATTATTGTTACTATATATGGTGTGTTATTGTATAGGTAAAATGGTGATTGGGTTATTACATTAACTGTGAATTTAGTCATGGAGATTGTTGAGTAGGTAAATAGTATTATCGAGGCGGAGGTTAGTAATATGGCGACTTTATTGTATTTCCTCATTGATGATCACACCGTAGGCATCTAGGTATTTATTGACAATATTTTCCCAGTCAAATTGCCTTGCGTAGTTTATGGCTTTTTGTGACAGTTCCTCTCTGTTTTCTATTACATTCTTAACCGCCTGTAGCAATTCTTCCTCGTTCCTGAATAAGTAGCCCGCACCTGAGTTGAGTATGTGTTCGCGCCTGGCGTCTGGTCTGTCCCAGGCTATTACTGGGGTTCCGCATGCCATGCTTTCAATTATTGGTAAGCCGAAGCTCTCCCACGATGATACTAGTAAATAGAATGTTGCCATTGAGTAGTACTTGGCTAGTTCCGTTGGGTCCATGGGCGGGAGCACTTGTATATCCTCAGAGTTACCTTGGTAGTTGCCCCTCATCATTAGTTTTGCATTTGGGTATTGTCTTTTTATTACCCTGTAATATTTAATTAGGCGTTCCTGCCCCTTGAATCTGTTCCACGCAGTTGCATTGAATATTATTATTTCGTTAGTCTGCTTATTTATATTCATATTTGGTTTAAATACTGTGAGATTTACGCCATTGTAAATCACTATGGCCTCCCTATTGAATAATTTTCTTACTTGTTCTTTTACGTAATTACTGACTGCGGTTACTACTTTGACCTTCTTGAGTAGTCTTTTGTACATAATCAGTAGGTATAGGTTTATTAGTTTGCTTGTTGTGCCTGGTACTTCATACCAAGGTGCGTATCCATGGTATGTGAATACTACGTTGTCTAGTGCGTTGTTGTCAGCGAGTACTTTTAGGTATGGGTATGATGTATGTACGTGTATTATGTCGTGTTTTCTAGTTTCTCTATAGAATTCCTGTGGTGATGCTTTGATAACGTTAACATCCTTTGGCGGTTTTGTTCTTATTACCCTTGCGTATACTGTGACTTCGTGTCCTTTTTCGCTGAGTTTTGCTGCTAGGTTGTCTATTACTGTTTTGAAGCCGCCGATTTCATAGTAGCCTAGGGCTAGGGCTATCTTAAGCATGGCCCTTTGTTAGGTAACTCTCATGGGTTCTTTAAAAACTGAAATTATCATAATTCCTTTAATGCTATTATAAAATATGATGGTGCTATGGGAATAACTCTTAAATGTTTAGAATGGTAATGAGGAACTATACCGATTACATTAAAGTACTGTTTTCTTAACTCTCTGATTAAGTTCTTTAAGTGTATATTAAATTGTAAATCAGAATAGTTAGAATGATGCAAAATTACTCTCCTCAGGGTCTTCGGTACTAGACCTAGTAATGGTAACTTAGTATGGGGTTCCACTAGCTCCAAGAGTGAAAGTGCGTAAATAAGGTCAATACTATTAGACCGTAGCGGTAAATAGCGTGCATCAGCCACAATATATTCCGTATTTACATTATGTTTAGATTTCCAGGAATTGTGAAATTTTATATCGATACCTAAAACATACATGCAAAGACGTGATACTTTATAAGCAAAGTAGCCATCACCGCAGCCTAAGTCTAAGGCTATACACTTACTTCTTAATGTCCTTAAAACGCGTATCAACCTCAAAATAATTTTTAAGTAAGTTCTTGTTCTCTCAACGTAGAGTCCAAGCCTACCAGCAGTTTGTACTCCTAACTTATAGAAAATCTTCATCATCCTCCTAACTTATGGCTAATTCCATGATTATCCTGATTCCCTGATTAGTGCCTTTACGGTAACCCTCACGGCTTCTTTACTATTCATTCTCGGCTTGAAGCCCAGCTCCCTGAGCCTGTCTATCCTCAGGGCTATCCTCTTCACGTCCCCTGGCCAGCCAACGCCATGTAGGATTGGTTTGTGGATTATCTCTGGCTTTGCCCCGAGTTCCTCCGTGATTATGTTTACGACTTCGTCCACGGTTATCCAGTCCTCGCTCGCCACGTTGAATACGTGGTAGCCGCCTCCAGTCCTCTCGTGGGCTATTAACGTTGCCTCCACGGCGTCATCCACGTGTATGTAGCTCCTGACCTGGGTCCCATCGCCGAGCACCTCCAGCCTGGTTGGGTCCTTCCTTAATTTCATGATTAAGTCGTATATTACACCGTGCCTCAGCCTCAGCCCAACCACGTTCGCGTACCTCAGGATCACCGCCTTCATCCCGTAGAGCCTTGAGTACGCGTGTATCAGATTTTCGCAGGCCGCCTTACTCGCTCCGTAGACCGAGACGGGCCTTGTTGGCGCGTCCTCGCTTACCGGTATTTCCTCAGGCTCCCCGTAGACCGAGCTAGACGACGCGAACACAATCTCCCTCACGTCCATCCTCCTCATTGCCTCGAGCAGGTTGAACGTGGCGACCACGTTCTCGTTGAAGTGCACCTCAGGGCTGACTGTGCTGACCCTGACCTCCGGGTTTGCCGCGAAGTGGAATATTACGTCTGTGTCTTTGAGTGCTTTTAGTGTGTCTTCTATGTTTTTTAGGTCTGTTTTGGTGAATTGTATTTTGTTTAGTACGTGGGTTATGTTTTCTATTCTTCCCGTGCTTAGGTTGTCTATTACCTTGACTTGGTAGCCCCTTGCTAGTAGTTTATCTACTAGGTGGCTTCCTATGAATCCTGCCCCTCCTGTTATTAGGGCTTTCATGGGTTGTTTGTGGTGTTGTATATTTTTATGGTTTCTTTTGCGATTTCGTCCCATGTCTTGATTTCCTTTTTACCCTCCTTACCCATTTGTTGTGTCTTTTCTGGGTTGTTTGCTAGTTGTTGTATTGCTTTGGCTAGTTCCTGTGGGTTGTTTGGTGGTATTATTAGTCCGTTTATGCCGTGTGTTACCCTGTATGGTATTCCTCCTACGTTTGTGGCTATTACTGGTTTTTCTCTTGCCCATGCCTCGGTTATTGTCATGGGGTATACCTCTACATAGTCTGTGGTTGATGGTAGGACTAGCGCCGTTGATGCGTCTATGGCGTTTATTTTTGTATCTTCGTCTACGTAGCCTAGGTAATATAGTCTGTCTTTCACGTGTAGTTTATTGGCTAGTTCTAGGGTTTGTTTTAGGTATCCGTTGTCTGGTCCTGCCATTATTATTGCTATGTCGTTGCTTAGGTATGGTAGCGCCTTGACTAGTACGTGTGGTCCCTTGAGTTTGTGTATTCTTCCTATGTATATGAATAGTTTGTCCTGTGTTATTCCGTATTTCCTCCTGAATTCCTCTGGGTCTGCTTTGGGTTTTGTTAGGTAGTGTTTTGGTATTGCGTCTGGTAGGTAGTGTGCTTGTATTCCGTATTTTCTTAGTTTTTCTACGTCCCTTTTGCTTCTTGCTAGGTGTATGTCCGCTATTTCCTTTGCCATTTCTAGGTTTCTCCTGGCGTATATTGGTCCAAGGAGCCTTATGGCTGGGTTTGGGTGTGTTTGGAGGGTGTCGACAGCCATGTAGTGTATGGCTACCTTAACACCTAGCTCATGTGCCTCCTGGGCTATTCTCACTGAGAATAAGCTGTTTTGTGAGTGAGCATGAATCACGTCAGCCCTCTTGAGCAGTTCCCTAGGTGTTTCCCTTGGTATTGTTAGGTCTGGGTAGCCTAATCTCCACGCCTTAATTCTATGTACGTGCACACCGTTTATTTCTTCCTCCCTAGGTCTTTTCTGGGCTCCATAGGTGCCCGTTACTATGTGCACCTCGTGACCAAGTTTTGCCTGTTCCTCGGCGAGGTATTTAATTGCATTTTCTATTCCTCCCGCTACCGGCCAGTAGTGATGATGCGTGTGTACTATTATCATTAGAGTCTGAATCCTTTAGTGTAGTATAGTGTGATGATTCTCTTCGTTAGTTCTGGGCTTATTGTGTTTATAATGCCTAGTATTGCCGTTGCTAGGCATGTTAGTGATTTACAATGATTTAATAAATTTAAACTCATTACTGCCGTGTATCCCCTCCAATTTGCTAATATGCCCGCTACTATTGATGCTTCGTCATAGCCTGCGTATCTGGTTAGTTGGGGCTTTATGTGCCTGGCGATGGTTGCTAGTGCATATCTTGCTATGGTATGTTTTACAGAGTTCACGGCTACCCTATGTAGCCTTTCACTCTGTGGTGCGAATCTCACGCTACTTGTGTTTGTCTCGTGTATTCTAAAGAACATTAATCTCCGTGGTTCATGAATTATTGAACCCTTTACGCTTAACGCTACCAGGTATAGTGCCACATCCACCGCATCTGGGAGGAGTCTTATTATAGGTGCGTATTTTTCGTATACATCCCTTCTTACGGCTATGGAGCTGTTCCTGAGACCAAGGCCCCAACCATACTGTTTGAATACTTTCATTTTCTCATCTTCGTTGCTGGCATATACGTAATTATTTATGTTCGTCCTCTCAATGAGCGAGTCATGTATTATGTTTCCGTATTTATCTATTGCGTATGTATTGTGGTGGTAGTACATTAGGTCATTGTTATTTCTGAATGCCTCGGCTACATGCTCTAGCTTCCTACTATGCCATAAGTCGTCATCTTCAAGGAATGCCACCACTTCACCCTCAGACTCCCTTATTCCCAGGGCTATTTTTGCGCCTATTGATGCTATGTCTACGTTTATTGTTCTACCCACTCCTTCAATTAATTTGTCTGTGTATGAGTCTTCGAAGTTCTTTATGACTATTACTTCATAGAAGTTTCTATCCAAGGTTTGGTTTAGCACCGATTTAACAGCGTACCTTAAGTACTCCCTCCTATTATATGCCGTAATTACTACACTGATTAATGGTTTAGCCATATATTTCCTCGTACCTTGGTAGTATTTTGCTCCATAGGTGTTGTTCAGCGTGCTGAAGAGCGCCTTGGCTTAATCTCCTATGTAGCTCTTGGTCGGTTAGCAGTTGTATGATGGCTTCAGCGTATTTCTCCGGCTTTGGTTCTGCCCATAGGCTTGCCTTACCTGGTGGTGCTGCGTAGACTTGTCCCCCATTCCCCGTTATCACGCTTGGTGTTGCGTGTATTCCTGCTTCGAGTAGTGTTATTCCAAATGGTTCATATATTGATGGTAGTGCATAGGCCTTGGCTTTTAGGTATAATTCATGTTTCTTTTCCTCACTCACTGCGCCTAGATACTTTACTTCTATGTTGTGTTTTCCTGCATATTGTAGTATTGTATTTATTAGTCCTTCATCTGGCCCTGCAATTACTAATTGTGCATGCTTTATGTATTTCGCGGCCTTTACTAGTAATTCAATGTTCTTTACCTTACTGATTCTACCCAGGTAAAGTACCATGTCCTCTCTTTCATTGCTTAGTATGCATTGATCCTGGTTTATTCCATTCGGTATTACCATTATTTTGTCTTCTTCTAGTCCCATTCTCCTTATTGTTTCTGCTTCATGTTTCGTTAATGCTATGTATGTGTCGTAATTCTTTAGGATGCTTCTTAGCGTTGTGTCTACGAGTTTATAATATGTCCAGGTTATTGGCCCCACTTGGTTTAGTTTATGGAATGGTGCATGACCATGCAGTATCGCTTTGAATCCCATCTCCCTCCTTAGCCTTGCCACCTGGATTACATGTGGGTGCCTCCACACGTGCACATGGACTAGGTCTGGCTTTAGTTTCCTAAGTACTTCAGGTAGTTCCCTACTGTATGTTCCGTGACTCCATGTTAAGTTTGGTTTCAGCCTTATTACATGCACCCCATTGATCCATTCCTCCCTTGGTAGTGCACCTTTGCCTCCTGTCCTGAGCCTATTGTATGTGATTACGTGTACCTCATGCCCCCTAGCTGCTGTGTACTCCGCTATTCTTTGCACTACCTCCTCCACGCCGCCTATTACCGGTTTATAAAATGGTGCTACGTGTACTATCCTCATGCTTCTATGCTTTCATTGTTTTGGTAATTCTTCTAATAATTTGCTTGGTGTTATTGCCTTTAATTCTTTTATTCCTAGTTTCTCTAGTTCATCTATGGCTTCTTCAAGTTTTGTGTCTGTCGTGACTATGTACACTGGTTTTTCGCCTTTTATTCTTTCTGCAATTGTCAATCCTATTGCGATTATTTCTACGTCTTCGTTGTTTATCTCGTTTAGTCTTTCGCTATGGGGTATCTCTACCCTTTCCGAGGCCTTCCTTGCTATTACGTGTATTTTTAAGCTTTTAAGCCTGCGTGGTTTGCATATAATTTGTTTGCTCCTTGAGAGTTCCAGGAGGTATCTTTTTGTTCTTTCTAATGATGCTAGTAACCTGGGGAGTGGGTGGTGGTTCTTTAGGTTTTTGTTGAGTACCGTGTTTAGTACTTTAAGGTAGTATCCGGTTACGTGCCATGTTACGTCTATGTCCATGATCCTATTCATGATCTCTCTTATCGCCTCTTTCTCCTCCTTTGGCTTGTCTCCGCAGGGTATGAGTGCTGAGTGGTCTAGGATTACGTGTAGGGTCATGTTAGAATAATTCCGTGATTATTTTCTCCACGTCTGGTAGTTCCTCTATTGTGCCGTCTTCGTGGATCTTTAGTTCCCTTGCCTGTGTCCAGGGTTTTCTCTCTAGGTAGTAGATTGCTACGTTGTTCGGCTTTGTTTTGCCTTCTTCCACGGTTTTGGCTATTGTTTGTGGTATTATGTCGCTGTGTGTTGTTATTATTATTGTTAGTTTTTTGTTTATTGCTTCCTGTGTTATTTGTCTTGTGAGTTCTATCACTAGGGTTGGGTTTTTGTGTATTTCTGGTTCCTCGATGATTAGTAGGCTGCCTTCCTGGACGTTGTTTATGAAGAGGTTTATTAGTGAGTGGTCTGTGGTTCCGTCTGGTGCTAGGTTTAGTGGTAGTTTTGCTTTTGCAAATGGGTCTGTGTACTCGGTTAGTTCATGCTCCAGTAGTAGGGGGCCAATCCCGTGAATCCTCACTAAATCATCGAGGAATAGGTACATCGGTGGTGGAAATGCTGAATAGTCTCGTGTTCTTGTTATCTGTCTGAGGATTCTAGGCACTATTCGTAGCATTTTCATGAAGGTAAGCCTTCCCGATGGTAGTAGGTAGCCGTCGTTCCAGGGACTTTCCCCAGCTATCTCTATGTCGGCTTTCTTTACATCGTTGGGGTTTTGAGCCTTGAAGCGTGCTCCGTCTACTTCGATTATTACTGGGTATTGTGGTTTGTCGTATTCGTGCCTTGCGATGTTGTTTAGTTCTGTGCCGTATAGTAATTTTAGTACTTTGTTTGCGTCTCTCCACTTGATGGTTTTTGTTAGGAAGTACGGTGCGTATGCGAGGCTTGATTTCCCTGCGTCGTTTGGCCCCATGATTATTGTTACTGGCTTTAGTTCTATCTCTACTTCCTCTATGCTTCTCCAGTTCTTAATGTGTAGTTTCACTGTGTTTATTGTCCGTGGTGTCTTTAAAGTCTTTGTTCTCCCCGTCCCTGCCTATCGCTTTTATCGCCTCCTCAATTATTCTCTTAATGTCGGGCTCCCTCTCCCTCACGTCCTCGCTGTCGAATTTTGCTTCGTGGAATCCCCATACATGTAGTGTCCATGCTGCGTCCCAGGCTCTTCTGAACCACTCGCCGGCTCTGCTCGAGATCTGGAGGACTGCTTTTTCGAGCTCCGTAACTGTCCATCTACCTCTATCTCTCGCTTTTTCGAGTATGTCCTTTAGGTTGTAGTGTATGGCTAGCGCCTTGACGCTTTCCTCGGCCGCCTTATACAGCTTCTCGCCTGCTTGTATGGGGTCCTTCTCGATCAGTGCTTCGCCTTCATTGAGGAGTTTTTGTGCTAGTTCTAGGTGTATCTCGGCTTCTTCATTGGGGTCTAGTTGGGCTTCTTTTAGTAGTGCCTCAATTGCCTTTGTCTCTACGTCTATTCCGTGTTTCCTTAGTGCTTCGTATAGTTTCTTGGGTATTGTTATGGTTGCCATGTGTGTTTGGTTGTGTGGGGGTTTATGTTTTTGTTTCCTCGAGTACCCTCTTTACCACTTCCCTGTGCATTGGTGTTTGCCAGGCGAAGTATTTTCCGATGCCCAGCTCGGGATCCCTCTCGGGCGGCGGCACGTCCACCCAGTCCTGGTCCCTTTTCCATATCTCTATTATCAAGTTGTTCTCTATAAGTCTCTGCACGAGTCCCTTGGCCTCCCTGTACCGTTTTAAGAGGACGTCCGGGTCATCCAGCGACTGTGTCAGTATTTCGGTTTCTGCGCTGCTTAGCTCCGCCGCCATTTTCATAAGCTCTCTCGACTTTATCACGTTGTCTACGTATCTGTCTACGTCCCAGTTTAATTCCCAGAGGGTTTCCAGCGCCTTGGGGTTCCCACCGGTCCATTTCCACACGTCTTCAAACGGGGGCTTTGGCCCAGGTATTTCCTCGTAGAGTTTCTCGAAGCCTTCCCTGGGCATGTTCCACATGATGTGTAAAAACGCCCACCTGTGCCTACCCACTCTCCCCCTTGTGACGCCTTCGCTCGACGCCACTATTACGACTATCTTCTCATAATCAACCGGCGGGTACTCTATCATGTTTAGGAATCCTTTGACTAACAGCTCAGCTTTGTCCAGCCCTACTGCTTGGAATACGTCATCGGCGAGTAGGGCTATCCTCCCTGTAAGCCTCCTCCTCACTGCGTCGTATAGCAATTTCACGGCTGTGTCGATTAGTCTTGCTGCGTCACCAACGAAGACGGACCCAAGGTCCACGAACAATTTCCTAAGCCCCTCGGTGAGGATTAGCCTGTCCTCATCGGCTCTAGACAGTGGGCTTATGTACGAGACCTCGTAGCCGTGGTCCCTGAGGACCTCCACGGCTTGCTTAAACAACGCAGACTTACCACAACCCTCGGGCCCATAAACTACGCGGACTAAGCCGGTGCCCCTCTCAGCCAGCTCCCCGATCCACTTAATAGCGGCTTCTCTATCCACGAACTCCACCTCGCGCCCAGCGAACCTCAGCCTTACCCTCTTCATGTGCTCAGTGGGTGTTTGTTGTGTTCATTATTGTTAATTCATCCATTGTTTGAGACCATAGCGCCTCGTACATGCCTGGTTCCTCTAGTATGACCATGCCCTTGGTTAGTATTTTATGCCTGAGCTTTGGTGGTAGTTCCTGGATTGGGACTACGTCCACCGGGATTTTGATTGTGTCTTCGAGTTTTACTCCTAGCCTTAGGATTTTGTCAAGGTCCCCTGGGTCTTCTAGGTATACTGCGATGTCTATGTCCCTGAAGCTCCCTAGCTCTATGAAGCTTCCGAAGATTATTGCTAACTTCACCCCCTCGGTTACGAGGACCTCCCTCAGTTTCTCGGCGACCCTCCTCCTCTCCTCCTCATTAAGCCTGTAGTACTTAAATACTGTTGTCATGGTTTTGCACCCTCTTTAATCTATCAATTAGGTTGAGTATGTGTTTGAAGTCTCCCTTTATGTTTTCGTAAATCCTCCTATCATCCACGGTCCAGTACCTATGTACGAGGAGGTTCCTTAGCCTTATGAGCCTTTCGAGTTCATCACACTCGTTTAGGGTTAAAAGTCCGTTGTCCCTTAGTACCCTGAGTGCGTGGATTGGGGGTTCGGGCTCGATGCCCAGGGCTGTTAGTGCTTCTGCGATTACTATTATGCCGTATCTAATTGCGTATTTCTCCGCAGTGGATAGTTCATTGAATGGTTTTGAGGATATGTTTACGATTTCATTTATTACACCCTCAATGTCCCTCATTAGGCTTGTCACGTAGTTTTCATCTATGCCTTTCAAGTTCATTGCCCAGCACCCTCCTCACGGCCTCCCTGTGCATTGGCGTCTGCCAGGCGAAGTGGGTGCCTATGCCCAGTTCTGGGTCTTTTTCAGGTGGTTGATCGATCCACACCCTTTGCTCCCTGTACCATATCCTGATGATTAGGTTATTCTCGATTAATTTATCCATTAGCGGCATAGCCCTAGCCGCCTCATCATAAATCACATCTGGGTCCTCAATGGCCCGCCTTAGTATCTGCACCTGCTCCCTGTCTAGGGTTTTCACCATAATGTCTAGTTTCCTGTCCTTAATCATGTCGTTGATTATGCCGTTAATGTCCCAGCCTGCCCCATAGAGTCTCTCTAACATTTCTGGGTTTCCACCAGTCCATCTCCATACTTGTTCAAAGTCCGGCTTTGGTCCCGGTACTTGCTCATATAATTGCCTAAACCCCTCCTTGGGCATGCTCCACATGATCTTTATCTCAGCCCACCTATGACGCCCAATACGTTCCCAGGTTATTCCTTCACTTGAGGATACGAGTATGACGATTTTCTCATAATCAACTGATGGGTACTCTACCATGTTTAGTAGTCCCTTTACGAGCAATTCCGCTTTATCTAGTCCAATGGCTTGGAAGACATCATCGGCTAATAAGGCTATCCTCCCTGTGAGCCTTTTCCTGACCGCGTCATAGAGTAACTCCACGGCTATGTTAATCAGTCTTGATGCATCGCCAATTAGCAGTGAGCCAACGCCCGTTACTAACCGCCTCAATCCCTCTGTGAGGGTGAACCTATCCTCCCCAGACCTGGACAGTGGGCTTATGTATGAAACTTCGTAACCATATTCTCTAAGCACCTCAATGGCTTGTTTAAGGAGTGCTGATTTCCCGCAACCCTCAGGCCCGTAGATTACCAGGGGCCACCATGTGCCTTTTCCAGCCAATTCCTCAATTTGCCTTATTGCCACCTCCCTATCCACGAACTCCACCTCACGGTCCGCAAACCTGAGTTTTACCCGCTTCATGCTACGCTAACCTCACCACGGGCTTCCCCTTGATGTACCTGGCTAGTTGTTCCGTACCTATTATGTGCAGCTCTATTGGTAAGTGTGGTGGTAGTCCCATCCTCTCCATCTCAACCCATACCTCTGCCCTTAGTTTTGCAGCCTCCTGGAGGCTTGGGCTTTGTGGTAGGGCTATGAGTACATCTATGTCGCTTAGTACCGTAAGCCTACCCTCGACTGCACCCCCAATTACGTAAACCTCCGCATCCCCCCTAACCCTCTTCACCGCCTCCGCCACCGCCCTCGCCCATTCCCTCCACTCCCTGAGCATGCTTAACCTCTCATCCATCATTCGCCGAAAACCCCCCTCTCTATTTTTTGGAGGAAGCTTATGAGGTTTCCTGCCGTGGAGACCAGGGCCTCCGCCTGGTCCCTCCCGTAGCTGTAAACACCGTACACGGACCTAACATGCCCCTCCTCCAACTCCGCTAGATACGCCCTATACCTCCTAACGTACTCCGCCACCTCATCAGCCCCTTCATCCTGGTTTAGGTTTTTTAACGCCACGGCCAGTGCCCCAAGGAGTTCACGTATACCGTGCCCTCGCCACTCCTCCCCAGTTAACCTATAGAGTAGGCTTTTGAGGTATAGTTGTGCTGCGTACTCCGCATTGAGTACTGCCAGATCATACTCACCCTCATTCAGTAACCTCTGAGCTAGTGCCAGCATGGCCTCGGCCCTCCTCCTAAGAATAGCAGGGTACTCGCCGCTCACTCTAAATAGTCTAATTCTATTTCCTTAGGAATGGTAGTGTACTGCAACATGACTTGATTCAATTACTTTAACTAGTACTTGAGGGCTATGGTTAAACTGAACAGTGTACTCCACATTACTCTCATTTAATAATCCATGAATTAGCGTTAACATGTTCAGTTTTCCAAGGCTCTCCTCACAGCCTCCCTGTGCAGCGGCGTCTGCCACGTGTAGTACCTGCCAATGCCGAGTCCAAGATCCCTCTCAGGTGGTGGTTGGTCGACCCATAAGTACTCAGTCCTGAATTCAGGCACTCTCAATACGAGGTTCATGTCTATTAGCGTGTTCAGTAGTTTTTCTCCATCGCGGATTCTTCTCAGTAATACGTCTGGATCCTCCAATGCCTGCTCCAGTATCTCCTTTTCCGTCTCGTTCAGCTGACTTACTAGCTCCGTTACTTTACGTTGAAAGATTACTTCATTCACCACATTATTTATATCCCATCCCTTCTTATACAGCATTTCCAATGCCTTAGGGTTCCCGCCCGTCCACCTCCATACTTCCTCAAATGGTGGTTTCGGCCCAGGCAATGCGTTGTAAAGCTTCCCAAACCCCTCCCTGGGCATGTTCCACATTGCCATTATCTCAGCCCACCTATGACGCCCAATACGCCCCCAAGTCACCCCCTCACTTGTGGCCACTATCACCACAATCCTTTCATAATCAACCGATGAGTACTCTATCATGTTTAGGAGTCTTTTAACTAGTAGTTCTGCCTTGTCTAGGCCAATGGCCTGGAATACGTCATCGGCTAGTAGGGCTATTTTTCGCCTAATCCTCCTCCTCACCACATCGTAGAGTAGTGAGATAGCTATGTCAATTAAGGCTGACGCATCATTGAAGGGGGTGGGTATGCGGGTCATTATGTCCCTGAACAATCCCCTCAACTCCTCAGAGTACCTTAACTTCTCATTGGACTCATCCTCAAGTGGACTTACCTTAACAACAGAGTAATCATACTCCCCAAGAACCTCAACAGCTTGCTTTAAGAACGCGGACTTACCGCAACCCTCAGGCCCGTATATGACTACTGGGTTCCACGTACCCTTCTCAGCCAATTTCTCAATCTGCCTAATGGCTACTTCACGGTCTGTGAATTCAATCTCCTGCCCTGAGAATCTTAGCTTAATGCGCCTCATTTTGCATGGCTTAGATTAATGGTGCTCTGTATATTAGGGGTGTGTTTAACCATTGTATACCCAGTATGATTAATTCCCAGGACTTTAAGGCGTGGGGCATGTGGCTAAGCCTACTCATTAACCTTAACCCCACTACGTAGGCCATGAACCTGATGCTGCCTGTGAGTATTATTGTTAAGGCATCCACCACGGCATCCTTAATCATGGTTAAGGCAATCCTCGACTTAAATGAACCCCCACGCCTCATGTAGGTTAAAGCCGCCTCAAGGAGGCCCCTCTTAATTGGGTTAAGCCTCCACCACGCGTTAAGCCTAATAGCCCTCCTCCTAATTGTTGAAATGAGACTTAAGCCAACATTATCAATACTCCTACTTAGGAATTCCTTAACCAGTAACTGGGCCTCCTTGAGGGAAGTGAACATTCCACTAAGGATGCTGATTCAGGTATTTAAGCGTTAACGGTTACTGGGTTTGCGCTAAGCATTTAAATTAAACGTGGCTTGGTTTAATGTGAATGGTGAATTAGGCCTAAGCCTAATCATCCTTGGTATTGGGGTTGCGGTAATTGGGTTACTGGTTATTGATTCAACACCATTAATGATACTCGGCGTATCAACGGCACTAGTGGGTTTACTGGCTAATTGGGGTGAGGGTGTGCTTCAGGAGACTGAGCTTAGGTTATCATCCTCATCATGGGATAACCTAGCCCTACTCCTAGAAAGCGTGGGCACTGCTTCAAGGGCCATTTACCTACCCTCAAGCATGGTTGAGGACTCTAAGCCCTACGCCCTCATACCCCAGTGGGGTGACGTTAAGTTAAGCGGTATTGTGCCTAGGGGATTCATGGTTAAGTATGGTCCCGGTCCAGGTGATGTGGGGATTAAGGTTAGGTCAATGGGGTCTAGGGCCGTTGAGGAGTGCCTAAGCGTCGGCTCAGTGTCCAGTGACTTGAATTCAACGTTAAGCAACTGCATTGTGAACCACCTATCCTTAGCCAAGGGTGTTGAGGCAACATTTACAGGCGACTCAGTGGTGGTTTTGGTTAATAGGCCTAGGTTAATTAACCCATACGACGGCACAATAGTGAATACTGTGCTTGGTTCACCAATGGCATCAATAGTCGCATCCCTGGTAGCGGAATCCCTAGGCAGGCCCGTGGTCATTGATGGTGAGGAGGCTAGGGGTAACGCAATTTTAATAAACCTAAGACCCCTAACCACACAGTGAACGATGCCGTGCATTGAATGCGTTAATGAATTTCCACCGGTGAATGAACCATGGTGAATGTGAGAAGCATAGCCATAGCCTTAACAATGGTTGCGATCCTACTAACCTCAGCATACTTAACGCGCCTAATCACCCAACCAAGCCCCCACGTCTACACAGTAACCTCAACAACACCGGCACCACTCGTCCAATACTACGTTAATCAACCATCACTACTGAATAATACGCAATTAACATCATTAATCAAGGCCATTGCCAAGACTAACCTAGCCCCGGTCATTGAAGGCGCCATAACCGGGGAGGCTGGTAACACGTTACTTAGCCTCCTGGAGTTGAGGCAGTATAATGAATCCATGACTAAGGCGTTCCTTAACGGTAACTTAACTGGGGCTAGGTTAATTGCACTTAATGGTGTTAATGAGGCTTCAAGCATCTATAATTCACTAATCCCACTCCTGGCTAAGCTCATTAGCATACTACCCCCTGAGTATGGGCAGTACATTGAATCCTATAATAAGTCACTGGTGGATTACTTGATTAGGCTTAATGAATCATTCCTAAGGGTACTGAACACGAACTACACTGGAACAAGGATTATTATCCACGTTAACGCCACTAATGTAGTGCCCGGGGAGGGTTTAGTGGTTACGGGTAGGTTGATTAACGCCCTGGGTGAACCCATTGTTAACGCCTCAATAGCAGTAATGATTAATGATACCTTAATCAACGTGACTAAGACTAGTCTAGGTGGGTGGTTTAACTTAACCATAAGTTCACTGAGGGTTTACGGGCATGTGGTTGACTTAACCGCAGTCTTCAACTCATCAATATACTCAACCTACCTACCAGCCAGGGGTATTGTTAACATTACTGTTAACACCCTTAACTCAACAATCATCGCTGAGGCTAAGCCAACACTATGGGGTTCACCAATAATAATAATGGGTTTCGTTAATGGTTCAGGTAGGGTTGTTTCAATTAAGGCTGGTTCAATTAGGATTAACACAACCACTGATGAGTTAGGGTTCTTCAACGCATCAATACCCACAAGCCCCCTAAGGCCTGGTGTAGTCAATATCACCCTGTACGCCGAACCCAAGGGCCCCTACGCCCCAGTTTCACTTAGTATTAACGCCACAATAATCGCCCTAAGCCCCAGTGTTAAGGTTAAGGCACCAACCCTAGTCACCGGTATGCCTACGGGTATTGCGGTTGAGTTGACTCCACTTAATGCTACTGGGGTTAATGTAACCTTAGTGACTCCCAGTGGTAATGAGTCATTCATTTTAAGTAGGAGTCATGAAGTCATCCCTGTTAAACTACCGTTAACCCTTGGTTCAGGGGTCTACAAATTCACTATAGTGGCTGGTGGAAGACCACCCTACGCTCAATCAATACTCTACTTCAATGCACTAGTCATTAACCCTATTCAATTAACAGCACCCTTGATCCTTGCCTTAACCATACTACTAATGTATAATAGGAGGAGTATTAGTGGCCCTAGTGAACATGGGGTTAATGAGGTTAAGGTCCCTGTTAGTGGGGTTGAGGTTAAGCAGTTACCATTACTAATCCCCTATGATTCAAGTAGGCTCAATGACCCCAACGTGAGAATAATCGTAACCCAATTCTCCAAGGCTTTAAGGCATATTATTAACAAGACTGGTAACGCACCTAACCCCAGTGAGACACCAAGGGAGTACTTGAGTAGGGTCAGGGGCCTGTTGAGTAGTGGGGAGTACCTCACCGTTAGTGAGTTATTGGGTATTTACGAGGAGGCAGTATACTCCAGTAGGGTTATTAGTCAGGGTGTCGTTAAGCGTGTTGAGGAGTTGCTTAGGGGGTTGATTAACCATGAGGACTAGCCTAGTGGCCGTAGCCTTGGCGATGGTGGTCTTATTAACCATACTGATTGCTGTATCAATGGCGCCCACTAACATACCTTATGATGTCAATAACCCCAATTGGGATGGTTACTCCAGGGCCTCAGCCCTATGCGGGTTTAAGCAATTATACGGCTTGAGTAATGTGAATAATGCATCATTATTAATCCTGATACCGCAGACGCCTCCATCCGCTCGATTAATTAATGAGTTAAGGGGCTTCTTGACTAATGGTGGTTGGTTAGTAGTGTTGAGTAATGGTTTAATGTATGGGAACGCGGTTTTAAGCGGGCTCCACGTTAACGTGACTATTGGTGGTGGCGTTATTACGGATCCATTGTTTAACCTAGGTAACCCCTACGTGATAATAGGTACTGTGGTTAATACTACTATTGTTAATGAGTCATTAACCGTAGTCCTAGATAATGCGTCACCAATAGTGGTTTCAGGTGGCGCCACTGTTATGGCTTATTCAAGCCAATCCAGCCTAGTCTCCTCAACTGTGGGGCCTTACCCAGTCATGGTTTATGTTAAGTACGGTAGGGGTTACTTGATTGTTGCCTCAACGCCATCAGTCTTCATGAATTCACTCATTGGTGAATTCAATAATTCCCAACTCCTAAAGGCGTTATGCGTTAATAGGACTGTGGGGTTCCTTGAGCCACTGTTAGCCAATAACCCCCAGTTGAGGCTTAGGGGATTCTTCATTGAGGCCTACGCCTACTTAAGTCTAAGGCCTGTGAACTACATTATGGTTATGGCTCCATTAATCATAGCCTCATTGGCTTTGGCAAAACATAAAAACACTTAATCAACCCGCATACTGAATGAGCAGTGTTACTGAGGCCCTTAACAGAATTAGGGGTTTCATTAGTGGAGTCTTCATGGGTAACGACTACGCAATTAATGTGCTCCTAGCCACAGTCATGGCTGGTGGCCACGCATTATTAATGGGGCCTGTGGGTAGTGGTAAGACAACCTTAGCCAAGGCCCTAGCCAAGGCCATTGGGGGTAGTTTCAAGAGGGTTCAGGTAACTAATGAGACACTCCCATCAGACATACTCGGCTTCGTGGCCTATACTAGGGATGGGGAGGCTAGGGTTGTTAAGGGTCCAATATTCGCCAACGTTGTTCTACTAGATGAGATTAATAGGGCCCCGCCAAGGACATTATCAGCCCTCCTTGAGGCAATGCAGGAGGCTCAGGTTACGTTGGATGGAAACCCGCTTCAATTACCTAAACCTCATGTGATTTTAGCCACGATGAATGTTGAGGAGGTGGAGTTGGGTATAACTAGGCAATTACCCATAGCCGTGTTGGATAGGTTCATGGCTAGTTTAACCATAGGTTACGTTGATAGGGATAATGAGAGACGCATCCTATCCAGTCTCAATAGTATTGAATCCATGGTGAATTCACGGGATAATAACCCTAAGGTCATTGATGACTTCCTGGACTTAATGGACCAAGCCTCTAGGGTTTACGCTAGTGATGATGTTATTGATTACATAATGAATATTACTGACGCCATTAGGAGTGATGGGAGGCTTCTACTACCATTAAGCACCAGGGCTTCAATAAGCGTACTTAAGTTATCAAGGGCCATAGCCCTACTCAACGGTAGGGATTACGTAACCCCAGATGACGTTAAGGTGGCTGTACCACCGGCATTAAGCCATAGGATTATTCTAAGGCCTGAATTCGCCAACACTCTAAGGCCCATTGATGTAATTAACGATGCACTCAATAGGGTTCAGCCACCAGTCTATATGGTAACTGAGTGATGGTTAAACCATGAGGCTTAACACCAGTGTGGTTAGGAAGATACTACCGGCATTATACATACTGCTTGGTGTAAGCAACCCAGTGGTGCTTGCCTCATCAGTAATACTCCTAATCCTTGAATTAACCCACTGGGGTAGGCGTGATGAAGCCTTAACGCTAGTTAACATAGCCGTAGCAGGCTTAATCCAATTCCCGCTGGGTTTAGTATTGGAATTAGCCATAATACCCATACTCGACTCAGTACTTAGGTTGAGGCGCATTAACCAACCCCTAGCCTACATAACACCCATAGCCGCCTCAGTGCTAATAGCCTACATACTCATTAACCCATACACTGCACTGCAATTAGCGGTGCCGTTAATCTACATTCTATTAGCCATGGCTATTAGCCTCGTTAAGCTTTCACTGGTTAGGTTCACGGCCACTACTGATGGTGAATTAAGAACCGTAGCCGGGACGCCGCTGCAGTATAGGCTTAGGGTCATTATTAGGCCTAGGGTTAATGCAGAGGCCTCAATAGAGGCCCCAGGCGGCATCAGGGTGAGTGAGGTTACGTGGGGTAGTGGTGAATTGAGGCTTGGGTTAACGGCATTGTTTGAACTGGGTGGTGTCTATAGGCCTTTAATCAGGGTTCAGTTAAGGGATGTGAGGGGGTTGGTTAAGGTCATTAAGGTAATTAGGCACCCACCTATTATCGTTACCCCAAGGACTCAGCAGGCCCTTGAATTAGCTGAGGGTGTTTTAGCCAGGGCCTCAGTGTACGGTGTTGGGGATATCTCAGACCTGAGGGAGTATGAGCCAGGTGACCCAATTAGGAGGATTCACTGGAAGAAGACTGCTCAATTAGGTAAGCCCGTGGTTAAGCTGCTTAATGAACCATACGCCCCAGGGGACGTGCTAGCCTTCTCCTACGCAACCAATGCCGTTAAGCTTGATAAACTAGGCAGCCTAATAGTGGCCACAGTGACCCAGGCATTATTGAGTGGTGAATACGTTAATGTAGCCTTAGTGAATAGGAGTGGTGAATTAATGTTCTTCAAGGTGACTCAGGGGAACTTTAATGAAACCATGAGGCTCATTTTAACTAACCTAGAGAACATTAATGCAAGCATCCTCGGTGGGGGTGATTACGTGGGTTACTTAACTGTGATGCATAATGCATTAATCAGTAGGCTAACCCAAGCCACCTCAGGTTTAAGGAGCCCCGTAATCGTGGGTGATGGGGACTTGATTAACTGGGTTTGCTTAAGGTTAAGGGACTTTAAATGCCTACTAACCTAACACAATAAATTCTTCCAACGCGGGAGTCAGATGCCTAGTTCACTCTTGAATATTGATAATGCGTAATCTATGTCATTCAACGGTATGTTCAAGATGCCTAAAGCCCTCTTATTGCTTAAGCTACTATCCCTCGGTCTCCTAGCCTTATAATTAACATCACTCAGCCTAATTGGTTTAACCAAATCCTCATTAAACTTAAAGTACCTGGCTATGGCCTTAGCGAAATCAAACCTACTCATCCTAGGGCCGGTTACGTGAAGAACCCCAGTGAACCTTGACTCCACTAGCCTAAGCATTGCCTCACCAATTATGGTGTTTAATGTTGGTGAAGACCACTGATCAATAATGGCATTAACCACCTCACCCCTTGAAAGCTTCTCAACCACAGTCCTACCGAAATTCACCCTACCAGGCCCAGTGCCGTAAACCCAGGCAACCCTAATAATTGAGCCACCCAGGGCCCTAGTTATCTCCTCGGCCAATAGCTTACTTAAACCGTAGTAGTTAATTGGCCTTGGGGCATCATCCTCATTATACAGTCCCCTCTCACCATCGAAGACGTAGTCCGTTGATAAGTAGTATATTGCTGAACCAACCCTATAAGCCTCCCTGAGGAGTATCCTTGAGGTCTCAACATTAACCCTATAGCATAAGTCAGGTTGATCCTCACACTGGTCAACATTACCCACGGCAGCCGTGTGAATAACTACATTGGGCTTATATTCATTAATCAACCTTGAGGCATCCTTAGTTAAATCAGCCTTAACCACAGTGGCATTAGGCACATTAACAGGGTGCTCATTATAGACACCAATAACCTCATGAATCCCAGCCAATTTAACAGCAGTCTTATAGCCCGGTGATGAACTAACCCCAGTCACAAGTATTATCATCACTAACCCAGCGCCTAAGCAATTATAAAAATTACATAATTCACAAACCTTAACACAGGCTTGGCACTTACGATTATGAGAAGCATTAAGTAAGGACACTACGTCTACCAGTTTAAGTCAACATGAATCCTAATAACCAGTAAGCCCCCTCAACAATAACCCCATTACTACCACCCCAAGGGCGTAAACCATTAAAGAAACCCCAAGCAACCCAGCCTGAATGCTTAAGGAACTCCTAGTCACCCAGGCAGTACTATACGGCATCGCCTACGCATTCCTAGCCTACCTAGGCGTCACCAACCTAGGCGTCTACGTAACAGTAACAGCCTTAATATACATAACCACGGTACTAGTCTACAGTCCATTACCCAGGAGGCTTAGGATCATTAATAACATTATCACGGCCGCATTAATAATAGCCTTCATATACTTCACAACCATTAAAATAATATCAATACTAGCCTAAACAATACGCCTAATCCAACCCACCATTAGACTTAGAACTGAGGATCTACTAGTAGTCTAAAGGCATATTCGAAGCACACAAGTGGTATAAATCTAAGATTAGCCTAAATCTACATTACATGAAGGAAGTATGGAGGAAAATAATATTTTTAAGGGTTTTTAAGAGTGAATTAAGGAACGATTACCTCCTCCTTAACACTATTATTGCTGCTACTGCTGCTATGACTATTACTATGATTACTATTCCTATTACTAGTGTTGTTGATACTACTGGTTTAGTGATTGTTACTGTGCTTACAGCCGTAGTGGTTGTTGTGCTTACTACTGTGCTTGTTGATGTTACAGTGGCAGTACTAGTCACAGTAGCAACAGCAGTTGAAGTAACAGTGGTTGTTGAGGTAGTGGTTGATGCGGTTACTGGAGTGTATATTGTATGGAAGTACGATGCAACGCAAGCTAAGTTAAAGCTGCCTGGTGTTATGCCGAGGAAGTTTGCGTAATTGGCGTACTTAGTCCAAAGTGAACCATTAAGCATAGCTTCCGCTAATGGTGGTATTACGCCAGGAGGAACAACACCACCGAAGTATAATGGACCAGGCATCCAAACGCCACCTGAAACACCTGGAACACCCCAAACCTGCTGAGGCGGCATAACCACGTATTGAGCTATTAGGTTGGCTGGACCAATAGCCATATTAACGGTTGGTGCATTGGAGCATTCATACGCCCAATCCAAGTCAAATACATTAGGATCCCACTGCTGCGGCTCAAGCTTCTCACCCCACTCTAGTTGAGGCACAAAGTAATTCCACCATGCAAACAATACCTCCACAGCCTCCTCATACTGTGGACTACCTGGTACGGCTGAGTAGAAGGCGTACTCAGCATTGGTTATGTTAATCCAACCGAGGGTTGAGTTAATGCATGTAACTATAGTGGAGTTAGGCATGGGTAATGATAACGTCACTGGTGTGCATGTTCCATTAGGCCACTGGAATGGGTAAGGCAATGATGTGTTTATGAATAGGTTACTGTCGAAGGGATTAACCCACATTGACCAACCAGTGTAGTAACTTACTAAACCAGGCCCGAAGTAATCAGCAGCCTGGTAATCACCAGTTATCAGTATATGACTTGAGTATGTTGCAACATCCTCAGCAAGTGTAGTGGTTGGTATACCAAAGATACTAAACTGCTCCGCAGCATTAGAAACAGCGGCGACCTGGTTAGTGAATTGGGCAGGCATCATTAGCGTCATCTTAATTGGTTGACCACCTGGAGTATACCATTGCCCATTCTTCTCATAGAAACCAGCACTCTCAAGTATTTCAGCGGCCTTAGTCCAATTAACGGTATACGTCATGTAATCATACACCATGTTCTGTATTGGCTGAGGATACGTGGAGAGTATGTAGTCTGGGCTTGGTATGTTACGCCATAGAGGCAGTATCCATGATGAATTAGGTACACCAGGTAAGCCCCATGCAGCTGCCATTTCAGTCCTATTAAGGACCCATAATAATGCTTGCCTAAACTTAAGGTTAAGCCACATGTTATTGGTTGGGAAGTTGTAGGCGTTAATGGCGATAGCGTAGGTTGACCATGCGTAAAGGTTAATGTTCTTAAACCCATGCTGCATTGCTGTCTCTATCTGCTGTGATGATAAGCCAACGTATGCCCAATTAGCCTTACCAGCGATTTCAAGGGCTAAGTCTTGAGTATTACCACCAGGGTACACTGACTCTACTTCAGGGTAGTAGTTGAATGTGTTGAATGGGAATAATTCATCCCAAATGGCTAATAACGGCTTACCGTTAAAGTACATGGGCTCAAGCTTCTCAACAACAGTATTAGTGCTAATGAAGGTTAAGTAGTATGGGCTTAAACCCCAGTACGGTGGTACAAACTCCGTTACGTTCGTTGAGTACTTTGCCGTCTGAGTAACGTTCATTGTTTTGAGTTTATCCACTATTGGTTCCCATACTGAGTATGGTGTACTAATCTGGCTTGCTAGCAAGAATATCCACTCTGTTGGGCTCCATTTCTGGAATAGGAATTGAATAGTATAGTTATCCAATACCCTAATGTCTTCATCAGCATATTGAGGTAACATGTATGGGTAGTACCATTTAAACGCCTTAACACCAATATAGAAGTATGTGTAAACATCCCAAGCAGTGAAAGGCATTACCGCTGAACCATTAAACCAATACAAGCCCCTCCTAAGGTAAACAGTCAAAATACCTGAACCATTAGGCAAAACCTGAATAGTCCAATTCTCAGCAAGAATAGGCCAGAAATGATTAGTAACTGGGTTATAGAACGCTAGGGGAACCCACGTGGAAACAACACCCACTAGATTACTGGGTGTGTAGGGGTTGAACACTGGTATTCCAGGTGCATATATGTACGTGCTTGATTCAGCATTAATAACTGTGAAAGTCTGCTGCGCATAAACCACGGTAGTCACCAGTAGTGTTACTGCAAGGAGTAGTATTACTGCCTTCATGACCCCGCTCATAACACTATTTGCTGCAATCACCTTAATAAACTAGTATTAGAAAGCTTACGATATCAATAATTATATGTAAGTAAACCCACTGTACACTATAAAATTACGTAATATTTTACCTCACATTAACCATTACATTCACCAGATTGTATCACCACGGTATCGCATGCGGCTTTTAAAAATGACATATAGTACATTAACTAATGCGCTTTGGGAAAATTTTTAAATTTCTTAAAACATATTGAGTTTAATGTACATCAATAGTGATAGATTAACTTATGTGGAACTCAGTTTAATTCACTTATCCGACTGGACCTCAAGGGTTAACTTTGATTATGAGTATGTTGTCATGAAATCTGATATTAATGCATTGAGGGGTTACTCCCTTGAATTCTCAATACTCAAGGTTAGGGATAAGGATTCATTGAAGAGAATAATGCGCATTATTAGGAGTAGTGACGCAATAATTGATGTAGTTGGGTTCAGGGAATTGAATTATGGGTACCCTAAGAGAATTGCCATCGTGTTGAAGAACAGTTTAAATGACTCCACTAGGTATAAGGCATGGCAGCTAAGTGGTTTTGAGACTAAGGATCACATAGTTAATGGTATTGAAAACTGGGGTTTCATATTCATGAATAAGGATTCCATTGAAACCTTTAGGAGACAATTAGAAGACAGTGGTAGAGTATTATCCTTCAGGGTTAGGGACATTGATTTAAACGACGCATTTAACCTGGTTAACTCTAGGAGTATTCACGCATTATTAACTAAGAACGAATTAAAAGTACTCAAGGCTGCCCATAAAGGCGGCTTCTTCGATGAACCTAGGGGAATTAACCTAATTAACCTAAGTAAAGCACTTAACCTATCCCCATCAACTGTTAACCACGAGTTAAGGAACGCCCTACGTAAGTTGCTTAGCCAATACCTTGGGCTTAACCAATACCCATATGAGTAGATTCAAGGCCCTTAACCATTACTTTACACAGTGAATATTAATAATTAATTCATCAACATCACTAAACCTTTATTAAGGAATTCAAGGAATCAACAATTAGAATCATCACCCTGTATTAGTCACTTAACTTAATACCCTCCTTACAGCCTCCCTGTGGAGTGGGCTTTGCCATGCCGTATACTTACCAATACCTAGTTCATTATCCCTCTCAGGTGGTGGTGAATCCACCCATAGGTACTCGTCCCTGGGGTATATGTTGTCGATTATTAGGTTCAACTCCACTAACTTATTCATGAGCATTACCCCATCCCTACTCATGAGTGTGTCCGGGTCCTCTAATGCCTTCATAAGCAGTTTCTTATCGTTTTCACTGAGTGATTGAATGAAGCTTATCAACCCCTTACTCCTAATAATCCTATTAACCACTTGATCAACACTCCAGTGGGCCTCATAGAGCATTTCAAGCATCCATGGATTTCCCCCAGTTAGTTTCCATAATTCCTCAAGACTTGGTTTATCGCCTGGTATTTGATCATAAAGCTCCTTAAAACCATCCTTAGTCATATTCCACATTGTTAGTAAATTCGCCCACCTATGCCTACCAATCTCACTCTTCGAGACTCCCTCACTGGTAGCGGTTACGGCCACTATTTTTTCGTATTGTTCTGGTGGGTATTCTATTAGGTTTAGTAGTGCTTTAACGTAGAGTGTTGATTCCTTAACCCCAATTACCTGGAATGCATCATCAACAATAACAGCCACCCTACCCCTAGTAACCTTAATCAACTCCTTAGCCACATCGAAGGCTAACCAAACCAATCTACCTAACGCATCCTGGCTAATAGTCTCCTTAATAACGGCAAGGAACCTATCCCTCAAAACATTGAATCCCGTTAAAAACTCCCTATTAATTGGATTAACGTAAACAACATCAAAACCCAAACCCCTAAGCAACTCCACAGACTGCCTAAGCCAAGCAGTCTTACCACAACCCTCAGGACCATAAACAACCTGAACGGGATAAGTACCTCCCTCAGCCCATTTCTCAATACGCCTAAGAGCCCACTCCCTATCAACGAAATCAACTCGAATACCCGCAAAACTAAGCTTAATCCTACCCACGTTAATCATTCCCCCTAACTCCCCTTTAATACTTTCAGTAACTAAGTAGGTTAAGGGGATGTATTACTCCATAAGGTAGCCGAAGGGCTTAGGAAAAGGAGACTTGATTATATAACTGGAGCTCAATGTAGGGGTAAGGTAAGTGAGGTACTGCTGACTGCGTATGCCAAATTTCCTGGCGGTGAATATCAAAGGATGTTATCACGTACATCCTAAATGTGTTAAGTGAGTTTGGAATCAATAAACTCCTGGTGTCTATGCCGTATGAATTAATTGAATTAAGAAATAATGATAGTATGAATAAAGATCTAAGAAGTTATATTTATAAAGTACATTTATAAAATAATGTAATAGTGAGCTACAGTGGTAAATCGGGGAAGAAAAAGACCTTGGATTGTACTGGGTTTTGATATAGAAACTTGCTCACCTGATAAACTGCCTCACCTTAATGATAAGGTTCTTGCCATTGGGGTAAAGCTAATTGAATACAAAGGATCAATAAATACGATGAGGAATACGAAAAGCAATGAGAATATAAAGAATCAACTTGAGGATTTTGGAATTAAAAGTTTGATCGATTACGACGAAGAGTGCAACAAAGCTGAACAGAAATTATTAAACGGCTTCAAGAAACTTATTGAGAATATACCTAATGATGCTACGGCCGTACTTACGGGTTTTAATATACTAAGATTTGACATACCATTGCTCACTAATAGAAGTTTAGCCAATAGAGTATTCAATGATCTAACAGAAGCTGAGGAATTCTTCTTTAATAATAAACAGAAGAGAATATTCGTAGTTGATTTGCTAGATATATATAGATTTGCAACATTACCAGTACTAGTATTAAAACAAGATAATTTAAGTGAAATTATAAATGAGAATTTATCTAAGAGGAATCCAGATGTAGATAAAGACACGCTACTGAGAAATATTAAGGGGTGTAAAAAATAGAAAAAGTGTAGTGAGTATAAAAGATAAGTTTGAAAATATTAAGAATAAACTAAGAGGAGATTTAAATAATGTAGAGCTACTTTGGAACACCATAATAGATAGGGAAAGAAAAAAGGAGTTGCTAGAGAAGCTACTAAATTTTAAACAATAGAAGGGTCCATATCCTTAGCAGTAGCCTTTTTATCCTTCACTTCTTAATCAGTGCCCCGGCAATGAGTAGGGCTGGGAATAGTCAGACCCAGGTGTACACTGAATTCTTTAAGACAGCTATGCAGAAGCTGAATTACTAAGCCTACAGTAGCTTAAGTGATTATTACTTAAGTATTAACACTTACGTGGGCTTTAATGTAGGCCCTTGTTAATAGCTACTAATCATCAATAAATTCTCCATCGTATTCTAACATGCATATCTAAAGATTGGGACTAACCTGCATGTTCATTGTTATGGTTAAAATAATAATAGATTCACTAAGCCATTGTAATCTAAAATTAACTAAATCCAGAGATAAATCAAAGATTTCTAAGTAATTAAGCTACATTTTAAATGCACCATGGCCATTTATTAATGGTTGCCCTTTAAATCCTCAATTATTATCTCGGCAACCCTCTTACCGCTCATTATCATTGAACCGAATATGGGACCCATCCTTGGTAGACCATGTACCGCCGCCACAGCCATCCCCGTTACGTATAGTCCATCAATGACCTTACCTGTATACTTAACCACAAGATCCTCTGCAACCCCTACGTAGGCTGATTTCTCACCGCGAACCACTATGCCCAATTCCGGTATCTTCCTGGAGGCCACTGCAGCCACCTCAGCGTCGTGGCCGGTGGCGTCTACGACTGCATTGGACTCAATGAAGAATGGGTCTGTGTGGACCCCTGCCATTTGGATTGTAGCCCAGTAGAGGGCTAGGCCAGTTATCCTTGGTGGGTTATCCCTGTATATCACGTCATCCACGTGAACCCCAAGTAGGAACTTGGCCCCAGCGTCAATGGCCTTAACGGCTAGCTTAGCTATCATCTCGGCAGGATCCACCGTGAAGAGTCCATCACCCATGTCCATAATCTTGATACCGAAGTCCTTAGATAGTATTTCTGAGACTGGGTGCTCAACAATGATACTTGGCAAATGGCTAGCTGCTCCTCCAATACCACCCCCGAAGCTAAACCTCCTCTCTAAAACCAAGGTTTTCAAGCCCGCCTTGGCTAAGTAGTAGGCGGCCGTCATCCCCGAGGGCCCTGCACCCACTATGGCTACGTCGACGCTTGAGTACTCGCTTAGGAGTTTTAGTGCTGAGTTCACAATGGCCCTTGTTATACTGGCCTCCCTAATGGATATGCCGGCCATACTACACAGTAATTAACTGGTGATTATTTAAAGATTGTTATTGTTAATCAATACTATTTTTATTGAACACAAACACCAAGCAATTAAGGTGTGGCCACTGTGGTAGAGTAATCATTAGTCAGTCCATTGTGGTTAAGAGTCCCTGGATCCAAGAGTATTCGCAATCATCATTATGGCTGCGCTTATATTAACTTGAGGTGAGTTAATTATAAATAACTAGAGGGTGTACGAGTCATTGTGAGGATTCTTATACTTGGTGTTGATGGTTACCTGGGTTGGGCACTTGCGCTTAGGCTTATAAGGAGGGGTCATGAGGTTATTGGTGTTGATAACTTCTACACTAGGAGGGCTGTGGAGGAGGTTGGTTCATGGTCTGCTTTACCGATATTAAGCATGGAGGATAGGGTTAAGGCTGTGGAGGAGGTTTATGGATCGAGGCTGGTTTTCCATGAGGCTGATGTGACTGATTACGATGCCGTGAGGCACATTATTGAGAGGCATAGGCCTGATGCAATAGTTCACTTTGCTGAGCAACGTTCAGCACCATACTCAATGATTGATGTTAACCACGCCTCCTACACAATGGTGAATAACCTTAAGTCAACCCTCAACGTAATCTACTCAATAAGGGAGGTTAATGGTAGGATTCATTTACTTAAAATGGGTACACTGGGTGAGTTCGGTTACCCAGCCTTCAAGCTACCTGAGGACGCCTTCGTTGACGCTGTGATTAATGGTGTTAAGGATAGGGTACTTGTACCGAGGTGGGGTGGTTCATGGTATCATTGGAGTAAGGTCTTCGACTCTTACATGCTTGTTTACGCCAATAAGCTATGGGGATTAACCATAACTGACTTCCACCAGGGGCCGGTCTACGGTACGAGGACCAGTGATATTGTTTCAGATGAATTATTCACTAGGTTTGACTTCGATGATGTATGGGGCACTGTGTTCAATAGGTTCTGCGCCGAGGCTGTGATTGGCCACGAGTTAACAGTCTACGGTACCGGGCTTCAGAGGAAGGGCTTCACCTCCCTTGAAGACACCACCGAGGCCCTGACACTACTCCTGGAGAATCCCCCCAGTGACGGTGAGTATAGGACTGTTTACCATTATAGGGAGGTGCTGACGCTTAACACCATAGCTGACTTGGTTAAGGAGGCTAGTAGGGAGGTTTTGGGTTATGAACCACAGGTGGTTCACTTACCTAACCCAAGGGTGGAGCCTGAGGATGACTTAAACTATGAGCCTGAGAGGAGGGTTCTACCTAGGTTAGGTATGTATGGGTTAAGGAGGAACATGAGGGATGAGGTTAAGGGTATATTAAGGGACTTAGCCAGGTATAGGGGTAGGATTGAGGCTAAGGCTAGTGTACTTAAACCCAGGGTTAAATGGAGGGGGAGTTAGGTTGAATCACTGTTGACGGGGGAGGACCCGTAGGCATTTATGCAGCTTAAGCACCTCAAGTTCAGTGTTTATCCCATCAATGACATCATCATTAACCTCATACTTAATACTCTTCATTAAGTAATCCCTAATCACCCAATCAGGCACATTAAGCCTACCAGCCACCTCCCTGATCAACGGCTCGGGATTACTCATGAATGAGTTAAGGGACGCCTTAATGGCATTAACCACGCTCATTAATTCACCAACACTCACCCCAATCCTCGCAACCATTACAGCGTAGACTAGGGGTTTACCAATCCTCCTCTCCCAAAGCTCACCAACATCAGTAATGTAGGGTAAGCCTAGGGCAGTCATCCTAAGCGCCTCATCACCAATAACTAAAACACCCTCATACCTCCTTAAAGCCTCATAGGGGTCTGAAACCCTCTCGAAACTAATCCCCATTAATGCTGATAATACACCAGCGTTAACACTAGTGTCCTCAATGGCGGCGTAACCCTTACCGGAGCCCTTGAATAACCTAGCCGATAACACAGGCCCCCTACTGTAGACTGCGAAGTAGGGGACCATGTTGACTACGTCGCAGTGCTGTGAGGCGTAGGTTAATGGTACGAAGGCTACATCAACCTCCTCCTCTAGGATTAATTTAATAGACTCATTATTACTCACGGACACTGGGTTTAACCCCGAGTACCTGAATAATGGATCACTGTGGGCGTACTTGAGCCTTGCAATCCTCATTAATTCACCTCAATGAGCCTTGTGTGGAATGTGTCCCTAACCATAGGCCTCCTACCAACCTCCCTAGCAATGTGAGCCAACTCAGCCACGGTGGTTGGCTTCAAGGCGTCGCCTGAGCCGGCTTGCCTAAGCACTTGTTCATTAATCATGGTTCCAACTAAGTCATTAGCCCCAGCCAGTAGGAGTGTTGAGGCAATCCTCTTACCCACTGAGGTCCAGTAGGCCCCAATCCTCTTAATAACGCCCCCAAGCACAATCCTTGATATTGCAGTAACCTTAACATCCAGTTCAGTGGGTGCAGGACCCTTAACTAATCCATCCTTATAGAGCCTTGTATTCCATGGAACGAACTTAATGGGTATGAAGAGTAGTATGCCATTGGTCTCCTCCTGAAGCCTCCTTATTGAGAATAAGTGGTCTATTATGTGGTGGGGCTCCTCCACGTGCCCATACATCATTGTTGCATTACTCCTTAAACCCAATTCATGGGCCTCATGGGAAATCCTCAACCAGGCTTCGGCATTAAACTTATATGGGGTAATAATCTTCCTAACATCCTCACTGAGGATTTCAGCCCCACCCCCTGATAATGCGTCTAACCCAGCCTCCTTAAGCCTCTCAAGAACCTCCCTAGTGCTCATGCGCCAAATCTTAGCGTAGAAATCCACCTCAGCGGCAGTAGGCCCCTTAATAGTAATCTCCGGTGCAGCCTTCTTAACACTGCTGAATAACTCCTCAAAGTACTCTATGGTTAAGTCTGGGTGAAAGCCACCGTTAATGTGGAGTTCACTAACCCCGTAATTAGCCCTAGCCTCAAGAACACCCTTAACAACCTCCTGGGGACTCCTCAGGTAGGCTTCAGGATGACCCTTAAGCCTATAGAAGGCGCATATTGGGCATTGAGCCACGCATACGTTAGTGTAGTTAATAACCACGTTATTAACGAAGGTAACCGTGTCCCCGGTGATCTTCATTGTTAATTCATCAGCCACCTTAGCCAGCAACCTGAAGTCGCATTGAGTGAATAGGCTTAAGGCAGCTGTTTTACTAACCCCATTGGCAACCGCGTTCCTAACATCATTAATGGTGCACATTATTGACTACCCATTGGACTAACTTAAAAAACTTAACCCAATAAACCCAAGGAAGCGAACCCTTGAGTTAAAGTTAAAGAACCTAATTTAACCCAATCCTCAATGAGTCAGGCATTGGAGAAGGCCCTTAGTGGTGAAGAGTTGAAGCCCCCTGATATTGAGGAGCTTCTTGAATTAAACCTATGGGACCTAGGCATCGCTGCAGGGGAGTTAACTAGGAGGTTGTTTAATGGTGTGGTGACCTTCATACCCAATCTAATACTGAACTACACCAACGTCTGCACAATAGCCTGCAGCTTCTGCGCCTTCTATAGGCCACCTAGGCACCCTGAGGCATACACCATGAGTGTGGATTACGCCGTTAAGCTTGTTACAGAGGTTGATTCAAGATTCGGTATTAGGCAGGTTCTAGTGCAGGGTGGTATTAATCCTGAATTAGGCATTGAGTACTACGAGGAATTATTCAAGACCCTTAAGGCTAAGCTACCCCACGTGGCTATTCACGGTTTAAGCCCCATTGAGGTTGATTACCTAGCTAGGAAGCATAGAATGAGTTACAGGGAGGTTCTTGAGAGGCTTAAGGCAGCTGGAATGGATACGCTAGCTGGGGGTGGCGGGGAGATTCTGGTGGATGAGGTTAGGAGGATTATTGCACCACATAAGATTAGTGCTGAAACCTGGTTGAGAGTAATGGAGATTGCCCACGGGTTAGGCATAATGAGTAACGCAACAATGATGTACGGGCACGTGGAGTCTAAGGCGCATTGGGCTGAGCACCTATACAGGATTATTAGCCTACAGAGGAGGACTCATGGATTCCTATCCTTCACCGCGTGGAATTTCGAGCCAGGTAACAGTGAGTTAACTAATAAGGTTCCTTACCCATTAACATCAGCCACATTACTGAGGGTGGTTGCCGTGGCTAGGCTTGTGTTTAAGGGTGAGTTACCTAATATTCAATCAAGTTGGTTAACTAATGGTCTTGATACTGCTCAATTAGCCCTCAAATTCGGTGCAAACGACTTCGGTGGAACACTATACGAGGAGAGAGTAATACCAGCAACCGGGTTAAGTAAACCAGTATTCACAAGGGATTACGTAATCAACATGATTAGAAGCCTAGGATACAAACCAGCGGAACGCGACAACTGGTATAGGGTGTTAAAACTATACGACTAAAGTAACCTAATTCTTAAGGAATTAATGTTAAGCCTAAAATCCACTTTAAGGGGATTAGGCACATTGATGATGAGTTAGGCCTCATTTAAGAGGGGGTGAAGACGGTTATTCTTTAAGTTAAATCAACCATATTACCCTTTTACTTATGGCGAAGGCGTACTCAACGGCATTAACTTAACTCCCCCCTTAAACTCCACTTCTTAATCAAGTTACCATGCCTTGAATCAAATGTTAAGGCTCCTGTACATTCTAATCCACGTGTATAGGCTTTCCCCACCAGCCACCAGCTTATTCTTAAGAATATTATAGGCTGAGGTATAGCCCCTGTAGACTAGGTATGCGTAGTAGGCGTTTATCTTAGCCCTAATTATGTTTGGTTTACTGTTCGGGCTTGTTAATATGCTTAAACCATACCTGAACTTATTCCTAGTCTCAACATCAGAATTATTAAGCTTCTCAACCATAACCATTAATTGATCAATAAACTCATTAATGTAGGCGTCGTAAGGCGCCTTAACACTCCCCCTTAATACCTCAAGCACAGCCTTCTCATACTCTTCTCTAACCTTAGCCTTATTGGAAGAACCCACGTTAAGTTAAACCCTAATTAACTTTAAAGTTTTAACTCATGTTGAGTCCACCAACGTGTAGTAACTCATCAATACATATATTAATTAGGAATGGTATGGGGATTAATGAGGAGGAAACACGCTTAATTAAGCCTTAAAAGCCTACTTACGTATATAGTATTCACCTGGCTTAGCGTATAGGTTACTTGGCTTAATTAATGAACCAGCCACAACTAGGAGTGCACCAATCATCATCATTAATGAACCAGTTAAGTATGAGTAGGGTAAACCCACTGTTGCCTTAACCAGTAGGGCTAAGGCCAGTGAGCTAAAGGGTCCAATGGCGGCGTTAATGTTCCAGCCCAGTGAAATCGCCGACCACCTACTCTCCACTGGGAAGAGCGAGGTGAAGTACATTGTCTGTGGGGCTGCGGCTAAGCCGAATAATATACCCGTTAATAATGATGCGTAGTAGGCGCTTGGGCTTAGGGTGAAGGCGAGGTAAACAGCTGGTGGTGCGGTTAAGGCTAGTAGTATGGCTGGGTATATGAAGCTACCCCTAACGCCGGTTTTAAGTACAATTAAGCCGCTTAAAACCTCACCAATCACCGCCCCAATACCACCGTAGACTGTTAACGTGTAGGCGTAGGTGCTTGCAGCCTTGGCGCTTACCCCTAGGCTTGGGGCAATTATCCTAGGTAGTACATATGGCCAGTAGCCTAAGCCACCGTAGTAGTATATTGTTAAGCCTAGGTTAATTAAAATTAGTATAAGCATGTTAACCCCCCAAACCCTCCTACTGGCTATGGGGATAGGCTTCAATGAACCGGATTCCCTAGCCCTCAACCACTCAGGGGATTCAATACCAAAAACCCTAATCAAGAAGGCCACTAGGGCTAATACTGCACCTATGTAGAATAGTATCCTCCACCCATTAGCCGCAAAGGCCGTGTAACCTATACTACCCTCAACAAGTATGCTTATTGCGCCGGCTAGGAAGACTGCCCAGGATAAGCCACTATACATTACACCATTTAATATAGGCTTCCACCTGGGGTTAACCTGCTCAAGGGCCCAGGTAGCCCCACCGCCAGCCTCACCGCCAAGCCCAATACCCTGAATAAGCCTAATCACGTATAAGGCAATTGGCGCCGCAACACCTATTTGGGCGTAGGTGGGTAGGAGGCCTATGGCTAGGCTTGCTGCACCCATTAATGCAGCATCAATGGCCGTAGTGGTCCTCCTACCGAACTTGTCCCCAAGGTAACCGAAGATTAATGCACCCAGTGGCCTTGCGAAGTAGGTTATGGCGAAGGCGAACCATACTGTGACTAGGCTGAGTTTAAAGACCCCCTCAAGTATTTGGGAGAGGATTGAGAAGACTATTATATCATAGTACTCGAGACCCCATGCAAGCATTGTTGATACTGAGGCTAAAGTGTAGTACCTTGCCTTAACCTCACCGGTTGACACAGGGTGCTCATTAATTAAGCTTAATAAGTTTTTCTAACTAGTGAGCCTTGGTTTTAAGGGCCTTGAAGACCTCTTCAATAACCCTAATGGTTTCATCAACCACATCCCTACTATGCGCCGCTGAGGTGAAGTTAACCTCGTATTGACTTGGGGTGAAGTAAACACCCCTACTCAACGCCTCCCTGTGGAAGGTTAGGTAAAGCTTCTCGTCACTGGCCCTAACGTCTGCAGGGGTCTTCACGTCACCCTTCTTGAAGTAGAATTGAAACATTGACGCTATTCTCTTAACCACAATATCGAAGCCGCTTCTTGAAGCTGAGTCAAGTATTGCCTCAGTAATCCTCTCCGCAGCCTCATTGGCAACCTCATAAACCCCACCACTCTTAATCACCCTAATGGTCGCTAACCCAGCGGCTACTGATACTGGGTGGGCATTGAATGTACCGGCATTGTAGACTGGGCCCTGGGGTGTAATCATGCTCATTACATCCCTCCTACCACCGAAGGCACCTATTGGGAAGCCGCCGCCGATTATCTTACCCAGTGTTGTTAAGTCGGGTTTAATGCCGAATAAGCCCTGGGCCCCATTCAACCCAACCCTAAACCCTGTTATAACCTCATCGAAGAGGAGTAAAGCCCCATACCTCTCAGTTAACTCCCTTGTAGCCTTAATGAATTCTAAATCCGGTATTATTAAGCCGTAATTACCCGCTATGGGCTCCACTAGGAGTAGGGCTATTTCACTACCATGCTCCCTGAAGACCCTCTCCAAGGCCTCAACATCATTATAAGGAACCACCAGGGTGTATTTAACTGCATCCTCAAGGATACCGGCGCTTGTTGGAACACCCCACGTGGCCGCCCCACTACCGGCCTTAACAAGGACGTAGTCGAAGGCGCCGTGGTAATTACCCTCAAACTTAACAATATACCTCCTCCCAGTGAAGCCCCTAGCCAACCTAACAGCATTCATCACTGCCTCGGTACCCGTGTTAACAAACCTAATCATTTCAACACTCCTAATACTACTGTTAATCTCCTTAGCTAACTCAACCTCATTCCTGGTTAACGCCCCGTATAACCAACCATCCTCAAGACTCCTCCTAACAGCCTCAAGGACAGTGGGGTGCCTATGCCCTAGGATTAGGGGGCCGAAGCCCATGCAGTAGTCAATTAACTTAACGCCATCAATAGTGTAGAGGAATGCACCCTCAGCCCTCTTAACTATTAATGGAGTAGGCAGGTGCTTCATTGCCCTAACCGGACTATTAACCCCACCTGGGAATAGGCTTAAAGCCTCCTTGAATAACTCAGCCGCATCAGTAGCCATGATTAGGGTTAGGCCGCGGACGGTTAAAGCTTTCCTCAATTAAGTTAAGTAGGGTTACGCTTTTAAGAATATTATAGAGCCGGTTAACGTAATGGCGGTTGGTTCAATATACTTAACGCTACTGGAGTTCGCAATACTAGTAACCACTGCAGAATCCCTCAGCCTAATCCTAGCCAAGTACAAGTACCCGAGTATTGTGGCAGAGTTACTGACTGGTATAGCATTAAGCCCATATGCCCTAGGCGGGTTACTTAACGCCTTACTCCACGTTGACTTATTCTCAATAAACAACTACGTGGTGTTTCTATCCGAGTTCTCAGTAATACTCCTCCTATTCGCCTCAGGGCTTGGGCATGGATTATCCTCACTTAAACAGGGTGGATTCCCTGGGTTAATGGCTGCTGTAGCCGGTGCCATATTACCCTTCATGACTGTTTACTGGTACTGCACTAGTGTTGGTTTTAGTCAAGTGGCTGCATCACTCATAGCCCTATCAACAGCACCCACTAGCCTAGCCGTTGTTGCTAACATTATTGAGAGGGAGGGGCTTCATGAACTCCCAAGCACCAAGGTGCTTGTGGCCGCTGCCTCAGTGGATGACGTGGTTGCACTCATACTGCTCTCCACATTACCCACAAGTCCCAGCACTGATTCAGTAGCAGGCTTTACGCTACGTATAGTTAAAATAGCCGTTCTCTGGGTAATCTTCCTGACTGCATCAATATTACTTATACCTAGGTTACTTAACAGGATTAATGAATACCTAGTGGTCTACGCATCACTAATAGTGTTGTTTGGACTAGTGGTTTCAATGGTTGCCTCAGGCTTCTCAGCAGTAATAGCATCCTTCATAGCCGGTGTAGCGGTTGCGGAAAGCAGGGAGTCAGGTAGGGTTAGGGCGTCTATTGACGCATTATTAGCCATATTTGGTTCAATATTCTTCATAACCATAGGCCTCCAAATGAACTTCAAGACAATAACCAACTTAACGACTATCCTCCAATCCCTAATAGTATCAGCAATAGCAATTATAGCTAAGGTTATTGGAGTTTACCCATTCGCCTACATTAAGTTAAGGAACACATCCGCCTCATTAACAGCATCACTAGGCATGGTGCCTAGGGGTGAAATGGGGTTGGTGATCGCCTCAATAGGCTTATCAAGCAGTCTACTAAACCCAAGTGAATACGGCTTAATACTAATAATGGTTCTTGCAACCACAATAATTGGTTCAATACTATATAGGAGGAGCATTAGGCTTAACATTGAGGGGAATTAAGGAGGTCACTCTGGAGTGTTAAAGGGCTATGTGGAAAACCAAGGAAAAGAGTAACATTATATAACTGCCCTTCAACCACAAGATTTACCCAACTTAAAGATACTCAAGGTAATTTAAATCGAAGCTAGAGTTTACAACATTGAATACGCTCAATAAAGCCAGGAAAGAGAAAGGGAAGATAACTCCACGGAGCGCACAGGGCATGCTTAAGGACTTGAGAATGAAGAAGATCTCGCGTACTTCAAGGCTCCCAAATGGTTAACAATCATGGTGCAACATGAGAAGGCTCCAGAAGAGGGGGAAGATTGGGATACAAACTTCAAGGTAAGGGAACCACCTAGTCCCTTCAATAATAGTTACGTGAAGGGAATTATAATAACCAAGAACGTAAGTGATTTAAGGTAAAGAAAATGCAACCTCCAAGTACTGAGAGGAAAGTGGAAATTGACCTAGACAATAAGACGTTAAGGGGACACATTCCCCACTCAAAGCCTACAGGAGGAGCTACTTTGAAGTCTTAGAGGAAAAATAAGCTTAATGATCCAGCTAAGGGATTAAACATATCTAAGGCAACCTTAAATGAATACGTAAGGAATAGTTTAAGCAAATAATAAAGAAAATGAATTTAAATATTTTTATTTGCTTATCTTCTTCTTAATGCTATTACAGCAGCCACTACTGCTATTACGATTACTATTATTACTATTCCTGCTATTAGTGCTGTTGATATTACTGGTTTAGTCACGGTTACTGTGGATACTGCCGTAGTGGTTGCTGTTGATGTTACAGTGCTTACGGCTGTACTGGTTACTGTGCTTGTAACAGTGCTAACAGCCGTAGTGGTTGTTGTAGCAGTAGTAGTGGTTGTGGCAGTAGTCGTTGAAGTAGTAGTCACCGGCGTAGTAGTAGTTGTGGTGGTTGAAGTAGTAGTAGTGGTCGTAGTAGTTGAAGTAGTGGTTGTAGTTACTGGAGTGTATGTTGTGTGGAAGTATGATGCTACACAAGCCTGTATTGATGTATCTGGGTTAGGTAAACCAATGAAAGCCGCAAACTGAGGATACTTAGTCCACAACGAACCATTAACAATGACTTGAGCTAACGGTGGTACTTGACCTGGTGGTGCCCATGCTCCGAAGAATAAACCACCAATTACATTAACAGGCCATCCAAATGTCATACCAGGTAAATCATTCTCATAGATTAGAGTCTCACGGGTATAGAATGGTAGACAATTATAAAGCCACATTGGGTCTATTAGACTCTTAGCATACTCAAGGGGCTCAATCTTCTCGCCAAGCGGTATCACTGGCACGTAGTAGTCGTACCATGCGAACAAAGTCTTAACCGCTAAATCATATGGTTCACTACCTGGCGCACTTGCACCGAAGAATACTTGCCAGTTGGTTAAGTTAATGTAGCCGGATGTTGAATTAACACACCATACTACTGTGCTATTGGGTAGATTCAATGATGCTGGTGCAGTGACTGGCGTGCATGTTCCATTAGGCCAAGCGAATGGGAACACGCTATGGTTAGTGTATGGCTGTATCGCGGTACCGAACACCCACCATGGCCAATTAAGGAATGTCCAAGCACTGATTAAATTCTTAACGTAAGTCTTCCAGCTTATTGCGGCTTGGTACATGCTTTGCGGTATAGTGGTGCCCCAGTATACACCAGTATCCTGCCCTATTAGACTTGCCTTAAAGCCGAATGCTGATAATTGCTCAACAGCCTCACCAGCCATTGTCATCCAATCCTGCCAACCACTAGGCCCATAAACATAAAGCGTTATTGGAGTACCATTCGGGAAGCTCCAGTAATTACCGATCTTCTTCAAACCAATACTCTCAAGCATTTGAGTAGCCTTACTTGGGTTGTAGGAGCATGGTATTAGGACATCACTGAAGCTTGATGGATATGAATCGACTGTGGATGGTAACACTGGTGCTGGGTAGTAGTCTGGATTGAAAAATCCCCATGCCGCCACCACAGATGTCCTATTAAAAACATAGCATAATGCCTCCCTGAATATTGGGTCATTATAAGGCCAACCATACTGAGGATTAATGGTTATGCCGAATGCGGAGAAGTCTGGACTCAGGTAAACACCAACGGTACTACTCTTATTAAGCGTAGCTACCTGCTGTAGTGATAAGCCGACGAAGCCCCAGTTAGCCTTACCAGCGAGGAAGGCGGTGAATGCCTGAGTATTACCACCAACATACCACTCTATGGCTGTTGGGTTGTAGAGGAAGAAGCTGTTCACTGGGAATACTTGAAGCCAGGCATTAAGTATGCTTGATGGCTCTAGGGTGTAGTCGAAGTAAGTTGTGCTTATGTAGGATAAGTAGTATGGGTTAAGGCCCCAGTACGGTGCAACGAACTCAGTAATATTTGTTGAGTATTTAGCTGCCTGCGTGTAATTCATTGTCTTGAGTTTATCCACTATTGGTTTCCATGCCGGGTATGGTGTGCTTATCCAGCTTGGAAGCATCCAGTACGGTATCATTGGTGTCCACTTCTGGAATAGGAATTGAATAGTATAATTGTTTAAAACCCTAATATCACTATCCACGTAAGTTAAGTTAATCCACGGTGTATACCAGTCAAAGGCCTTAATACCAATGTAGAAGTATGCGTAAACGTCCCATGCGGTGAAGGGCATTGTAGCTGAGCCATTATACCAGTATAAGCCAGGCCTAAGGTAAATCGTTAATATACTTGAACCATTAGGAAGAACTTGAACAGTCCAATTCTCAGCCAAAACAGGATAGAATTGACCAGTAAATGGGTCATAAATGGCTAGAGGCAGATAAGTCTCTGCTGAACTAACCAGGTTACTTGGGGCATACGGATTATACACTGGAGTACCTGGAGCATAAATGACTGTTGTTGGTGCAGCCACTATTATTTGAGGAGACGAAGCTGCATAGGCGATATGACCCCCAAGGATTACTGTGATTAAGGCGGCTACTGCTATTGAGGCCAGTACGTAAGGAATTATTGACCTACTCATCAAGTGGGTAAAAATATAAAGTATTTAAGTTTTATTCCAATATCTGAAACTATTGAGTAATATGGTTCTTCACATTAGAATGTAATTAATAAATAAATTAAGTATCCATTAGGTGAGACTTCATTAATGCCTCCAAGTTATTAATTAATTCCTCAGCAATATGCATTGGTGGTATTGTTGCTCTCAAGCAGTCCTCACACATTACTTTACCGCTTAGGTTCCTTAGTATGAAGCCCCTCTTAAACAACCCCTCATACACTTCATTCGGCTTAAACACGTGGAATGTTATGAAGTTGGTCACTGAACCTAATGGTCTTAGACCTAGTTCACTAAACCTCCCATACAAATACTCCCTAACCTTAATCATTTCACGTATACTCTCCTCAACATAATGCCTAAGCTGTAGTGCCTTACTTAACATGGCTATTGATGGGTATGGTATATTGTGTGGTAGTGAAATCCTCCTAAGCCCCTCAATAATTACCTCGGAGCCTACAACATAACCAATCCTAAGCCCAGCCAGTCCCCATGCCTTTGAGAATGTCCTAACAACAGCAACATTATCGTAATGTTTAATTAAGTTAATTAGAGTGAGGCCTGCGAAGTCGGCGTAGGCTTCATCAATGATTATGAGTGAGTTGAGCCTTGAAGCCAAGTACTCGATATCACTCTTATTGAATACGTTACCGGTTGGGTTATTTGGGTTGCATAAGTAGACTACGTCAGCATCATGACTCTTCTTAACAATATCCTCAACATTAAGTTGGTAGTCTGGGTTAAGCACTGATTCCTCAACCCTAATACCCATGGATTCAGCGATGGCTCTAGGCATTGAGTAGGTGGGTTCAATGATGAGTAGTTTACGGTTACCGTGCAGTGCGAATTGGGTAAGTAGCCTAATACCCTCATCACCACCAGCAGTGGCGAATACGTTGCCAGCATCCACGTTAATGTGTTTGGCTATGAGCTCGTTAAGTGTTGGGTTAAGGGGCTCGGTGTAGTACCTAATTAAGTCAGGATCCAGTAATACACTGAGGATGCTTTCATAGTACTCCCTGGGTAGGAATAGGTTCTCATTGAAGTGAAGCCTATACGCATTAAACCCAACGTTAGGTTCCTCGTAGAAACCAATACCTAGGACATCCCTCCATTTAGCCACGCATCGACTTAACTTGAAGCTAAATAAATTTTAAGTTAAGTAAGTGGGTTATGTTGATAACGCTTAATTACGTTTTCGGCCTTGGTGTTGATTGTGGTAATAATGCTGTTAATCCACCATCCACGTAGACGCATGTGCCCGTTATGAATGATGCCTGCTGCGAAGCTAGGAACGCTACCACGTTGGCAACCTCCTCCGGTTCACCAACCCTACCCATTGGGTGTAGGCTACCCCACTCGTTAATCTTGCGTCTAATGGCCTCCTCATCATGACCAACCTCAAGTTCAGCAGCCCATACGAGCAATGGCGTTAGTATTGATCCTGGACACACAGCAACAGCCCTAATTAATGGTGCGTAGTCAACAGCTATTGCTCTAGTTAAACCCAGTAGTGCGTGCTTGGAAACCACGTACGCAGCCGCATTCCTGGTGGCTACTGTTGACTGGACTGAGGCAACATTTATAATAACCCCACCCCCAGTCTTAAGCATAATGGGTATTACACTCCTAGCCATGTAGAAGGCGCCATTTACATTAACGTTAATAACCCTATTCCAGTCTCTTAAATCAATGTCATGAACCCTACCGTAAAGCTCAATACCAGCGTTGTTAACTAGAACATCAATGCGATTATACTTACCAGCAACCCTATTAACCGCATCATTAACCTCCCCGTGGTTTGAAACATCAACCTTAATGAACTCTGACGCATTATCCCTAGGCTCCTTAACATCAAAGTTAACCACGAGTGAACCCTCCTCAATGAACCTCCTCACTATGGCTAGACCGATTCCACTTGAGCCACCGGTTACGATAACAACCTTACCCCTCAAATCCGGGTACATTAAGACACCTTGGGGAATAGTGAATTAACTCCCTTAAATACGTTAATTAATTCAACATAGGGTTCATCACTTAGGTTAACTAGGCCGTAGTTACCGTCCTCAGCATCAGGCCTCCTTCCATCAAAAGGCTCATCCATGTACTCCCACCAAAGATAACCAATGAAGTAACCCTGCTCCAGTAGCGTGGGTATCCAGTACTCAACATACCTAGCCCTCTCCGCCTGGGTATTAAGGATTACACCAGCACCCCTAGTGTTAGGGTGCCCAGTATCCCTAGCCCTGAAACTGAATTCACTTAGAAGTATTGGCTTACCAGTCTTAAGGTGCACGTAGTTAAAATACCCCACTGGTGGATCTTCACCATAGTAGTTTATGGATAATGCATCATAGTACCTAAAAACCCTCAACCGCCTCCTTACCATTGGCACCGGGTCTACGGTCACCTAGAACCAGGTGATTCGGGTCGAATTTCCTAATCGCATTAACAGTAACCTCACTATACCTTGAGGCAACCTGCTTGGCGAAGGTTGTCTTAAAGCCTCTTAATGAATCCTTAACTGGTGCCTTAGCCTCAATAACCTGAAGCTCCCTGTACTTATAATCCATTAAATCATCAAAGCCCTTAATCCTCATCCCGGTCCTGGAGTTGAATTCCTTAACATCATTATTAAAGTAACTGGCTAATGCCCTAATGAACTCAACCTTACCTGGTTCACCCGGCGTCATGTCGGCGTACTCAGCGAAAATGACCTCTGGGTTGAAGTCAACTTCATTATCAGTGAAGTAACCAACCAGCATTGGGTCCTTAGGCTTACTTAACTGTGAGGCCGCTGATTCAGCGGCTTTAACGAAATCCGGGTCGTATACGTCTGGGAATGTGCCGAATGGTTGCCAAAGCACCTCAGGGTTCCTGGCTAGGACAAGCGTCCTCCTGGCTAAGGAACCACCCTTAAGCCTATAGTAGCTTGGTGTTACGCTGAGGATCACGGTGTACGGTATACCTAGGTCAATGTCTGACCAAGCCCCAAGGGTGTTGAACCCCCACTCCCTAAGCCTACTTGCAGTGGCCTTAACCCAAGCCTCCCTTGAACCATACTTCCTCAATGCATTCTCAGTGTAGGGTACATCACCATTTATTGAGACATCAGCATTAAACCTAACGTAGTTAACACCCCTGATTATGAATGCGAAACCATCCGGGTCAATGAGGAACCACCTACCGTTAATCCTGGTTACGTAGAAGAAGCCCCTTGAGACTGCAGTAAGGCATTTACAGCCGCCAAATGAATCTAAGTCACTGGGGGAGGTTGCTGCAAGCATAAGAATGCACGTGCTAGGGGTTAATAAGCAACGTAGGTATGCTTCACCGGCTTATCATAAGCTTCCCCCTAATTCACCTTCCCTCACTCAACCTTCTCTCCATGGAAGCCTATGTTAAGAACCCTAACCCATGAGGCTTACCCACTAGTTGCTTGAACCCGTTTTAGAAGTATTATTCAAGGTGCAATACATTATTAAGCAGTTGGGTGCCGGGGTATTGTGAGGGTTAGTAGGGGGGATTTACTAAGCCTCTTAAGGAAGGCCACCGACATGGATCAGTACGTTGATAGGGTTAGGGGTATTATTAATGATGTTAAGGAGCATGGTGATGAGGCATTACTCAGATTAACAAGTGAACTGGATGGCGTTAAGTTAAGCTCCATTGAGTTGAGTCAAAGTGAATTGAGGGCATTAGCCAGTGGTATTGAGCCAAGGGTTAGGGAGGCTTTGGATGAGGTAATGGCCTCGGTGGAGTCTTTCAATACTGGTGTTAAGCCAAGGGACTTTGAGGATTACCACAGGGGCTTGAGGAGGGGGGTTAAGTGGGTGCCTTTAAGTAGAGTTGGCTTATACGTGCCTAAGGGCTACTTCTCAACACTGGTTATGACAGGGGTCTTAGCTAAGGTGGCTGGTGTTGAGGAGATAATTGCTGTGACACCACCTAGGCGTGATGGCTTAATTGATCCTGAAATCGCCTACGTGGCCTTAAGGTTGAATGCAAGGGTTTTCAGGGTTGGTGGGGCGCAGGCCGTGGCTGCATTAGCCTTCGGCACCGAGTCGGTGCCAAGGGTGGATAAGATTATTGGTCCAGGTAACGCCTACGTGCAGGCGGCTAAGCTACTGGTTTCAAGCCACGTGGGTATTGATGGTGTAGAAGGACCCACTGAATTAGTAACCTGCGCTGACCCAGGTATTAAACCAATCACCGTGGCCCTGGACTTGGCTGCTCAACTTGAGCACGCCGGGGCAGTGGGTGTGGTGGTTACTTGGAGTGAAGGGTACTTAACGGCTATTGAAGATGAGTTAAGTAAGTTAACTAATGCACCATACTTCTCAACACTGGTTAATGAACCTAGTGAATGCGTTAACGTGATTAATGAGGTGGCGCCGGAGCATGCATCAATATGGGGTGTTAAAATACCCATTGAGGGTATTAGGAATGCTGGGGCAGTATCAATAATGGCTCCCTCAGCCCTAGTGGATTACGCCGCTGGGCCAAGCCACGTCCTGCCCACGGGTGGTTCAGCTAGGTGGAGGGGTGTTTTAACGCCAATGGACTTCATGAAACCCATAGCCTACGTGGAACCCACCAGTGGGGATGAGGCTAGGAGGCTTGGTGAATTAGGGGCAGTACTGGGTTTAAGGGAGGGGTTTAGGAGGCATTCAGAGGCATTAACGAATTGGATTAACGAGGAGTGAAACCCTCAAGCAAAGTACCTGGTGTTTATTTAGGCAAAGCATTTATACCGTTGCCTAATAATGCCTAGGTGGATGATTGCGACTTCCTTAAGGTGCTGGAGGGCGTGATTGATGATAGAATTAAGACTAAGAGGCAGGGTAGTTACACTTACTCACTCTACGTGGGTGGGGTTAGTTTAATCAGTAAGAAGGTGGGTGAGGAGGCTGTGGAGGTTGCCGTGGCGGCTATGGCTAAGGATAAGGATTGGGTTGTTAGGGAGTCAGCTGACCTAATGTATCATCTACTAGTCCTACTGAGGGTTATGGGGCTTAGTTTAAGCGACATATGCAGGGAGTTGAGGAGGAGGCATGAGGGTGAGGGGAGTGGTTAAGGTTGGGGTTGTTAACTACGGTGTGGGTAATGTTGGAAGCATCTTCAATGCCCTACGTAGGATTGAGGCTGAACCACTATTAATCAATAATACCGCTGACTTAAGGAGCGTGGACGCCGTAATACTCCCTGGGGTTGGTTCCTTTAACTCAGCTATGGTTAATTTAAGTAGGTTAACTGATGAATTAAACAGGGTTAGGGGGAGTTCACCCATATTGGGCATATGCCTAGGCCTACAGTTAATGTTCAAGGGTAGTGATGAGGGGGAGTTAAGGGGCTTGGGTTGGTATGATGGTTGGGTTAATAGGATTAGGGGGCCAAGGGTGCCTCACATTGGTTGGGATTACGTTAAGTTAAGTGGGGATTGTAACCTAGGGGTGGCTAGGGGTTACTACTACTTCATGCATAGTTACGCAGTGGTTAACCCGGTTAATGAACCCCCATTTGTCGGCTTCACTAAGTACGGTGACTCAACAATACTGAGCGTACTCTGCGATGAGGGTAACGCCACCTACGGTACCCAATTCCACCCTGAGAAGAGTGGGAAATTAGGCTTAAGTATTCTGAATGGCTTAGTTAATTTAGCTAGGAGGTGAATCATGGTTTCAATAATGTTTTAAAGCAGCCTTAATTAGGCTTCATTAATGCTGCCTAATGGTGTTAATGTACTTAAGTTAAGCCCAGAGGAGGCTTCTAAGATTGCTGAATCCCTACTGTATAGGCATACTGATGGAACCGTCGTGGCCGTGGCCCAGGATTACTTAACTAAGGATGTGTTAATGGTTGCGAACATGAATAAGGAAGCCGTTTTCAAAACATTAACCACAGGAATGGTTCACTACTGGTCCCTAAGCCGTAGGAGGCTTTGGTTAAAGGGGGAGACAAGCGGCCACTACCAGTATTTAATTGATTACAGGATTGACTGCGATGGTGATGCATTACTGCTTAAGGTTTACCAAGTGGGTAACGCATGCCACCTAGGTACTAGGTCCTGTTTCGACGCCAGGTACGTGAATAGGATTCATTTATAGGCTAAATGCGTACCCTAATGCCTAACTCTGATAAGTAGGCTTTGAGTATCGAGATGTTTATTACACCCATGTGAAACACGCTTGCAGCCAATGCAGCATCAGCGTACTTAAGAACCTCAAGGAAGTGACTAGGCTCCCCAGCACCTCCACTTGCTATTACCGGTATGTTAACTGCATCAGCCAACCTCCTGTATAATTCAATATCGTAGCCTGCCCTGGTTCCATCAGCATCAATACTAGTCACCAGTAATTCCCCGGCCCCAAGCTCCTCAACTGTTCTAGCCCAATCAACGGCGTTAAGTAGTGTTTCCCGCCTACCCCCCATTATGAAAACCCTCCACTCATTATTAATCCTCCTGGTGTCAATTGCAACAACCACTGACTGGGACCCATACTCCCTAGATAACTTAGCCACTATGCTGGGATCCTTAACCGCTGCAGTATTGATACTAACTTTATCTGCACCAGCCTTGAAGGCTGCGTCAGCATCCTCCATACCCCTAATACCCCCACCAACCCCTAGGGGTATGCTTACTGCAGCGGCCACGTTGCGTACTGTTTCAAGGAATGTTGACCTACCCTGCACTGTGGCGGTTATGTCTAGTAGGAATAATTCATCAGCCCCCTCCTCCTCATACCTTGAAGCCAACTCCACTGGATCACCCATTACCCTAAGCCCCTCGAAGTTAACCCCCTTAACCACAATGTCTGCGTCAACATCCATGCAGGGTATTATACGCCTAACCAATCCAATTGGCCTAGTCATAAAACCCCCTTCAAACTCGGTACTCCACCACCCTTAACCTGTATCGCTTGACCAATGGCTAAGCCCAATGCCTTAAACACGGACTCGGCTATGTGGTGGTTATTCTCACCCCACATTACGTTAACGTGTATTGTAGCCCTGAGTGATGAGGCTAGGCTCCTAATGAAGTGGGGCACCATTTCAGTAGCCATGTCGCCCACGGTCTCCCTTGTGAAGGAGCCCTTAAACATGAAGTAAACCCTACCACCCAGGTCCACTGAGGCTAGGGTTAATGCATCATCCATGGGTATTATAGCCCAACCAAACCTAGCTAACCCAGTCCTATCGCCGAGTGCCTTATCTAGGGTTGAGCCAAGCACTATGGCGACGTCCTCAACAACGTGATGGTCATCGAAGCCCCTTAGGTCAATTGCCTTAACCCTCCCTGAGGCCCCCATGTAGAATATGAGTGTCTCAACCATGTGGTTAAGGAACTTAACCGGTGTGTCAACGTTAACCTCACCTGGCTCTAGGCTTAACTCAACCTTAACCTCAGTCTCCTTAGTCCTACGCTCAACCACTGCGCTCCTAGGCACTGCACCTCACCCCCTTAACGTAGAGTGCGTAGCCTATTATGACTCCGTCAAAGCCTAAGCCCCATAGGTACTCCACGTCACTGCAACTTGATACGCCGCCTGCGTAGTAGACCTCCTTCCCAATATCCCTAAGCCTCTTAACTAATTCACCATTAACCCTAGGCCCCATTCCAGTACCCTCAACACTCACGTTAGTGTAGATCACTGCACTAACCCTGGGTAGGTTGCTTAAAGCATCCATTATCCTCCTAGCCCTAACCCCCCATCCCCTCGTCATTAACCATTCACCATCAGTGTCGAGGGATACGGCAACCTTATCAACCCCAAGCCTATTAATCATGTTAAGCAGTAAGGCTGGGTTCTCCACGGCCACGGTACCCAGTACGACCCTTGAGCAGTATTTTAGAAGTAGTTCAGCATCCTCAATAACCCTAACCCCACCCCCAACCTCACACCTCCCGTTAACAGTGGCCCCTATCTTTGCTATTGAATCCACGTTAATAGGCTTACCTAACTCAGCCCCATTTAAGTCAACAACGTGTATGAATGGGTAATCCTTAACTAGGCTTAATGCCTCATTTAGGTTTAGCTTAACTAATTCACTACCCTTAACCCCCCTCACCCTCTTAACCACTAGGCCATTGCTTAAGTCAATTGATGGTATTACTAGCCTACTCACGGTATCACCTTCTCAATACTCAACACTAATATATCCTTAGCCCCAGCCCTCTTCAACAGTGGGAGTAGGTCAGGTATTGATTCCTCTGGGACAACTGATATAACCTCCTTCATGGGTTTACCTGATGCAACATCAGCCACAGTGGGCCCCTCCATTGCTGGGAGGACTTTAAGCACCGCGGCTAAGTCCTCTTCAGGGACATTCATTAGGATTAGCTTCCTACCGTTTGACGCTAAGGCACCCCTCATTAGTATTAGGAATTTATCCACGAATTCCCTCTCATCACCATTCAATTCCCTTGGGGTAACTAAGACGGCTTCACTCTCCATGATTACGCCAATTGGCTTAAGGCCATGGAGCCTAAGCGTCGTGCCAGTTGACATAACGTCAACAATACCGTCAGCTACATTAAGCAGTGGCATTACTTCAGCGCTACCGGATATTCTAACAATCCTAACCCTCCTACCCAGTTTACTGAAGTAGGCGCTTGTTATGTTAACGTACTTTGTGGCTAACCTAAACCCATCCTTAATCTCATCAATACTACTAATCCCTGAACCTGAAGGCACAGCAATAACAATCCTCCCCCTACCGAACCCAAGCCTCTCAACAACATTCACCGAGGCACCGTTCTCAACAACATAGTCTAGGCCCGTTATACCCATTATGGCTGAGTTTGACTCAACAACACTGGGTATGTCCTCTGGCCTAATCCTTATTAAACTGAGTGAACGCCAACTTGTTGGGAGTACAAGGGCCCTATCATCCATTGACTGAGGCTTAATGCCAACGTAGTTTAGGAGACTCATGACAGGCTCCACGAGTCGTCCCTTGGATGGGATTGCCATTAAGTATGTTGGAGGTTATTCATCAATGCCACGGCTACTGAGGGTATATAAGCATTACCTATTGGCACGTAGTTTAGCCTTAATTGTAAATAAACTACATTCAACATTAGAATTAACACTAATGATCCTTAACCATGAGTCCCTTACCCAGGCAGTATTACTATAAATAATAATTCTCAATACCGATTCCCCTATTATTAAATATGATAATGAACATGCTTACGAAAACCCTCAGCCTCCCTCCTTTCATTACTCATCCTTAGGGACAGGAAGCATGAAGGCGCCTAGAATCCTTCCCATGCCTTGAGTTTTCTTTTCCTCACTATGAATAAGTATAATGAACTGGGTTTGAATAATGTTTATAAGTAAGCCTTAGTTACCTTAAATCATGTCTATAAGGGCACAGGTAATATCAACTGTAAATGAAAAGGGTATTGACGAAATGGGTCCTAATGACCTAATCGTCAAGTATCATTCAGTTGACGTGAGGACTAGGTCAAGGCTAATAGTTTACTCAAACCAGAAAGCAGTAGTCAGGTTCCAAGGCCAGATAACGGGTGTATTTGACCCAGGTGCCCATGACCTACAAACCCCAGCTAACCCTGTTTCACAATTCTTCGCCAGGCTTCAATACTCAGGTAACCTACCATGGGAGGTGGAGGTGCTTTACGTTAGCACTGCTCGCCATGAGGCTAGGAGTGAGGGCTCAACGCAAACTAAGGAGCTTGTACCAATGAGATACCAGGTAGCCTACTACTTCGTAATATCAGATCCAGTTAAGTTCATTAACTCAATCCAGTTCAGTGAACTTAAGTACACTGTTAATGATTTCGCAGTATTCCTATCCCCTATAGTTGATCAATCAGTCTCCCAGGTGCTTAACATGACTTCACTAAGCGAGATCTACGCTAATCTACATAAGGTAACCGACGCCGTAACAGCATCCCTTAGGTCAGTGATGGATGAGATGGGTGTTAACCTACTCACCTGCAGGATTGTTAGGCTTGAGCCTGAGGATGAGACCATGAGGAGGATAATACAGTTCACTGCCATTGGTCTAGACCCAACCACGGCCATTAGGGCTAGGTTAGCTGAAATAATGGCTCAACGCTCAGACCCAGCTGCAACAAACATGATGCTTGGCGTACCCTACTACCCAATAAACCTAGTTATCGGTGGGGCTGGTGTACTGCCCCAGATTCAGCAAATTCCACCAAGCGTTAAGCCCAGTGAGAAGCCTAGGGAGAGGAGGGAGGAGGAGTAGTAGGGGTTATGAGTACTAGGGATGTTAGATACGGGGCGGTTGCTGGAATCGGGTACTCATTCACAGTATCAATATTAACAATACTCCTTGAACTCCTAGCCGACGTATTCTACCCAGTACCCGTAGTTATTAGCCCCCTCTGGGCAATATACAGGGGGCTTTGGGTCAACCTACTCCTAATACTAGCCCTCTACGGAGTATTATTAATCTTCGTTAAGCCTTACAGGTCGGAGAACCTAATGGGTTATAATACGCAGTTATTTGCACCAACAATGAGGATAGCCGCATACACCATAGTCACCGAGGCTATTTTAACGGTTATAGTGGATTCTTATAATGGACCCTTCAGGACTAGGGCTGGGTTATTCATAGTTATTAATATTATCGCCGGGCTACTGGGTGGTTACCTGGGCGTTAAGTTGAGTAAGCCTTAAATTCACTCAACCAGTGAAGAGGGACGTGAGTAATCAAGGTAGTGGACAGGGAACCCCCATCTCTGAGTCACCGTTAACACCATTGGAGAGGCTTCAATTAATGGTACCAGGCTTCAGGGGTTATAAGGTTAAGGACTTGATTAGGCAAGATGACTTCCTGGTGAGGAAAGCCGTAACGCAGATTCTTGAGGAGGCTAGGAGCATTATTGAGGCTAATGAGGCGGCTATAGCTCAAACAGATCCATTCAACCCAATTATTCAACAGTATGAGGCATTACTCAGTGAGCTTAGGAAACTGATAATGGAGGTTTACAACGCCCCATTAGGGGATTCTGGAATGCATGATAGGTTTAAGGTTTACCCAGAGGACTTGGAGAACTTGGTTAAGTATGATTTAGCATTGATTAATTCAGCCAAGAGCATACTTGAGGCCGCTAAATCATCTCAACAACCCCAAGCCATAATGAGCCTAGTTAGGGAGGCTAGGGGTTACTTCACTGAGAGGCAGAAGCTACTACTGCCCAGTAAATTGAGGACTTAAGATATTAAATATCTAACCTACTCCCATCCTAGAGAACCGAGGGTTCCATTAAGGTCTTGGGTGCTACCCCTTTAAGGAAGCTACTCTATTATGGCTCATGAAGAAGGATAAAAGGCTTTTTAACCATGCTTATTATTAACAGTCATTAAACCTGAGGTGGAGTAGAGTCAACAGTTTTAAACACTATTCAACTGAATCATAGTAATGGTGGTTACACTTGAGAAAGTCTTAAGGGGCTCCTTTGACATGCATGTGCATACAGGACCTGATGCAGTACCTAGGCTTCTTAATGATTTAGAAATGGCTAAGTTATTTAAGAGTAATGGGTTTAGTGGTTTTATTATTAAAAACCATTATACGCCAACCCATGATAGGGCTTACTTGGTTAATAGGATTGTTGATGGGGTAAGGGTCCTTGGCGGTATTGTATTAAATGAGGCTGTGGGTGGATTAAATCCAAGGGCTGTTGATATAGCGGGTAGGTTAGGTGCATTAATCGTTTGGTTTCCCACCGTGGATTCGTTGAATGAGCATAGGGAGTTAAGTAAATGGGAAAATCATCCTCATCCACCGGCGTGGGCTCGTATGCAGTTGGAGCTGCGTAGTAGGGGGTTACTTGGTGAGGGATTAACTGTACTTGATTCTGAAGGTAAAATAAAGCCTGTGGTTGATGAGGTACTTGAATTAATAAGGCAGTACGACATGGTACTGGCCACAGGTCACCTAAGCCCCATTGAGGGTATGGAACTAGTTAAGAGGGCCTTTGAGAAGGGTGTTAGAAAGGTAATTATCACGCACCCCGACTTCACTACAACTAGGTATACGTTGGAGCAGCAAAGGGAGCTGGCTAACCATGGGGCCTACTTGGAAAGAACCTTTGAGAATGTTCTAGCTAAGCGAGTTACCGTAAATGATTACGTAAGAATGATAGTGGAGACTGGAGTAGAACATAACATAATTAGCTCAGACCTAGGGCAGGTGCATAATCCACCACCAACTGAGGGTCTTAGGGAATTTGTGAGGCAATTGATTGAGGGTGGGTTATCTCCAGATGATGTGGAGGTAATGATTAAGGAGAACCCGCAAAAACTCACCTGATTTTAAACTGAAAACTGAATTACAGCATCACTGCTGTCTTAGGATTTCCTCACCCACGTGTAGTCTTCCCTTGGTTTCACCCAGTACTATGCCTATGAATAGGACTATTAATCCCAGGACCACTGTATAGATAAGTGGTGGCCAGAAGATATCATGTAATGCTGATATCATGAATGTTAGTATGTATGGTGATAAACCACCTATGAATCCCACACCGATTTGATAAGCAGTGGAAATACCAGTATACCTAACCTCAGGTGGGAACATTTCAACAAGTACTATGGGCGTTATGGCACCTGAAATCAACCAGAAAATTAATCCACCAAGCACTATTGCGCTCATAACAAGCGTGGGGTCGCCGCTTAGTAGCATTAGTAAATATGGCGCTATGAAAACAATTGCGCCTACTGCATTCGCTAATATTAAGGGTCTTCTACCAATCCTATCTGATAGATAGCCGAAGGCTAGTGCAAGTATTATCAATACTGGGGAGGATATTAATACTCCCTCTGAGACCACGGAGTAGGGTACGTAGGGTTTATGAAATGCCTTAGCAATGGTTGTTGCGTAACCCAGTGCAAAGGCGAAGTTTAGGTAGTAATAAGCCCCATTTACTATGCCTACTAGGAATAAACCCATTAGGATTAATTTCCAATACCTCCTGAACGCCCCGGAGATTGGGTTTTTAACCACCCTGCCCGTCTCCACGAGTTTTTGAAAAACTGGGGAATCAGCAACCCTAAATCTTATGAAGACGCCGATTATTGATATGATGAAGCCTATTGCGAAGACATACCTCCAGCCAACAGCGTAGAAGCCGCTTTCACCAAGCAGTGAGGTGAATAATAGTGTGAATCCACTTACTAATAAAGATGCCACGGGTACGGTAGCCTGGAGAAGACCTGAGAAAAAGCCCCTTAGATTTGGATTTATGTACTCTGAGGTTAGGGAGAAACTACCACCCCATTCGCCACCAAGCCCTATGCCATCAGCAAATCTCAGTATTGCTAATAATATTGGTGCCGCTACACCAATCTGTTGATACGTAGGTAATATTGCAACTAATAATACTGATATCCCTGCGATGAGCAATGTGAAGTATAGTGCACGTATCCTACTAAATTTATCACCAATATAACCAAAGATCAAGCCCCCAGCCGGCCTACCCACGAATCCTATGAAGAGTACAACATAGGCATAAGCCAGTGATAAAACAGGTATAGTCTTTGGGAAAAACACTTGCGCTATCACCGGGGCTAGTAAACTGTATAGGAAGAAGTCATACCACTCAAAGGCGATACCAAGGGTTGTACTAATTATTGCCTTGGTTCTCATTGATACCATAGTAGGTCAATCATATTATGTACACATAAAATTTTTAAGTTTTATGCATAGTTATGAATTATGTGGATTAAACTGGGCACTATTATTCCATCATCAAATACCACAGTAGAGAGGGAATTCACGAGAACTATACTTGAGCCTGATGTTACAGTGCATACATCACGAATAACATTGAAGGAAGTCACGTTAAATGGCCTTAAGGAAATGGAGAGGGAAACAGAGCGTGCAGCTCAGGAATTAGGCACTGCGAAGGTAAATATAATAGCCTATGCATGCACCACAGGGAGTTTATTCAAAGGCCCCAATCATCATCTAGAGATTAAGCGTAGAATTGAAGATATAACTGAAATACCAGCCGTAGCCACATCTGGCGCCGTAATAGATGCCCTTTCTTATTTTAATGCACGTAAAGTATTGGTGGTTACGCCATATATTGATGAATTGAATGTTAAGGAAAGGGAGTTTCTTGAAGCCCATGGCATCCAAGTAGTGAGTATAAAGGGACTCGGTATCTCCGATAATACAGTGATTGGATCCCTGGACCCCAGCATTACCTATGAGACTGCATTAAATGAGGCACGGAGATTTGGCTCTGATTATGACGCATTATTTATTTCCTGCACTAATTGGCGTAGCTTCGAAGTAATAGGTGATCTTGAAAGGCAATTAGGTAAACCAGTGATTAGTAGTAATAGCGCCACACTATGGGCTGTAATAAGAAACCTAGGTATCAAGGTTAAATTAAGGTATAATTTAGGAGCATTATTTAGTGACTTAACATTATGATTCAATTAAAAATCAATACTTATTGATAAATTTACTTTACTCCTCAAATATATTATGAAGTTATTTGATTTATTGCTTAATGGCTCTATGGTTTCATTTCCCTTAATCATAAATGGCGCATCATGACCAGGGATTATTATGTGAGCCATATTTATAGCCTTGACTATGCTTGCATTAGCCTTATTAATGTCATAGTATGCAAATGTTGTGGATTTTTTAATAGCCTCTGTAATATACTTAATTGCATCCCCAGCAACTAAAGTATCATTATTAATCACTACCCCTATACTACCCGCCGTATGCCCTGGTAATTCCACAAATTTAATTCCATATAATTCATCATCCTCCTTTATAAATACCAGTCTATTTCTCATTAATTGTAGTAAGAAGGGGACTTCATATGGGTCATTACTACTCATTGAGTATTCATACTCATTCTTTGATATGTATATTTTAGCGTTGGGGAATAGAGTTATGTTAAGTGCGTGATCATAGTGCACGTGTGTGAGTATTATGTGCTCAACATCACTGGGCTTAATTCCCCTACTACTCAATGCCTTTAACATATACTCCCTATTTCCATAATGCCCTGGATCAATTACTACATGATACCCATCCGCCTCTACGAGTAGTGATGTGCAGTACCCCACGAAACCCATGTTAGTATATAACGGTACTCCTGGTGATAGTACTTCCCACTTATGCATTTTATTGATGTGAGGGAAAAAGATATAAACTTATTGCGTCTCCATGGGTTGTATGGTTATTGTTGCTGTTGATGTTGGTGGTACTTTTACGGATTTCGTTACTTTAAGTGATGACGGTTCAATAGAATCCTTTAAGGTTCTTAGTACACCTAGGAATCCTGAGGCAGCAGTATTAGGGGGTCTTAGGAGGATTAATGCCCGTATTGATGAGGTCCTGCATGCAACCACAATTGGGACAAATGCCCTATTGGGTCAGGTGGGTCTTGAGTTGCCTAAGGTTGCCTTATTCACCACTAAGGGTTTTAGGGATGTTATTGAGATTGGGCGTCAGAATAGGCCTAGGCTCTATGACTTATTCTTCGAGAAGCCTAAGCCCCTTGTACCCAGGGAGCTTAGGTTTGAGATTGAGGAGAGGACGTTAGCTAACGGTGAGGTGGTTAAGGAGGTTAACCCACGTGAGGTTGAGGAGTATGCTGTTAAGGCTAAGTCCCTTGGCGTAAACTCAGTTGCAGTATCTTACCTGCACTCATACATTAATCCACGTAATGAGGAGATTACAGGCAGTGTATTAGGCAGGTACTTTAACTACGTAGCCTTATCAAGTAAAATTGCCCCAGAGCCTAGGGAGTATGAAAGAACCTCCACAGCGGTCGTTAATGCTGCCTTAATGCCCATTGTTAGCCAGTACATTAATGAGTTTTCCAAGGGCCTTAGGGAGCTGGGTATTGATAAGTTCTTCATAATGTCCAGTTCAGGAGGCCTAGTGGATAGTGATGAAGCCACTCAGAGGCCTGTTCAATTAATTGAATCAGGCCCAGCAGCCGGCGCCGTGGCCGCTGCGGAATTCTCAAGGATTATTAGTGTTAGGAATGTTATTGGATTCGACATGGGTGGGACCACGGCGAAGGCATCATCCATAGTTAACCATGAACCCGAGGTAACCACGGAGTATGAGGTCGGCGGTGAGGTTCACCATGGGAGACTAGTTAAGGGCAGCGGTTACCCGGTGAGATTCCCATTCATAGACCTTGCTGAAGTATCCTCAGGTGGTGGTACAATTATTTGGCGTGATGAAGCCGGCGCCTTAAGGGTTGGGCCATTGAGCGCGGGTGCTGATCCTGGGCCAATATGCTACGATAAGGGTGGTGTGGAGCCAACGCTCACTGATGCTAACCTAGCCCTAGGTAGAATTGGGGATTACCTCCTTGGTGGTGAAATGAAGCTGAATAAGGAAGGCGCCATCAAAGGGCTGCGTAGACTGGGTGATCCAATTGATGTTGCTCTCAACGCCATTAAACTCGCTAATATTGAGATGGCCAGGGCAGTGAGGCTTGTTACAGTGGAGAGGGGGCTTAATCCAGGGGATTTTGCATTAATGGCATTCGGTGGTGCTGGTCCCCAGCACTCTGCTGAGATTGCTGAGGAATTAGGGGTAAGCACCATTATTGTGCCACCGGAGCCTGGTGCTTTTTCCGCTCTTGGTTTATTAATGGCTGATGAGAAGTTTGAGGTGAGGATGTCGTATCCAAGGGATTTAGAGGAGGGTTTTATGAAGCTGGAGGATGAGTTAAGCCAGAGGCTTGGCAAGGTGTCTTACTTCCTCAGGTACGCTGACGTTAGGTACAGGGGGCAGGGCTGGGAATTAACCATACCAGTGAATAGGCCTGCTAGGATTGAGGACGTGGAGAGGACCTTTAATGATAAGCACCAGGCAACCTACGGGTTTAGGTTGAGTAAGCCTATTGAGGTTGTTACCATAAGGGTCTTCGCGGTGGTAACAAGGTTGAAGCCTAGGTTCAAGGTGAAGAACCTGGGGGGTGAGGCTAAGCCAAGGGGCTTTAGGAGAGTCTTCTTTAATGAGTGGGTTGAAGCACCCGTTTACTGGCGTGGCGACATACCCATGGGGCAGGTGATTGAGGGACCAGCCGTAATTGAGGAGTATGGTTCAACAATAGTGGTGCCGCCTAGGTGGAGGGCTGAGGTTGGTGGGAATGCGGAGGTGATTATGAGGAGGTGACGCCATGGTATCCTGGGAAATAATCTACAGGGCATCAGTATTCATAGCTGAGGAAATGGGTGTGGCATTGAAGCGCTCGGCCTTTTCCCCAAATATCCGTGAGAGGATGGATCACAGTTGCGCAATTACTGATGAGGATGGGAATATCATTGCCCAAGCCGAGCACATACCCGTTCACCTGGGTTCCTTTAAGATTGGTGTTAGGAATCTTTTAGACTGGTTATCCAGGGAGGGTGTTGAGCTTAGGCAGGGTGACGCCGTTGTCTTGAATGACCCGTATATTTCAGGGACACATTTAAACGACGTTATGGTTACTCAACCCATATACCACGGCAGTAGGTTGGTGGGTTACGTTGTTAATAAGGCTCACCACGTTGATGTAGGCGGCCCCGTACCCGGTAGTATTAATCCAAACGCCAGGACACTGTATGAGGAGGGTTTAATACTGCCTCCCGTTAAGATAATGGATAACGGTGAACTCAAGCGTGATGTCCTTAACATAATATTGAGTAATTTCAAAACAACTGAGGCTGCTCTCGGGGACATTATGGCTCAATTATCAGCCAACTCAGTGGGTGTATCTAGGGTTGCGGAGTTGATTAGTAAGTATGGTGTCGATGAGGTTGTTAACTCATGGAGGGAGAGCATTACATACGGTAGGAGGCTGAGTCTACTTGAAATTAGTAAGTGGCCTAGGGGTGATTATAATGCTGTTGACTACATGGAGTTGGGGGATGAATTACTACCCATAAGGGTTAAGGTTAGTATTAACGATGAGGGCATTACCGCGGACTTCTCTGGGACGCATGGGCAGGTGGATGCCCCGATAAATGCGGTTTACGGTGTAACCTTCTCAGCGGTCTCATTCGCCATTAGATCCTTGATTCAAACCGATGTACCAACCAATGAAGGCTTCTACAGTGTAATCAATGTTAATGCACCTGAAGGCACCCTGGTTAACCCAAGGAAACCAGCCCCAGTCTCAGGGGGTAATGTGGAGACCACCCAGAGGATTGCGGATGTGGTTTTTAAGGCATTAGCCAATGCACTACCTAACAGTGTCCCAGCAGCCGGCTCCGGAACCATGATGAATATCATGATTGGCGGCGCATTACCCAATGGAGGCTACTGGGCTTACTATGAAACAGTGGGTGGAGGCACTGGTGGTAGGCCTGGGAAACCTGGTGTGAGTGGTGTTCATGTTAATATGACTAACACCTTGAATACACCCATTGAGATTGCTGAGAGGCAGTACCCATTATTATTCACGGCTTACAGGATTAGGGAGGGTAGTGGTGGTTACGGTAAGTATAAGGGTGGTGATGGGGTGGTTAGGTCATTTAAGGTGTTAACTAAGGCTAGGCTCTCAATAATGGCTGAGAGATTCAGGACTAGGCCGTGGGGATTACAGGGTGGTGGAGATGGGAAACCAGGTAGGGTTACTGTGAGGAGGCTTAATGGTGTTGAGGAATTACCAAGTAAAGTAACCATTGACCTGGAGCCTGGGGATGAGGTCATAGTTGAGACACCTGGTGGTGGGGGTTGGGGTAGTGGTTAGGCTAGTTAATGGTGAGCTTTGATATGAAGAAGCCTTCAGCATTATGAATATGGGGCATTACCCTACCCACAACGCTTGATACAGGGTAATTCACGTAACCGTTACTTAAATCACCCACACTGGGCTTAACTAAACTAACACTACTTGATGAGTTAATTCTCTCAATAACCTCCTCACCCTCCTCAGGTAGTATTGAGCAGGTAGCATATACTATTGATGCATCCTTAAGCTGGTTAATTAAGTTAAGTAGTATTGATGACTGCACCAGTGATTGACGCTTAACCAAGCCTGGATTACTGGCTAGTATTAGTTTAATTCCCGGATCCTTTGAGACTGCCCCGCTTGAGGTGCATGGTGCATCAATAAGCACCTTATTAACATTAACCCCAGTTAACCTTAATCTACTTGAGTCTGAACGCATTATATGCACCCTTGAGTCATCAACACCCATTCTCCTTAATATTGACCTCATTTTACTCAACCTATTCTTAGAAACATCAATAGCAATGACCTCAGCCTTATTATCAGTTAACTGCATTATTAGACTAGTCTTCATACCTGGGGCGGCGCAGGCATCAATAATCACGTCCCCGGGTTCAGGCATTAGGTTGAGTACCACTAATGCCGACGCCAAGTCCTGGGGAACCACAGCCCCATCCTTAAATAGCCTTAAGTAACCCATTGGCCTCCTATAACCCTTAACCAGTAGCATGAATGGGTATAGTCTACTTTGAGTGAATTCAACCCCCTCATCCTCAAGGAGCCTAATGGCCTTATCTAAATCCACCTTAAGCGTATTAACCCTAAGCCAAGTAACCCTCCTGTTGAGTGATGATAAGTAATCCTCAAGTTCACTAAGCCCCATTCCCCTACTCAACTCCTCCACTATGAATCTTGGGAAGGAGTACTTAATGGATAGGTACGTTAACGGGTCATTATCCTTAACCTCACTTAACCTAGCCTCAGCGCCCTCAACCCTACCCCTCACCCTCTTCCTAAGCCTCCTGGAGTAGTGGTCATTAGTGTTTAGGAGTAGCCAGGTCTTGGCTATAGCCTTCCTTGAGCTTGAACCCAACAGTTGCTTAGCCATGAAGGATAAGTAGGCGTAATTCCTAACAACATCACTAACCGCATTATAGTAAACCCTAAGCGGTGCCTTCAACCTATGCCTAAGCCTGGCGTAGTGGAATGCCTTATCCATTGACACTAACCTATCCTCAATAATGTACATTACGTCAGCGGCGAAGTCCACGAAGTCTGCCCCTAGGTTAAACTCAACCACGGTTAATTTGGCTTAAACCGGGATTTTAAATGAATAAGTGGTTTTATAGGCATTTAACTGAATAATTCCTTAACCTCACTGGATACGTAACCTCCCCTCCATATTGATCCCTTTAAGTGAGGCTGATACTTGGGTATTATCCAGTAAACCATGAGTGGCGTGTATATTAACCCAGATAATATGAAGGCCAGTACCCATGCATTATTGAATAGGATACTGTGGTACGGTATTGGAGCGTATATTATGAAGGTGACCACGGCGAAGGTTATGAAGGCCGCTGGGTTAATCCCCCTCCAGTACCTGAACCTACCGTGGCTTAGGAAGACGTCCTGAAGCTCAAACTTAAACCTCCTTATTAATGCGTAATCAAATATTATAATACCCTCCACTGAGCCTAATAATCCACCGTAGGTTAGTAGCCAATTGTATAGGTAGCCGTAGGCTGAGCCATAGTATGTCCATGCACCTAGGAGCACTGCAACAGCAACCACTATTAAAACACCCCTGAACCAGGTTATGTACCTGGGTAAGGTATTGGCGAAGTCATAGGCTGGTCCAACGGTGTTGGCGAATACGTTAACAGCGAAGGTGGCTAGGAGGAATAGTAGATTAACCACCACGCCGGCAATGGGCCCCATGTAGAGTGTTGATAGGAGTATTGGATCCCATATTGGTTGACCAGTAAGCCTCATAACAGCCCCAGTGGTCATGGTGCCCAGTACAGCCACTGTAAGCATCATGAATGGCATTGGGACCTGCCCAATCATTTGAGCCACCTGGCTCTTAGCGAACCTGGTGTAATCAGGCATTGATAGGGCCATGGTTGCCCAGTAGGCTATGTTTGCGTTTAGGAAGGCTAACCAAGCCAGCCAGTAGGCTGAGCCCCTTAGGCTACTGTGTATTGAGAATATGTTACCGTAATTCCAACCTGATGCTGACATGAAGTGTAGCCATAGTGCAAGGAAGCCGGCCAGTATTAACGGTGCCGAGAGCCTTGCAAACCACTTTAAGGCTGGTTGAGCATTAGGCACTGGGGAGTGGTATAGTAGGATTAGTTGAAGAATTATTATTGCAATGAAGGTTACCCAGAAGACTTGAGGGAAGGCTATACTTATTGTGAATGGTGACGCAACACCCTTAGCCACAAGGGACTCAATAACCGGTAGTTTACCGCTTAAGACCGCGTAAATGCCTACTGCGGCCTCAGTCATAATGTATGACTCAATACCCCACCATCCGGCACCGATCACAGCCCTTATCCAACTGGGGAAAACAGCCCCGTAGACACCCCACCTAGTCCTAGTTAAAACTGGTTCAGGTATACCGTACCTTGCGCCACCGTGGGATTGAATTATCATTGGTACTAGGACTATTAGGTTGCCTAGGAAGACGACTAGTATTGACTCCACCGCCCCTAGGCCAAAGGATAAGCCGAGGCTTGCCAGTGACCAACTTGGCACTATGAAGGCCATGCTGAACCATATTGCTGCATAAGTGTACCAGCCCCAGGTCCTCTTACGTATTGGCGTTGGGTGAAGGTCACTGTTCCATAGGTACTTCTCCTCAGGGTATGAGACCTTTAACTCTAATTGACCCCTCTCTCTATTGTAAACCACCGTTGACTGGGAGTTTATTGTTTCCCCCACGAACGCCCTCGACCCGACTACTGGGCCCCTTTAAAATCTAACTCTCCCATTAAACAGTAATACCCTATACACTCCCCTTACTGACGGACTCCATCATCTTCTTAAGCCTAGCCTCAACAGCACCAAGCACTGTTAAGTAATCCGCTGGATTAATGTACTCCAGTGGAGTCCTGTCTAATGGGCACTTGTAATCATACATTAAGGCATCATCCTCACTATACCTCTTAAAGCACTTGGGACAAATGTAGATGGGTGTATTTGTTAACTGTTGCATTAATACACCAACCTTATCCAAAACACCACCTATTAGGTTGATTAGAAACCTCCTAATATCCTCATCCTTAATGGACCACGATTGCTCAATCCTACCGGCCGCCTCATTAAACTCCTCAACCACTGAGGCAAGCCTCATATTGTATAGGGCTTGGAGAATCCTCCTAACATCAATAGCATTGTAGCCGACAATTGAAGTCAACTTATCATCAGTCATAGCCTCCCCCCTACTTAAAAGCGTGTTAAAAATGGCCACAGCCAACTTACCTAACTCATCATCACCAAACTCAATGAGAATCCTCCTATAGACATACCTCCTAACCAACTCAATGTAAGGCTGCATTAGCTGCACTCATTGCAACGGTTTATTAACATTTATGCGTAAGCGGTATGAAACATCACATAAGGCATATATTGCAATAATCCTTGTTAAAATAGAGGAAATAGGGAGGCATTTCATATACTTACTGCGCCTACCACTTTAATGTAATTCAGCATAAGGATTATTATTCCTGAATGCATCTCTAACCCCAATATTTAAAAATTCACATGTATTATTAGGTTATGGTTCTCGTTAAACCAGTACTACTCCCCTATAGGGTTCCGGTTAATGATCTTAAGGGTGGTGTTGGGACACCGTATGTGATTTATGATGTTAGGAGGGATAGGTATTGGTTACTCTTCACTGGTTGGAGTGACCCCACTGGCCTTAAGAGGGAGGGTTTTGTTGCACCTATTGATGAGTCCCTTAACGTTGACTTAAGCCAATTGAAGAAAATACTCCCCTCAAGCTTCCCTGAGCAGGTGGATTACACTAATAATGCAGTGAGGGGTATTTACAATACGGCTAGGGATGAATTCTACGTAACCTCAACCCACGGTAAGGATGCCTACATTCTCGTTTTTGACCATGACTGGAATCTTAAGGGGTATAGGAAGCTTATTGAGGGCTTTAGTAAGGATTCAGGAGTACCCATTAAACCCACTGGTGCTTATGGGAGTATTAGGGATGCTATAGCTGTAACGCCTATTGGCGACTCAAGTGCAATCGGGGTGTTTGCAATTAGGAGTATTGATGACTTGAATACGCTTAAGGTTGAGGATTGGGGTGAATTGGGGCGTTGGGGTAGGGGTAATGATGTCATTGACTTCACCTTAATGCCAAGGCTTCAAGTATTCGTTGAGGTTGATTCACCCAACAGGTGGGTTCTGCAAACATACATTGGCCCAGCATTAGATGAGTTAAATTCAATAAGTGACCTAGCCAACATGGGTATCCTAGAGGCTTCATTAATGCCGCTACTTGGTGTTGAGGATTCATTCACGCAAATAGGTCACCCACACTACACAGTGATGCCTGATGGGAAGCCTAAATTACTCGTGGCCTCATTTAGGGATACCTGGAGCAATAGGCCTGATACTAAGAAGGAGGGTTATACGCATGAGATTTGGGCAATATACATCAATGATGAGGTGGTATTCAATCCATCAAGCTACGGTGAATTAAGAGGAGTATTCAATGGCACGGAAAGCAAATGGTACTACTTGCCCAAAGCCAGTAGGTTAATGATTTCAGTAAGTGGTGATGCTGAATTAAACATGAAGCTTGATTTACATGATGATGATGTTGAGGTAATTCAGTTAAGCAAGGGATTAAACACTGTGAGTAATCCAGCAACATGGGTTAAGGTAAAGGCGAATACACGAATTAAAGCAGTAATAAAAGCAGTGGTAGGTTAATAATTCCCCTCAGCCTAAAATCACTATTCCTCCCTCTTAAGCTCAGTAGCTTAATTAACTCAGGCAACGACACGCCCATACACCTCTTCAAAGTAATTAACTAAATTACCGGTTGAACATAATTAACATTAATGCTTTAAAACTCGCTGATGCTCTGTAATTATGGTTACTGGTGTTAGACCTAGGATACCTTTGGATGGTTTTTGGGGTTTCAGGCTTGATCCTGGTAATGCCGGTGAGTCTAATGGTTGGTTTAAGGGTTTTGAGTCCAGTGATCATATTTATGTTCCAGCCTCCTGGAATGAGCAGAATCCTGATTGGGATGGTTACAGTGGTGTTGCATGGTACTTAATGGACTTCTACGTGCCTAGGGAGCTTAATGGCTTAACACCATGGATAATCTTCGAGGGTAGTGGTTACTTGAGTAGGGTTTGGGTTAATGGGGTATTTATTGGTGAGCATGAGGGTTCATTCACATTATTCAAATTCAAGATACCCAACCTAAACTACGGTGGTTGGAATAGGGTCGTTGTTAAGATTGATAACACATTGAAGCCCGATAACATACCACCCGGTGAGGGTTTGAATGCAACCTACTTCGACTTCTACCATTACGGCGGTATTCAGAGGCCTGTTTGGGTTGAGTTCACCCACGGCTGCTTCATTGATGATTTAATCATTGCCACTAGGCATGATGGATACCTTAAGGTTCAGCCAGTGGTTAATTGCTCAAGGCCCTTTAAACTTGAGTTAAGCCTACTGGATAAGTCTGGTGGCGTGGTTTACAGTAGGGTTGTTGAGGGTGCCTTTGAGGATTATGTTAAGGGTCTTGAACCATGGTCCATTGAACACCCTGTACTCTACACTCTTGAGGCTAGGTTAATTACTAATAATGATGTTGAGGACACCGTCACTGAGCGTATTGGGTTTAGGACATTTGAGGTTAAGGCTGGTGGATTCTACCTTAACGGTGAATCAATCTTCCTTAAGGGTTTCGGTAGGCATGAGGATTACCCAATATTCGGTAGGGCATTACCGGGGCCAGTGTTGATTAGGGATTACTATAATATGAGGAGGATTAACGCCAACTCCTTCAGGACAAGTCACTACCCATACTCCAACGCCCACCTAGACCTAGCTGATGAATTCGGCGTACTCGTAATCCTAGAGGCACCATTGGTTGGGCTTAGGGAGCATCACTTCAGTAACCGTGATTACCTTGAGAAGGCTAAGCGGGTTATTAGTGAGATGATTAGGCAGCATAGGAATAGGCCCAGTGTGGTTATGTATAGTGTTGCTAATGAACCAAACAGTATTACTGATGAGGCTAGGGTATTCCTAGGTGAGTTAATGAACCATGTTAAGTCCATTGACCCCACTAGACCAGTAATATATACTTCATTCAGGCACCTTGACGATAAGGCGCTGGGTCTTGGTGATGCAGTGGCCTTAAACATATACTTCGGGTGGTATAGTGATACTGGTGATGTTGAAACTGGCGTGGCTAAGGCTGTTAAGCTTATTGAGGAGGTTCACTCAAGGTACCCTGATAAACCAATAATAATAACGGAGTTTGGTGCTGAGGGGGTTACTGGACTACACCATGACCCACCAGTGGCTTGGAGTGAGGAGTACCAGGAATTATTCCTAAGGAGGTATATTGAGGAATTATCAAAGAAACCATACGTAAGGGGATTACACATATGGAACTACGCAGACTTCAGGACCCCACAGAACCCAAGGAGGGTGATACTGAATACTAAGGGCTTATACACCAGGGATAGGAGACCTAAGTTAGCCACTAGGACTGTGGCTGAGTTATTCTCAAAATTAAAGTAACACCATAACCACCTCATTCCTTGATTGGGGTAATGAAGTTACTGATTTACTGCGCTGAATAATTCTATCCTTATTCATTATTAAAAGCAATAATTTATGATGTTTTAATGAAGAGATTAGGTTATTGACCATCCACCATCAATGACTATTAATGCCCCAGTTATGTAGCTTGCCTCATCCGACGCCAAATAGGCTACTGCAGAGGCTATGTCCTCAGGTGTACCTAGCTTACCCATTGGTATTGCGTTAATCATCATTCTCACCTGCTCCTCAGAACCAGTCGCAGCACCCGGTGTATTTATGGCTCCTGGCGCTATTGCATTAACAGTTATACCATAGCGGGCTAGCTCCAACGCCAATGCCCGAGTGAAACCAACTATGCCTGCCTTTGATGCACTGTAGTGGGTGAGACCCATGAAGCCCATTACTGCACCGGCTATTGAGGCGATATTGATTATTCTACCATTCTTCTGTTTAACCATGTAAGGCACCACTGCCCTAGTGACATTGAAGACGCCGTTTAAGTTAACGTTAATCACCCTGTACCAGTCGTTAAACGTCATTTCCATGAATGGTTTAAATGGATAGATCCCAGCGTTATTAACTAGGATATCAATGTGCCCATACTTATCGAACACAGTCCTAGCAACCTCCTCAGCCATTTTCCCATCGGTGACGTCTAGTCTTAATGCCATCCCCTGCCCACCCAGTTTCCTAACCTCCTCAGCAACCTCATTCTCCTTACCCGTAATGTCAGTGGCAACCACTATCGCCCCATCCCTAGCTAACCTTAGGGCTATTCCCCTACCTATTCCCTGTCCTGCACCTGTAACTATAGCTACCTTACCACTTAAGTTAGCCATATGCCTATTAATAAATTAGTGCATTTAAACTTTACCTATAAGTGAAGTATTGTATTACTCTCCAATAGTATATTTTATAAATAACTCATAGTATCCTTAACCTTAAGCTTAGGGAGCAGTGTATTTTCAGGCGTTGGCGTATTCATCAACATTCAGTAAAGGGAAGCAGTCAACACTATCCCCCCAGGATGAATGCCTGCTTAAAAAGGATTATAAGCATTAGCCCCTTCACTAGATGCGTGAATACGCGGGCAAGCCTAATGGCTATTAGGATTGGGTTAAGGGGTTTAATGGCTAGGAGGGCTTTAACTATAATGACCATTGTTGCAGTAGCCACTGCTGTGGCGCTTCTAATAGCCCTTGAGACTGTTACGTATGGTGTTAAGTACACTGTGGGTCTTGAGGTTAAGTCAATACTACCCGCTGACCTAATGGTGTACACCTCAACCGCAATCATACCTGAGGAGTTGGTTAACATGATTAATGGCCTAAAGACCGTTGAGTACGCTGCACCAGCCATATTAACGGGCGCCATTGCCGGTGGCCATGATGTTACGTTAATAGGCTTATCACCAAGCTCCTTCACCTACTTCTACCCCCAGTTAATTCAAGGTTCATTACCGTTGAGTAGTGGTGATTGCATAGTATCGCAGCAGTTGGCTCAGGCATTGAATGTTAGTACGGGTGACTACATTTACGTTTACGTTCCCCAGGGTATTTCCGGGACATATAATGTACTTAAGCTCAGGGTTTCTGGAGTATTCTCAAGTATATTCGGTGGCCTACTGGGTTTTCAAGTTTACATGATAGTCACTCAGTTAAGTTACCTTCAAAGTCAATTAAATACAGGTGACTTCGTTAACGTCATATTCATTAAGGTTATTCATGATAACCCAACGGTAATAAATGGGCTTAACACGGCTATGAAGCAGATAATCCCTGAGGCCCAGGTTTATGAACAGCAGTCAATAATAGGTAGTGTTAATGAGGTTGTTAACTTAATTAACGTTTTCTTCGTCGTAGTCATAGTCCTCAGCATTATTATAGCTGGACTCATAGTGGCTATAATGGTTCTAATAAACGTTAGGGAGAGGAGGAGGGAGATTGGGATAATGAAGGCTATAGGGGCATCTAATGGACAGGTAATGCTAATATTCATAATCCAGGTGCTTGTAGTCTCTTTAATAGGTGGCTTACTGGGTTTAATTGCAGGTTACTATGGTTCAGTAGCCATGGTTAAATTAATCAACTACCTAGGGTACAATATAAGTATAGTAATAACACCGGTACCTGAATTCTTCGCACTGGGGTTAGCCACGGCACTGGTCACTGGGGTACTAGCCTCAATACCACCCTTAATTAGTGTAACTAGGATAAGGCCGGCTGAAGTAATTAGAATGGAGTAATTTAAGCCATTACATTGAACACCTACTTCATTCCAAGCCCTCAAGTTTCAGCTATAATGGTATAGCCCTGGGGAAAATCATGAAATAATTTATGAGAATGCCTTAACGCAGCTTGAATAATACCATTCACCTTACTCTGTCGATTAGAGGAATGTTAGAGGGAATGAGGCGTGCTTAATAATGCCTAAGGATAATTATAGGTTAATTCACGTTAACTCCCGCTTAACAACCTCCGCTATTGCCTTAGCTAAGGGTGGTGGTACTGCTTCACCCACTTGATTGAATTGAGAATCCTTACTACCGGTGAATACGTGGGTGTCTGGGAATCCCATTAACCTAGCCTGCTCCCTCACCGTTAGTAACCTATCTTCATATGGGTGAATAAACCTGACACTACCCATTACCGTTGGGGCTGGTTTACCTGGGTGAAGCCTAATGAAGTTCCTGTACACTCCCCCAGAACCCCTGTACGTGTATAGGGCTTGCCCCCAATTAACCCTACTAATACCCTTAATCTTCCTCCCAGACACGGTGACTGGTTCATGATTAGGGATTAGGGGTGTTGGTTCAGGCAAGCCACTTAAGGCCTCGGCGACAGTAATCACCTTACCTGCCTTAGGTGGCTTAATAACAATGTTTGATATGAAGACCCTCCTCCTAATGCTTGGAACCCCATAATCCTCGGCGTGAAGTATATTGAAGTGAATAACCCCGTAACCCACCCTCCTGAATTCATTGATTAAGGCCTCCTTAAGCCCACCCTCAGTTATGGCTGCCACGTTCTCCATCACGAAAACCTTAGGCCTCAACTCACCCACAAGCCTAATGAACTCCAGGGTTAATTGACCAAGCTCATCCATGTAAAGCCTATCCAATGGATCACTCATCCTTCTTGGATTAGCCCCAGTGTAGGCTTCACATGGTGGTCCACCCACCACCACGTCCACGTCACCAACATACTTAATAATATCACTACCCCTAACTAACCTAGCGTCCTCACGTATTGTTACTGCTTTAGGGAAGTTAATGCTGAATGACCTCACTGAGTCAATGTCAATGTCTAAGCCTGCAACCACCTCAAAACCAGCATCCCTGAAGCCAACCGAGAATCCCCCCGCCCCTGAAAACAAGTCCACTACCCTTAAACCCACTGGGCTTCACTTAAGTTCCTCGGTTGAGGATTAATTCATAAACTTAACCCAAGTGAAGACTAAGCCATGTGAAATCTCAACTATGTTGTTAAAAAATGAGAAATAATTAACACTAAATTCATTAATAATAATCGTGGCATAAGTATTTAAGACCTATGGTTAATCATATTAACTATAAGGTAATTTTAACCATAGTTTACGTTAAGTTACCATTAATTATTCAATATATTTCACTCCAGGGGTGTGTTAGGTACATTATAACTTAGTGTTTAAATAACCCCAGTTGCATTAATCCTGATGACTAAGGTAAGGGTTAGGGGGATTTACGCCACAGCACTAACTAAGATTATGCTGGAGGATGGGTACGATATTGTTCAAGCCACTGACACCATATTAAGCAGATTCAACATACTTCACTCCACTGAACCCCCTGACGTAACTATTAAGGATGATGAGAATATCCCAGGGGCATTATTCATAATAGGTAAGTGCAGTGAGGTTAATAAGGTTCTTGAATCCATACTACGTAGGGTTGGGGACGTAGCTTACAATAAGCCGCCTGTCCCATTATACAGCGTAATAATGGGTGTTGTAGCTGATAATGGACACATTGAGGTTGCACCAGGTGTCTTAGCCCTACTTGAGGGTTCCAATTACTTTAGGCCTGGTGATAAGTTACCGGTGACCATGGTTAATGTAACCGGGCAGTTGAGGGCAAGCCCATACATAATGCCAACCACCAGTTACCTCAGAGTCATAGATAGCCCAACGGTTAGGCTTAGTAGGCATATTAAGGATCCTGATGCTAAAATGATGCTTGTCAGGGTTGGGTTAAGTAAAATTAATCAACTGGGTGGATTAGGCATAAGGTGGAGGAGCTCAGCCCAATACCTCAGTGAAGAGGATGCTGAGAAGGCGCTGGATGAGGCAATAAGCCTAGTCAACGCCATTAGGGTTAAGATCGCTGAGGCAAGGGACTACGATATGTTATTTGAAGGGGAATGCATAGTCTCTGTGATACTGGATGCTGAGGCTAGGTGGGTGCTGGATGATATTAGGAACACCATTGTACCCACGGTTAAGGGTCACCACGCCTTGAAGATAACCATGAAGAACACTGAGATACTTGACTACACTGAGTACCTGGTTGGTGAATTAAAGATGAGGGATGAGTTAGGTAGAGCTCTGGCTAATTACGCATTAAGTAATTTATCCACGATTAATGTGCATCACGTTAAGGTTAATGGAGAGCACATTAACCTAGGGCCTGGGGAGAGGGTTCATTATAGTAATGGGTTACTTATCATTAGGAGGGAGTTGAAGCCTGGTGGGACATTGGATGGGCTTAATGTAGCTAAGGAGTATGGTGACGCAGCCTATAGTGTAATTAATATTGGTGAAAGGCATTTAACCCATATTTACGTTTCACACGATGGCTCATTCAAGGGCGCCTACGTGAATATTAACACACCCATTGAGGTTACTTGGGATGGGGTGATTTACATTGATCTTGAAGTTGATTTAACCGTTGACAAGGGGTTTAACGTGAATATTATTGATGAGGATAAGTTAAGCAGTATACCGAGTAGGAGACTTATTAATGAGGCTGAGGAGGAGTTGAGTAGGCTTAAGGGTGATGTGGTTAACCTTGTTCGGAACCACATTGACACTTTAAGTAAGCTTGGTTTAAGTATTCATTATCAAGGACCATGAAGTAGGCTGACTCACCATCACTGTAGTAGCCTGGTATAGTGTGGTGAATCCTGAATCCCAAGCTCCTATATAGGTTAATTGCAGCATCATTAGATACCCTAACCTCCAGTACTATTGAATCCACAATACCCCTAAGCCTACATATTGATGAACACATGAGAAGCCTACCAACCCCCATCCTCCTATACTCAGCTAAAACACCTAGGGAAACCACATGCCCCTGACCAGGCCTATCAATGCATGTTATTATGTAGCCCACGTAAACCCCATCCTTAACCGCTACGTATGATGAATTAGAGCAATTCTCACAAAGCCACTCCAGGAAACCCCTAGTATAGACCTCACTGGGTCTGAAAATCCTCCTCTCCAAATCCTCAACTAAATCAATGATATTTAATCCACATTGCCTAACCTCAATACCAGACCTCATGCTCAATGCGTATGCTTCAGTATTTTAAAATACAACCGCATTCATCACAATTATTAATGATGCGTACTCGGTATTTAAGAATAAATGGAGGACCTATTTGATTTAAACTTAAAAATCAAGCCCAGTGAGCCTAATGTGCCCATAGAGAGGATTGTGGAGTATAAGATAACGGTACCTAGGCATGCGGCATTGGATTTAATATTCAGGGTGGGTTTACTTGGTGAATTCATGCCCATTGATAGACCCCCTAAGTTACCTGCCCCCTCAATTGACCAGGAAACCTACACTAGCGTTAGGAGATTGACTGAAGCCGCTAGGACAATATCAAGGTATGGTCAAACCCAACAGGAGCCATCAATAGGTAGGTTTAGGGTTAAGGCAACCTCTTTCAAGGACTTCATAGACTCAGTGTATAAGAATGGTGAGGAATTGATAGGTAGGATTAGGCAAATTGAGGATTCACTAAATAATGCTGAAGAGGAGTTAACGAAACTTAGGCTAATGATAAGCGTTAATTCCCTAATAGGATTAATGCAGCTTAAGAATATTAGGTACATTGTCGTCGAGACCCCCCATAGGGCTTTAAGTGACTTCGAGAACTCCATTAAGCAGATTGAGGATGTAGTCTTAACTAGGCTTGGTGAAGTTAATGATAGGATTCACTTACTTATAATTGCCCCAACCTGGGAGTTGAGGAGGATTAATGACATCATTAGGCTGCATAACGTTAAGGTAATTGAATTACCTGAGAGTGATTTAAGTAATGTGGAGGCCAGGGTTAAGGAGACTGAGGCAACCATAAGTAGCTTAAGGAGTCAACTTGAGTCATTAATAAGTAGTAATAAGCAGGTGATAAGGGGTATTTTAGAGGCTGCAGGTGTTGCTGAGAATGTTATTCAAACTTACGTTAATAGTGCCGTTGAAGAGGGGGGTGAGGTTATTGCTAGGATTGATGCAATTAAGACTCAGATGGTGGAAATGGAGAGTAGGTTAAGTAGGCTTAGGTTACTCATCGAGGCGTATAATGGTTTAATTAGAAGTGGGATTAAGGAGATGGGGCTTAAGGCGCTAGATTACTCATTATTCATAATTAAGGGTCAAATACCCCCTGACCTAGATAAGTACTCGGGGTACGTTATCAACATAGGTGATGAATTATCAGCCTACTTAATCATGAGCAACGTGGATTATCCAGAATCCAACAATATTGTTAAGGCGCCAAGGGAGCATTTAACAAACCTGGAGGCGTCAGTGGAGTTGCTTAGTAGGGAGATTAGGGAAATGGAGAGGAGGCTGGGTGAATTGAAGAATGAGCTTAATGAAATGATTAGGGAGAGGGAGGAGGCTTGTAATTACAGTATTGAGGAGGCTAGGCAGGTAAGTGACCTAGTTACTATTAGGGGTTTTGTGATTGAGAAGAATGTGAAGCTTTTCGAGGACTTCCTGTACAGGACCTTAACCGACCTAGCCGTTGACGCTAGGGTTAGGAAGTTCACCAGGATTATTCAAGTTAATACAATTAACCCGCATGAAGCACCCACCAGTGAGGAGTATCCAACACCCATTAATGCTTTTAGGGAGATAACCTACATGTACGGTATACCAAGGTATGGTGAATTAAGCCCAGTAACATTAACCGCCGTATTATTCCCAGTCTTCTTCGGCTGGATGTTCCCAGATGCTGGACAAGGTGCAATACTACTACTCTTCGGTATACTCATGAATGTGCTTAAGTATAATGGTAGGAATAGTATACTTAGGGCGATGTTTTCAGGGAAGGCTAATCTATGGGGTCAATTATTCGTAATGATGGGTACCTGGGCCATAGTGTTCTCAATACTGAATAGTGGTGAAGTCTTCGGAATGGATTTAATTAAGCCAATACTACCGTGGGGCCGAGTCTTCGTTAATGGTACAATAAGCGAGTATTGGATAAACTGGGTGCTACCATTGGCAATGCTCTTCGGCTTCACACTACTGGTGATGTCACTGATACTTAAGCCACTGAATAGGGCTAGACTTGGGCACAGGTTAGATGCCTTATCACTGGCTTGGGTTCCACTGGTCTTCATAGGCTTTGGCCTACTCATGATGAATGTTGGAATAATACCGGTAGCCCTATTAAACCCGGTATTCTCAGCATTATTAACCCCCCAAGTTAGGTTAATTGGTGCGGCATTAATGGTTATAGGCTTCGGTGGGTTCTTCGGCTCATTCATGTACATTAAATCAATGCCCAACACTGAGGTTGATGCCGCTGAGTTAATGGTTGGGTTAACCATAGAGGGTATACTGGATGCAATAGCCAATACCTTATCATTCATGAGGCTTGGAATAATAGCATTGGTGCACAGTATATTCACCTACATGACGTACCACCTGGCGTTAACATATGGGTTACTAACCCCAGCCGGCTTACTAATAATGATATTACTCAATGCACTAATCATTGCTGGGGAAGGATTCCTAACCTTCATTCAGACAAGTAGGTTAACATTCTATGAAGTATACTCCAAGTTCTATGAAGGATCAGGTAAATTATATATGCCGTTAAGGTATGCCCTCACTGCACTAAGTATTGAATTACCCTAAGGCATATTGAGTGAAAAATTAATTTACAACCTAAGTTAAGCCTAACTGGTGGAGGGCCCGTAGCTCAGCCAGGTTAGAGCGGCGGCCTTCGGAGCCGTAGGTCGTGGGTTCGAATCCCACCGGGCCCGCTAAGGAATATCTTCTATAATTCAACTGGGATGCGTAATAGTGCTATTGAAGTCATGGAGACAAGCGCTGTGAAACATAACTCCGCAGGTTTCATCTGAGGTTTCGGGAGATTTCCGTTACACAGCCTCAGTATTTAATATTAATAATATTCATTTAGTTTGAATTGTTAAAACAGAAGTAATTGTAGTTATGAAAGTTATGTTATTTATAAATATATTATTAAATAGTACCTATATGTAATGCGTCTTTACCGCGTAGTGCGTGAATTACGCTAATCTGTATGTGCCATTTTTCTTATCGTAAATTAGTACTATTGGTGTATTAAGGCTTGGTATTATAATGACTTCATTGATTCCTCTCATAGTTTGTGTATCATTAGTTATATTGACTGTTGGGCTTGTTACCGTATTGATGCTTCTCACATTGCTCCTAGGCCTTAGTAGTGTGCTTATTGTCTTCACGGCTCCACTTATGCTCATTTGACTCACCTCGGGTATGCTACTGGGGTTAGGCTTTATATAGGTTTTGGTGTAAGCAGTTGAATAATTCATAGATGTTATAGCATAATAAATAGATTATATAGATTGCGTACAGCTTTATTAACATCTGCAGTGGAGTGCCTTGAACACTTGGTTCAAGCCTAAGTAAAGGTAAGGGTTACTCAGCTAATTGCGCTAATCCCATTAATATTAAGTACACCGCCACATAGGCTGGTTCACTGGCCTCCTCGCCCTGCTCCTTAACCCGGATTACTTCACCAAGCACCCTACTAACCTGTAGCCTCTGCGTTAACCTAATCCTTGGGTTACCCTTCCTGAAGGCAACTGCCTTATCCACTATTGCCTCAATACCCTTATCAAGGTCACTTAGACTCAACTCCACGGCTATTAGGCCTGTTTTACCATGCAGACTATTGGGCATTCTCATTAACCTATTAGTATCTATTGTAACAACCTCATCAATGTGAACAGTTAAGCCACTCTTAATATCCTCACTCCTATCTCTAACTAAACCAGCGGTAACCTTACCCAGTTTAGAGGCCTCTGTGAAAACCCTCCCAACACTACCATACACTTTACCCAGTAGATTAGCGTTAAATGGACCTAATTCAACCACAGTAGCCCTACCCTCCCTATTAACCAGTATTTGCCTCGTTAAATCAACCTTACCCGTTAAGTAATCAACAATCATCCTCCTCTCATCCTGAGTTAAATTAATCACATCCTCAGGCCCCTCCACGTGAACATGAAAACCCCTATGCCCGGAGAAGGTTACCCTGAGGTGCTTCTCCTCAATACCGAACTCATACCTCAGCACATCAATCAACTTCACAACCTCGCTTAAGGCATCATTAAGACACTCAATGGTAACTAACTCAACGCCCCTGCAGTTATCAGTGGGTAGGTGATCACCATCAATATCAAACACTAAGTCAGCACCCAACCAACCCTTAGCATCCATTTCACCGGCTGAGGGGTTGTTGAAGTAGGCGCTTGATAAGTATAGGTTCCTTGGAATCCTCTCAGTAATGAAGCTCCTTAAATCGTTCCAATTCCTGAAACCCAAGTGCCTAATCATTGATTGCCCAGTGAAGGGCTGGTAAGCAACCTCCCTATTCTCAATCCTAGGTACACCAGGGGGTTTGAAGTAATTCCTGTAGTAGTTCTTGAATAAGACCTCAATGTACCTGAGGGATTCATCCATTACTCTATCCTTGGGGCTACGAAGTACGCCAATGTGCCACCACCCGATATTTCAAAGGTTAAAGCCAGGGGCTTCTGGGTGGCGAACTCCACGGTGACTATGTCGCTTATTTGATAAGCCCTATTAACGATATCGGATAAGTAATCAACACTATACGTCGCCGTAGCCGTCTCCTTATTATCATACTCAAACAACACCTCCCCACCCTTATCAAACTTAATCTCAGTCTCACCCCTATCGCTACTAGCCCTAATGTATAAGCCATCCTCCTTACCCTCAAACTTAGCTGCATCAGCAATAACCTCCACATCCTTCACCGCCTGTCTCAAGGCATCACTAGCTAACTTAGCCGTAACCGTGAAGATGACCTTAGGTGTTGGTAATTGTTCAACGGGAATGTCTATTAGGGGTAGTTTAATAGTCCTAGTTACCTTACCACTCATTCTTATTTTAAGACTATTCTCCTCAACCTCAAAGGTGACGCTACTACCCTTGCCAGCCCTCTGCAGTATCTTCTTAACCTCACTGAAGTTAACGCCAATGTTAATGTCCTGCTCCACGTCAGGGTACTCGTCGAAGGCAGTCCTAGGCATGTATAAGTCAACCATTGCCGTCCTGGATGGGTCAAGGGCCCTAAGCTTAACCCCATCCTTAGTTACCGTTAAGGCAGACTCCTCAACCAGTACCGCCACTGCATCCATTATCAAGTACCACTCCTTACCATCAGGGTAAGTTAACTTAACACTGCTCACAAGCACTATCACCATTTTAGATTTTATAAGGCTTACGACCCTTAACCCAGGTAATAGCTGGGAACAATTAAAATAACCTCCGTGAGGGGGTGGTAATGATGGATGAGTGCATCTTCTGCAGGATAATAGGGAGGGAGGCACCAGGCCATGTGGTGTATGAGGATGATGACGTAATAGCAATACTGGATAAGTATCCAATAAATAAGGGGCATATATTAGTTATGCCTAAGAGGCATTACAGGGATATTTTCGAAATACCCCCTGAGGCATTATGTAAAGTAATGAAGGTTGCTAAACTAATGGCTAGGGCGGTGGTTAATGGACTTAAGGCTGATGGTGTTAGACTTATCCAGAATAACGGCCCCTCAGCTGGACAAGTGGTATTCCACTTCCACGTCCACGTAATACCATACTACGGTGGTGGTTACAGGGCACATAGAGTGGAGTTAAGTGAGGCGGAGGCTATTGAGGTGGTTAGTAAGGTTACGGAAGCCTTAAGGAAGATTAATGAAGACTCCTCCCTTAAAGGTGACGAGAATACAGCAATAAGTTAAGTTACTTCCTCAAAATCATCCTCACCATGATGCTTAAGCACTTTTACATCATACGCCTTAAGTACTTTAATAGCCTCCGCAGTCTCCTTAACATCATTAACATAAGCCAACACTGCGGTAATCCTCTTATTAGCCTTAATCACCTTTAACCTGGCAAGCCTATTAATAAAATCATTAGCATCCCTAACCCTTAAAGTTGACTTAACCTCAACCACAATAATCCAGTCATTAACCTCAACATAACCATCAAACCCACCCACATTCTCAACCACAACCCTCTTAAGCTTATCAACATTGAAGCCTAACTTATCCTTAATCCACACGGGTAAATAATGCCTAACATCACGCTCAAGCAATTTATCCAAATACTTGGAAACAATATTAACACCGCTTCTTAATTGCCTGGTAATAATCCATGCATTTTCATAGTTCTTCCTCATAGCCTTAATCTCAAGCCATATTTTACTATTCTCCTCTCTTATTGCCTTGACTTCCTCCCATAGTTTATTTTGTCCTTCTTGTAGTGTCTTTATTTCGCTTCTAGTTTCAGTCTCCTCCTTAATGAGTGTGTTGACGGCATTGGTTAATGCGTTAACAGACTCAATTAATCGAGCCAAGGAGGCATTAACATCATTAATACCAAGAAGCCTCATAACCTCACCCCTAAACCCAGCATCCTCCCTCAACAAACGCAAAAACTCATCACGAAAAGACACAGGAAAAGAGAGGAAATAGTAAATAAAAACCTAACCCCCAGGTAAGGTAATTAATATACTAAGTGATCATTAATTAGTCGTGAAAACAGTATTCATTATTACTTCATTTCAATGAATTAGGGTTAATGTTACTCCATATAAGTTAGTTTTAAAAGTTCATGCATTAACTCGTAGTCATGGATGTTTACGTAATAAGAGGTATGTCGAATAGTTATTTAACCAGTAATGGTTTATTAATTGATGCTGGTGTTAGGGTTAGGGATGTTTTGAGGATTTCAAGGGAGCAGGGTGTGGAGGTTAGGTACCTCCTCATAACTCACTACCATATTGACCACATTAGGTATGCGTGGGATATTGTTAAGCAATTCCACTGCAGTGTGGTTGCATCGGTGGCTGATGCTAGAGTTATTGAGGGTGAGGAGAAGCCTAGGGCTGCGGGTTTCCTTCAATTGCTGGTTTCACGCTTATTTAGGTTTAGGCCTGTTAAGGTTAATCTTAAGGTCAATGATGGTGACGTGATTGAGGGGTATGAAGCCATATATGCGCCAGGGCATACCCCAGGCAGTACAGCGTACTTTAAGGATGGGGTCCTCTTCAGTGGTGATGCGATAGTTGAACGTGAGGGTAAGCCGGTGTTACCGCCGAGGGGTTTTACGGTAAACATGAGTGAGGCCATGAAGAGTTTCAGTAAGTTAATGAGCCTTAAACCTAAGGTAATTTACCCGGGGCATGGGAAACCAATAGTAGTGGGTTAGTTTGATTAAAAAGTAGTAATCATGGGTTTAATGAATCAACTGTTAAATATTCCTAAGGTATTAATTAATCTATGTCTAAGTTAACGGTACTGGCTGTGGCCCTAGCGGTAATACTTATTACCGTAACGTTAACCATACTGCTGATGCATCATTCGGTGTCATCGATCGGTGAAGCTAAGTTAATACTGTGGATTGTACCGTGGGGTGCCGGTAACTACACCGTGCCTCCCTGGGCTGTACCTGGTGTTGTACTGGCTTACCAGTGTAATGATCCTCAAGCCTTAATGCCTTGGATAAACTGGGCTCTATACACGATTCAGCAATACGTGAATGAGGATAGGCCCGTCTTCATTAACATCTTCTGCGAAATCTATCAACCATCATATAAGTGGAGGGGGACCTTGGATTACATTAATGTGCCTCAATTCATACTACAGGACTTGAAGAAGATTAACCCAAGCGGTAAGGGCTTCTACATAGGTTTCAGTGAGGAGGCTGCATGCGTGGCTAATGCAACCTGTAGGGGGAGTATGATTAAGATTTACAATGAGCTTAGAGTCGAGTTCCCTGAGGCCGGCCTCTTCTACTACGCCAGTGGAGGTGAGAATGCTAATGATGTATTGGCCTTAGCTAAGGGGGCTAATTTAACCCTAGTTGGTTACGATATTTGGGATTACAGGTACGTGAACGGTGTAGTCACTGTCCCAGAGTACTTAATCAGTAATCTTAAGACCCTTAAGTCAAGTGGATTCAATGTAATGGTTGGTGAGGTTGGGTTCAGGTACTGTGATGAGAAAGCCTACGTTGATCCAGCTAACTGGAACGTGAAGTTCACCTGGAACTGCACTGCACCAGCGGTCTACATGAGTCAAGTATTGGGTGAATTAACCAGTAGTATTAACCCAGTCTTCATAGGTATCTGGGCCTGGAATGACAATACCTTCGGTGTTGTGCTTAACCCCAATTTAATCAGCGCCCTTGAGAACTACACTAAGGGTTAGCTTCACTACTAGGCTTCTCAATCCACCTATCAACGTACCTATTCATGTTCTGTAGTACGGTTATCCTTGAATTGGGGTCCTCATCCATGAATATGTACCTTAAGCCCCTTGACTCAAGGGCCTTCAGTAGGCTTAGACTCCACTCCTTAACCTCCTCATGCCTAAGCATGTTAAGTTTACTGAGCTTATACACTGAATGACCTAGATGCATGTAGGATTTAGGCTCAATGAAGTGTGGATTACCTATGCCTAACACCTCGGCGAATTGACCCAGTAGTTCACTACCCGTGTTCCAACCCTTAATCAGGGTTATCCTAACCACAGTCCTGGTGGGTATCTTGGCTAGTAATTCAAGGCTCCTTAAAACCCTTTCCCAGGCATCATCCCTGTGAACCACGGGGTTAGCTATCTTAAGGAATAACTCCTTATTTGGCGCGTTTAGGCTTAGGTAGAGTTGAGTTGGCAACGCGTCCTCACGCCAAAGCTTCTCAATCATCTCAGGGTAGAGGCCATTGGTGACTAGGAAAACCGACTTAGTGCTTGGGAGTGATTTAATGTACTTTATGAGTTCAGGTAACCTAGGGTACATTGTTGGTTCCCCTGATAGTGAAATAGCCCAGTGGGTTGGTTGAAGGGCTTCATTAACCTTATCTCTACTGCTCTTAGCATGACCAAAGTAACCCGACAATAACCTCCTCCTCTCCTTAAGTATACCGTTAACCATATCCACTGGATCCATGACCTCCAGGCTCATAGGCTCATAAGGGTCAAAGGACTCTGATGGCCTCCAACAATAGACACACTTATTACTACACATCATACCCACTGGCCCCATTTCAACACACCTATGTGAACCACCAACTGGGGCACCGTAGAACTTAACCTTGTAGCAACTGGGTCCACCTGTCAAGGCACTCTTAGTCCAGTGGCATAATTCAACCGTTGCGTGACCGTAGACTCCATAGTGGGCGTTCTTAAGCATGGGTAAGGCATCAACACTAATCCTAACCTTGCCCTCAATGAATTCATGGTACCTTAACTTAACCTTAACCTCACTATTCTCCACGTATTCTAGGGCTTAACATTAAGTTATAAAGTTTTCTTAACCCCCTTAAAAAACACGCACAGTTACTCATCGCCTCCATATTCCATGCATTAAAGCCCCTTATTATACGCGGAAAGGTTATATAGGGTTTCATTAAATTGGTCTACGTGAGGGCTTTACTTGATGTTGATAGCCCAGTGCATAAGGTGGGGGATGAGGTTGGGGTTAAGGTTAGGTTGATTAATGATTCATCATCATCAATAAACGTTAACATAACCCTCGACTACCTACTGGAGGGTAGGCACGTTAACTCATGGACTGGTTCAGCCCTAGCACTACCCGGTGAGGTGACTACGGTTAACGCATCATTTACCGTGGGTGAGGCTGGGCTTTGGGTTATTAGGCTTAATGGTGACGCGGGGACTAGTAAATTCACTGAGTCAATTAAGGTGAGGGTTATTGAGGGGAGGAGGCCGGTTAAATTAGCCTTAGTGTACCACATGCATCAACCCCCATGGTACATGAGTGACGGCAGGTATTACGCTGATTGGGCATTCAGGTACGTTCATGCCCCGGTTATGGCACCCTTCTTCAACGGTGGCCCATACTTATTCCACGCATTCCTCAATGACAAGTACAGTGGAGTTAAGGTGAATATTCACTTATCCCCAAGCCTACTTAAGCAGTGGGTTGATGCCATTGAGAAGGGTTATACCCTCATTAATGGTGAAGTCCACGCAAAGGGTAGTGGTGAGGTTAATGCGGTGGCTAAGGTCCTTGATATGTATAGGGTTCAGGCTAATAGGGGGCAGTTGGATGTATTATCAAGCGTATACGCCCACACCATACTGGGTTACTTAGCATCAAGGTACGAGATTATTGACGTTATTGATGAGGAACTGGGCGTGGGTATGGAGGTTACTAAAAGTACCCTGGGTGTTAATCCCGTTGGTGTTTGGACTCCTGAAATGGCGTGGAGTATGGAGTTGCTTGACATATATGAGAAGCATAAGGTCGGCTACACTGTGCTTGATGGTGGTAATCACTTCCCTGGGGTTCAGGGGGATAAGGGGAGTATTTATGAACCCTATAGCCTGGGTGGTAGGTTAACAGTATTCTTTAGGGATGAGAGGTTAAGTAACATTTTATCCTTCCAGAATAATATCCCTGACGAGAGGTCTGCGGTGAAGCTTGCCGCAATGCTCAGTAGATCCATTATTGAGACTAATGGTGAATTAGTGGTCATTGCCCTTGATGGTGAGAACTTCATAGCCATGTCCAAGACCCCGGCCATGGTTGGTTTAATGCTTGATAAATTCTACTCATACCTCAGTAGAATGCAGGAGTTAGGCATTATTGAGACTGTTAGGCTTAGTCAAGTTAACATGAGTAGGAGAAGCATAACCTACATACCCACAACCTCCTGGTTAGGGGGCTTCACTAAGTGGGATGGAGAGAGGAGGGAGCATGCAGAGTACTGGGTTAAGGTCATTGACTCATACAGGTACTTGAGGGGTCTTGAGGATGCATTGGGTGGTAAGATTAATGAGGCTAGGTACGCCCTATGGCATGCCCTAGACAGTGACTTCTGGTGGGCTGAGTTCTGGAATCCTGATTTAATTAACCATTGGGTTGAGGAGTTCCGCAATATCCTGGATTCAAGGTTCAAGATAGCCATGAGGCCCCTAAGGGAGGTTTACAGGGGGCTTGTTAATAGGCCTATTGATGTGGAATTAGAGTTTGATAATGACATGGGGGTTAACGTTAAGTTCAAGTTAATTTGCCTAGATACTCAACTGGATGTTGTTATTCAGCCTGGTTCCTCAAGGATTAAGTGCAGTATAATACCTAGGTTAGCCGGTTCCTATAGGGTACCCATATTCGTAACCTCAGGTAACTACATTTACCTACAATCCTACGTAACCCTAAACGTCACCTACGGTAATAGGGATCCACCTAATGAGGATTCAGCGGGATAGGCTGTATGGGCAATGCAGCTTATGGTCACATACCCTGCATTTACCTGGACTTGGGCTTGCAGTGGCGTTCCTGGAGCCTAACCAGTAATCCACAGCCCACTCAGTCTCCCTCATGAATTCTGAGGCGTCCCTAACCCTAACAAGGTGCACCGCCACCCCATTACTTAACCTACTGTAGTTAACCCCATTTATGAAGGCCTTAATTAATGCATCAACGTAGTCAACCACCTTAACCCCAATACCCCTAATTAACTTAACCACAAGGGCTCCCTCAACCCCCAGTCCCATCATTCTTAGGAAGTGGTAATATGCCTCAACTTGATAAGCCTCCCTGGGTTCAAGGAACCCAAGTCTACCAGCCCTATTGGTTGTCTTAAGTTCAATAATTAACCATGGTTTACCATCCCTGTTAATTATTAGGTCAGGTAGACCCAGTATTGGTACATTCTTAATCAACACCATTACGCTCCTCTCCTCAACGTAGGGTTTAGTGAAGTCAGCTTTACCAATCCAGTTCCTCATCCTCATGTTGAAGAAGGAAACCCCCTCCTCACCCCTATTAACAACCACTGGGTCCCAGCCTGGTTCAAGGCTGAATTCATCGGTAATATTACCGAATTGCCTAGCGTGCTCGTATAATCCATCAATAGCCTCATTACCAATAACCCTACCCTTAGTGAAGTCTAGGTGAATCCTGTACTCGCAGAACCTTAATTGAACAGCCAGTTGATTAACCATTAGGAATAAGGCACCGTGCTTAAGCCTAGGGATGGGGTAAATTGCCTCACCCCACTTTAGAATCGGCTTACCCTCAGTGATGGTTAATTCAGGTGCCTGATTAATAAGCTCCATTGCACTATTATCCCTTGTAAGATTTATAACTGTTAATGATTTGAATTAATTCATCCCAATGTTTAAACACTTCATCAGAGAGATAATACGGTGAACCATAGTTATTGCTAATTCTACTAACGAAACCGTATTTCCCAAGAACCATTAAGTGGTATTTAACAGTCTTGTAATCCACGCCCAATTCCATAGCCAACTGATTAATATTCATCGGCCTCTCCCTAAGCTTTTCAATAATCTTAAGCCTAACCTCAGCACCCCTTGAGTTAATGAACAACCAAACCACTGTACTAAATCTACTGCATGATTCCCTGATTGTTGAGCCATCCCTAGATGCAGTATCCATTCTTGTTCAAAGGCATAACTCTTATTTATGCTTTTTCACATTAATCCCTTAAATCCACTACTTAATGCGGTTAAATTATTATTAAATTTAATCAACATCTAAGAATTGAAAAAGAATAAGGGCAAAAACCATTCCCTAGCGCCGCCGCCGGGACTTGAACCCGGGACCTACGGGTTAACAGCCCGCCGCTCCACCAGGCTGAGCTACGGCGGCTTTGATGGTTCTTGTTTATTGCCTTTTAAAAATTTTCCCAGTCAATGCGCCTAATGATTAATGATCCTTATATTGATTAATCTCATAGGCCTTAACCAAGGCACCGTACACTGCGTGGCTTATGGCCTTACCCACGTCAGTGGCTGGGCCTGCATATGGCCTTAATTCACCATTACCTGAGGATAATACTGCTATTGCATCGCTTGTTGTTCCATGAACCTTACCGTTAGTTAACTCACTTAGGGTCTCGTGTTTGGTTTCCGCTATTAGGGCTACTGCATCAACTAGGGCTTGTTGAGTTAAATTAGCGTCAATAATTACAGCTATATTAACCGTTGAGGGGTTACGTAGTAGGCTAATTACGTTACCGTTCTTGATCCTATAGGGGTTACTTAGACCAATGGTCAATGAGACCACGACGCTTAAACCATACATGTTCTCCTCATTAATCACATGGTTCTTAGGTAATTCAGTGGCTGTGAGGAATGTTACCGCCTCATTACTATTAATTAATAATGCTTCATGAACCCTCCTAACCTCCAGCATTGGGTCAGTATTGAAGTTACTGGGTACGTGGTGGTGTATGATGTACCTTATACCATGCCTTAAACCACCATCAACTGTGCTTGATAATGAATCCATGGCATTACTTAACACTAGTATTAAGTCCCCATTAACCACCTTAACCTGCCTAATCACTACTGAACTTAACCAGTAGCCTATTTTAGATTAATGGGCCCTTAAGCTTACGCCATGGGGTTATTGGTGTTATTAAATTGCCTTAACTATGTTGATTATTCCTGAGGCTATTAATTGAATTGCCCATGATGCTATTATTAGGCTGAAGAATCTTGCAAATATTTTAAGCGTATTATTACCTATTAACTTAACTAAGTACACTGAGTATTTCATGGTAATGTAGGTTGCCAAGGAGGCTATCAATACTGCGGTTATTACACTGAATATGTTGTAGTAGGTTACCATAACCATGACTGAGGTTATTGCACCTGGCCCAACAAGCATTGGTGTTATTATTGGGACTATAACGTAATCCTCAGGGTTAATCCCCATGGTCTTCGGTGTACCCTCCCTAAGCACATCAATAGCTATTATAAGTAGTATTATACCACCGGCAACCCTGAAGTCGTTAATGTTAATGCTGAAGACGTAGAATATGAAGGGGCCTGCGAAGGCGAAGAGGAGTAGAAGAAGGGGTACTGTTACGGCGACCAGCCTAAGAAACTTATTCATCATCTTCTCGTAGTCAGGCACACTGACCAGTAGGGGTATTGCACCCAGTGGATCTATAATTGCGTAAAGCTGCACAGCGGCCACAAGTGAGTCAAATAGGCTGAAGGCTACCATTTAGTTGGAGTCATTACGCCTATTTTAAAGTATTAATGCTTAAGGAGGCTCTTGCATATAATCAGCGCTATTAACCAAGCTCACCAATCACCCAGCCTAGGCTCATCACCACACCTCTAATAGGTATGAGATTTATAAACATATTTAATTCACTTAACGCCGCGTTGCTTACCCTTCCTCATTAATTCAAGAACCTCATTAATGCCGCCAGGGCCCTCCATGGGTCCCATTCTAGTCACCTTAATAGCCGCAGCGGCATTAGCAAACTTAAGTATTTGATTAATCCCCCAGCCCTTCAGGTAACCGTAAATGAAGGCTGCATTAAATACGTCACCAGCCCCCGTTGGGTCAACCTCATTAACCTCAAAGGCATACTCCTCATGGTACTGATTACCCCTACTTACCGCAAATGAACCATTAACGCCTCTCTTAACAACAATGATTTCAGGACCCTTATTAAGCAATTTAATGGCATTCTCCAAGGCGCCTCCACCACCCATTAATACGTTAACCTCCTCCTCACTAATGAGGAGTACGTTAACTAGCCTTAGTGAGTTTAGGAATAATTCCCTAGTATCATTAATACTCATTAACTCAACCCTCACATTCGGATCATACGACACTAAGACCCCTCTACGCCTAGCCTCACTCATTGCCTTAATGCAAGCATCCCTCGGCCCCTTACCAATATACATTGTTGACCCAGAAACGTGAAGAACCCTAACCCCTGTAAAGTAGTCTGGGTTAATGAGACTTGGTGTTAATTTAGCTGATGAAGACCACTTGAGGTTAAATACGAATCTCCTTGAACCTGATTGATCATAAGCCACGAAGGCTAACCCAGTTATTGAATCATTATCAATAATCACACGAAGAGTATCAACACCATCCCTCCTAAGCCTATTAATTATCATGTGTCCAAAGTCATCATTACCCACAACACCAATGAAACCCGCATTAAGCCCTAGCCTAGCTGCTGAATCAATGGTTATTGCCGGTGCACCACTTGGGAATGGACCCATGTATAAGTCAGCAACATCATGCATAACCCCTCTATGAACCCTAACGAACTCAGCAATAAGCTCACCAAGTGAAATCACATCCATATTCATCCATATTCAATAAGGCATAAGGCTTAAAACATTACTTTAAATTATAATATGAAACATGGTTAAATCCCAATAATGGTGAAGGTAGGATTCGAACCTGCACAAGTCTACACCAATAGAGCAACTTAGTAACTCCAGTTAGGAACTCCCCTAACTCCTGAGAATGTCACCTCAAGGTTATGTGGAATTACCCATACCAAGGCTACGTTAATGGTGCAATTACTTAGTGTTCACTGCTTATTGAATTCAGACACAATTAACTTAATGCAACTTCAGTAGACTTCCCTCCTGTCTAATTGCTATATAATGATGCCTCCAATCCTGTGAATTTTTAAGCATATTAGGGGTAATTTTTAAACTGTATCTAGAGGCATGAAATTATGGGTATTAGGAGTATCCTACTGGTACTTAGTGTCCTTGTACCATTCCTCATGAGTGCCTTCTGCATCTTCTCAGTGGTTTACCTATTTCCTGAAATATCATTATCAATACACGTTACTGTTACCGCACTTACCTTGATGGTTACATTATCGTTTATTGGTGGCGCTATTGGTGGTGTGGTTTTCGGTATGATTGCTGATGCATACGGTAGGCGTATTGGGCTTATGACATCAGTAATATTATTCTCACTGATGACATTACTAGCGGGCTTTGCCAGGACGCTGTGGGAATTTTACGTGGCGTGGTTCCTAGTGGGATTCGGGGTTAATCCTGAAAATGGTATAACTTATGCCGTTATTGCTGAGAATTGGAGGGGCGGTAGGGGTTTAATTGGTGGTTTAACCCAAGGCCTCTACTTCATTGGCATCATGCTTGATGCACTAGTATACAGCATCATACATGAATGGAACCTAGTACTAATAGTTACTGGTGCTGTAAGTTTACTCTCATCACTACCATGGTTAATAATCATGCCTGAAACAGTATCAAGGGTTGGCCTTAGGAGGATTAATTATAGTGAGGTTCTTAAGGATAGGTTCATGTGGTTAACAATACTGGGTATTGTTATTGTAGCCTCAGCATTCATGCTCACAGTGCCCCTGGTTAGCCTGGCTCCAACTTACCTGAAGCAGATAGGTATCAGTAACCTAAACCTATGGCTACTGGTGCTACCGGTAATAGGTGCATTGGCCTACACTTTAGCTGGCTATTTATCAGACCTCTATGGTAGAGTTAGGGTTCTAGTGGCGTTAAGCATTATTGCTCTTGCATCATCAGTGGCATTATTAGTTACCGCTGATTTAGGTCTCTTGGATTACATGATACCGTCAATAGCCTTAACCTACGTCTCATCATCAGTATTCTCATACCTAGGAGTATTAATGAGTGAACTCTACCCAGTTAACATTAGGGCCACTGCATCAAACCTAGTATTCACACTGGGTAGGGTATTAGGTGGTATTGGACCACCCTTAATAGCATTCACCTTTGCATCAAACCTAGGGCTTGGGTTAGGGGTGGTAATGCTCATAAGCGCATTCCTGTCACTGGTATCTGCAGTAATACTTGGCATAAAGTTCTCATTAAGATAAGCATAAGCACTTAATTGCATTATTCATTAACATGGTCATTACCACTTAGCAATATGCCTCAATGGGTTAAATGCTCATTAACTAACTATGCCGTAACCCTATGGTTAAATATAATGCGGTGATTATTAGTGGCTATAATAGTTCTATTGCAGTTAATTACCCTGCTAGGTATGGCTCAGATTCTTTTAATTGAAGGAAAATAATGTAGGCAACTTGAATACGAAATACTCATTAACGCATGCACACTGCTCTATCAGTAATCACTCATTAGTAGCAGCTTAAGTGTGGGGAAGTTTAGCGTAAATGGTGCGGGGGGTGGGATTTGAACCCACGCAGGCCTACGCCAACGGGACCTGAACCCGCCCCCTTTGACCATGCTCGGGCACCCCCGCCTTTGCCTTGTTCGCTTCATTGTTTTTAAGCTTTTTCTTAATTAACCATTACGGTATCTGCCTAAGTGCGTTGTCTAGGTCATTTATTATATCCTCCACGTCCTCTAACCCCACTGATAATCTGAGTAGGCTTTCATCAATACCTAACTTAGCCTTATACTCCTCTGGTATTGGTTGGGCTGCACTGGTTATTGGGTACATTATCAGTGACTCTGGTCCACCGAAGCTTGGGGCTGGTTTAATGATTTTCAGTGAATTAAGGAACACACGAACCCCCTCCTTATCCCCCTTCACCTTGAATGACACTATTCCACCGTATAACCCATTGAACATTCTTGAGGCTAACTCATGATATGGGCTTGACTTTAACCCAGGGTAGTAAACCTCCTTAATCTTAGAGTGATTGCTTAAGTAATCAGCAATGATCATTGCGTTCTCACAATGCTTCCTAACCCTTAGGCTCATTGTCTTAACACCCCTTAAAGCTAGGTAAGCATCAAGGGGCTGTATTATCGTACCCAGCCTCCTCCTCCACTGCCACATTTCCTCAATCACATTGGCTTCACCGGCCACTATGGCTCCTGCTAGGACGTCATTGTGTCCTGAAATATACTTAGTGGCACTGTGAATCACTATGCCTACTCCATGTTCAATTGGCCTATAGAGTATTGGTGTAGCCATGGTGTTGTCAACTATTAGTAATGAATCATTATCCTTAGATACCTTAACCAGGTAGTCCACATCAATAACCCTTAGCATTGGGTTAGTTAAGGTCTCAATCAATATGATTGAATTGGGGTTGGATTTAATGGCCTCAGCTAAATCCTCAGTCTCAGGCATGGTGATTATGGTTCTTACGTTGAACTTATCCATGTTTATGGCTAAGCCCAGGGTGGTTCCATATATTTCAGCTGGGAGGATTAGCCTTGAGCCTGACTTAAGAATGCTTATTAAGGCTGTGGAGACTGCAGCCATACCGTTATTAGTGGCTAACGCATCAACACCCTTCTCAAGCTTAGCCAATACATGTTCAAGGTACCTGACGGTTGGGTTCTCCTCCCTGGAGTACTTTAGGTCAAAGCCCCTATCAGATGGGTTAGCCTCAATGATTTGCCTGAAGGGTGTTGATAAGTATATTGGCGGTATTACTGATCCATACTCATCCACGTGATCATGCCCGTGAATTGAATCAGTTGCATTACCCATTACTCAACCCTTAAGGGGCTTTTATAAAAATACTACACCCAGGGACTGGGTCATTAATGCCTTAACTCAAGCCTTACCAGTCCCCCCTAATTCATACCTAGCCTGTATCTGCCTCACTGGCCTACTCCTATTCATGAACCATAACGCTAGTTTACTCATCATTTCATTAACCTTATCAGGCATTTCACTAGCCAAGTTAACCCTCTCCCTTGGGTCCTTTACTAGGTTATATAATTCGTGCCTACCATCAGGCCTATAGATTAGGCTCCATTCACCATCCCTAATACACCTATCAGCAGCCTCATGGTAACCCATTATTGCGTAAGCCCTATGCCCCCTTGATGAACCATTAAGTAAATCCGCGAAGCTCCTACCGGCAAGTGGGTATGTGTATGTTTCAGGTAGGTTAAGTAAACCAAGTATTGTTGGTAAGACATCTGGGAATTGAACAATGGCATCAGTAACAATGTGCCTACCATTAGGTAGCCTAACCATGAATGGTACCTTTAGTAGTTCACTGTAAAGTCTATCACCACCCTTAAGGAACTTCCCATGATCAGCCAGTGGGTGGCCGTGATCAGCTAGGAGTATTACTATGGATTGTTCAAGGAGTCCTAGATCCCTTAATGCATTATAGAATTCACCAAAGTAGTAGTCAACGTACGCGACTTCACCGGCGTAAAGACCCCTAATGTAGTTAACCTGCTCATTGGTATACCACTTAGCTGCATCACCACCCATGGGTAGTATTAATTTAGGTCCCTTGTAACCTGGGTCAGTGTACTTATCGAACCTTGACGGCGGGATCCATGGTTCATGTGGGTCGAAACTATCAATCCAAAGCATGAACCTTGAATACTTCCTGTAAGCATCCTTAACCCAATTAATCGCAGTCCTAAAAACCCTAGCCGCAAACCAATCACCCTCATCCCTCCAATCATCTATATTGGCTAGGAATTGGGCAACAAGCTCAACATAAGCCCTTGAACCAGCGTAATTACTGTAATAATCCTTAGTAACATAATCATCAACACGCCTATTAACCGGAGGCGGTATACCGTATGTATCATACTCCTGACCCCTAATGAAGAACCATGTGTCAAAGCCCTTAGTGTAATTCATGCCTGGCTTAAATAAGTGGTAGGTGTCTGATACTAGGCCAGTGAAGTAGCCTAAACCCCTCAGTAGTTCGGGCATTGTGTATGAGTCGGGGTGCATTGGTGACCATGGGTGGTATGGTAGCGTGAATTGCCCAGTCAATAATTCCTCCCTAACAGGTATTGTCGGTAACCCTGATGGGTAAGCATTAGTGAATACGATGCCTTCTGAAGCCAACTTATCCAAGTTAGGCGTATCCGGTGGTGGGACATTATCAAAAACCCTGGGCCAACCATATAGGCTCCTATAGAAGCCGACGTGATCCTGCCTAAGACTATCTAAAACAATCACAATTATGTTTAAATCAGGCTTACTCATTAGGTGATTAGGATTCAAGAATATATAAGTCTAGTCCCTAACTTATTATAGGGAAATCAGTATTAGGAATAATACCAGTGAAACACCCACTGATATAGAGTATTGTATTAACGTTGACCTTATGAAGTTGGCCGGTAATTGAATCCTACTTAACTTGCTTATAATCAGTACAGTTGCTAGTAATGTTCCGTCAACCATCGGGAATACTGTAAGTATCATTAGGTAGAACATTTGGACGATTGATTGAAGCGGGTGGATTAGGCCTAATTCACCGACACCAATCATGTTGTATGACATCCAACCAATACCGGCGTAGGGTATGTAGGCTATTATTAAGGCTATTAACCCATCAATGAACCTTATTAGGAATGGTAATGATGCAGCTGCCTCAGCTTCATTACTAAGCATTGTTAAGTAACTACTGGGCAGTACCAGTGAGTAACCAAGCATGTATGAGCCCACTAATGCGAGTATTATTGATAGTAGAAGGTAGAGTCTAATGGATCCATACCACCTGAGTATAATTAACCTCTGCTGTGACATATAAAGGGCCCTTAACGAGTCTCCACTAACTCAACCTTCCTAAGCCTGCCAATGGTTCTATGCGTCACGTAGCCGCATTGCCTGCAGGTTAACTTAAGGGTAACTTTCTTAGTGACCTTATAGAATGTCTTCTGCTTAGGCTTCCTTGATGAACCGTAGCCAAGTAGCTTCCTCTCATACCTCCTCTGACCCTCTGAGAGAGTCCTCCTCTTACCTGTGGTGTACTGGGTGACTGTGTGTTCAGTGTATGTCCTGCATCTTGGGCAGTAGGTCCTAATTACCCTGGGTATCTTCATGCTAATAGGTGATTCAGTAAACTATTTTAAACTTTTCCGGGTCCTAATGATTCAAGGATCCTCCTCCTAGTCTCCTCACTGACGTTTAATTGACCTAGAGCCACCTTAAGCATAAGCCTATACCTCCACATTCTATCATCAGGCGAGTACCTGGGTGGGTGGGGGTTTGTTAATTGGCCTCCGCAGTAGGGGCACTTATCCTTCCTTAGGGTATACTTACCGCACCTAGTGCACTTCATCATCACTGACTTAACCATCATCACCCCCTTCACTGGCTCCTTGATACTGAGGCCTCCCCACCATTAGCCTTAGCCTCATTAACCAGTAGGTTACTTAACTTCTCGAAGGCCTCCTCAACATGCTTCGGATTGCTTCCAGTGACCTCAATCCTATACCTGGGTGGACCTATTACGTATATCTTAGCCTCAACACCAAGCTTCTTAGCCTCCTCAACAGCATTATCCAGTATCTTCCTAATGTACTCAACGCCATTAGGCCTTAGGTTTATCATCCTTAACACACCCACTATGGTTACCTTAGGCTTCTCAATCCTCTCATTAGCCACCCTTACAATCTCATCAATCAACTCCCTTCTAATACCCAGTTTAATTAATGGATCAATGTTACCCTTAGCCGCGTCCTCGAAAGCTGAATATAAGTCACCGTAATACTCCATGATGCTCCACCCGGCCTCCTCCATTAGTTTACTTAAGCTTACACCCATCTTCTGGGCTATTATCTCCATTAGCTTAATTGCCTTCAAGTTCCTCTTCCATGCATTGAACTTCCTCTCCCTCTCCTCATCCCTAACCCTCCTTAATGAGAGGTCTATTAGGCCTCTCCTTGGGTCAACCCTTATGACTTTGAAGACTGCCTTAGACCCAACCTTCAAGTAATCCCTAATGTTCCTGAACCAGGATTGAAGAACCTCATTAATGGGTACGTAGGCCTCCACTCCCCCATACTCATCAAGGGTTATGTAGGCTCCATGCTCCTCAATGCTCTTAACAGTGCCTACGACTAATTCCCCAACATCAGGGTACTGCTTCCTATAGAATCTAACCACCGGCATTTGCGTAGTCTTCTTACCGGTACTACTCATAGGCGACTCAATAATCACCTGTTTAAAAAACTAAGGGTAATGAACCATGTAGATTAAGTCAGCTTGAATAGTTGGTGCACCGTAAATTAAGTTAAAACCCCTCCTCAACCTGGGGGGTGGTAGGTGAATGAAGACTTCACTAAGCCTAGGTGGGTTACTGAGTATTAGTGATGCATTGGCGAAGAATGAGGCGCGTTCAAACCCAGTGATCTCACTCATGAATCTTGAATCATCAATATGAGGCACTATTATTAACCTACGCCTCAGAAACTCATTAATACTATTGAGTTCACTTAATGACACTATAAGCCTCACATTATTCTTAATTAGGAATGAGACTAATTCAATGTAATTATGAAGCCTCCCAACCCAACCCCTGGGAATCATCACAGCCTTAACACACTCACCCTCATTAATTAAATTACCAATGTATTGAGGTATTAATGCAACTAAGTATTCCTCCCCATTACTGCACCTAATATTGATAGGCGACTCAAAGGTTAAGTTAACGATAGCCATGGAGTCATCATTAACAATAACGGTAATAAAAGTTTCCAACATATGGGGGCGGGTTAACCGGGCGGGGCAATTTCATTAACACCACTGGTTTAATAAGTCTTTCTCCATGATTATTGAAGTGCATAAGCATGACCTTTAACTTGGGTTTCAGTAATACTTCATGGGTATGAGGCAACTTGAGTAAGTCTTCATTAATCATAATTCGTAGTCATCCCTATAAGGAGGCAGGGGATACCTCTATGTCAATGAATAAAACACTACAGTATTTGTTGTATTCCTTCTTCCCAATCTACGCTTTACTTCATAATGCATTGCCTTAAATTCAGGCATTAACCTGCTTGCCTCTGCGTTTACCTACCCGTGTCTTGAATCTAAGCCACCATTTCGCTAAAACATCCCTGTAATCTATTAGCACTATTGGCGCTAACATAACTATTAACGCCACAGCCATTTTAACATACAAGTGCACCATAGAAGCCCTAATTAACAAGTGGTAAATTAATTTTATTGAGAATTGCAGTGAAGACTTAAATCGTTGATAAAGCACCCACTAAGGCCACTGTACCAACGATTACTATGAAGACACCCACTATTATTATTACTACGTCAACTGCTATGTTCCAGTACCTCCCCTGGTGAAGTTCAAGGAGCAGTGTCCTTAAACCATTCATTGCATGGTATGTGACTGCATAGAGGAGTATGAATATTGCAATCATGTAACCTATATTCATTAACTGCTCATAGACTCCATGAGGCCCAGACCACGCAATTGACGCCTCATAGCTAGGCCACCTAAAGGCTAAGTGTATTCCAAGAACCACGACTAGTATTAGACCGGTTATGTAATGCCACTTCATTAGGGTTGACTTAGCCACCATACCCATCACCCTACGAAGGCTACATATGATGCTAAGGCTATGAAAATAACTACAACAATTATCACTAAGTACTTGTAGATCATCTGCGGCTTCTTCCTAGGTGATGGCACCATTGGGTACGTGTGCCTTTCAGGCCTAGGTAACCCTAATCCGAAGTACTGCATTAGTATTAGCCTAACACCATTGGCTCCATGAACAGCCGCCAATAGTGCTATGAGGTATTCTATTATTGTACCGACGTGCGCAATACCTACTACCCGAGGCCCCTCAATAAACCCTATGACCTTCTCCCAGGTTAATGGCGTTGGGTGACCGAAGTTTAATGCCGTTGATATAACTAGTACATGTCCTATCAGGTAAATTGCAAGTATGGCTCCACTAACCTTTTGGAATATTAGTAACCATTCATCAAGCCCCTTAAACCACAGGGACCATTTAGGTGAATTCCTCTTAGTGGATAATTTCTCAGTCACCTAGGTCACCTAGCCGGTGGTTTACCGGTTAATAATGATTTCTTCAGTAGGTTTATTGCAAGCGCTGGGTCAACGCCCTTGGGGCAAACCTTACTGCATGTGCCACTGTAGTGGCATGACCACACTCCATTATCTGAGTCAATAATCTTAAGCCTAAGCACGTAGCCTTCATCCCTATTATCAGCACTCCACCTGTAGGCGGCCGCCAATGCCTGCGGTCCAAGGTAATTCTTATTCAGGAAAACCATTGGGCATGCGGCGTAGCAGGCACCACACTTTATACAGTATGAGAATTCCAGGTAATTCACTAACTGTTCCTCAGTTTGAGGGTAGTAGGTGTTTAATTGCTCAAACTGCTCCTTCTCATCCTTCCTAATTAACCATGGGTCCACTGACTTATGCTTCTCAAAGAATTCATCCATATCCGTGACTAGATCCTTAATTGGCTTAAGGTTACTTAATGGTTCAACTGTTATTACATCAGTGCCCAATTCAAAGGGCTTAGTCTCACAGGCTAACCGTGGGGTACCGTTAATTACCATTGCGCAGGAACCGCATATACCCATTCTGCAACTATACCTTACAGCTAATGTTGAATCCTGCGTCGCCTTAATTTTAAGTAATGCATCAAGCACAGTCTGCCTATTAGTAACCTCAACCTTATACTCACTCCACTTATAGCCACTTGTCTTAGGGTCATAACGTTTAACTCTAAATGTGAACACCCTCCTCTTAATCTCTATCTTAATATCTGCCTTAACTGAGGACATATAATTGATCTCAGAGATAGATTAGTGACTGATTTTTAAAGCTTATCAACCGCCGAACATTTGGCTACACAACTATACGATAAAATACATTCCCATGCATAATTCTTTTCATACATTAAATTACATATGTTTAAACATATTAAATGAAATACGAGTTAAGGGTAAATAACCATGAGCCTAAGTATAGTGATTAAATGCAGCAATAAATAGTGCGTTCGTTTAATCACTATACGACACAATTAATTATTTGATTAATGGGAAGGATTAATTAACTTATGATTCTTGATTCCCGGCGAGGAACTATGTCCGAGAACGTGGTATACCTCCTAAATGGACTAGGATCATGCATGCTACCGTGCGGAGGCATAATACGACTGAACCAAATGAGTGTAGATGAGGCGAAGAGCATGGTGCAGGGTAAGGAAATAATCAGTTATATTGAGAGGCAGGACACTGCACAAGCCTTATCAACACTACTTGGTGTTAACGTACCCATTAACAGCGGGCAATTGGTAACCGATGAGATTAGCATGGGTATATTACTGCACATTAATGGGCAGGTGGATAAGAATCAGTTGAGCAACCCCAGTGAGTTGCTTAAGTTGATTGATAAGGGAGTTATTAAATTATATAGGGTTCTCATAGACCCATACCCATGTTAATGCATTCGATTATTCAACACAAACTTAAAAACAATTTATCTAACACATTCCTCAACAGTAATTACACACTTCCCACTGGGCCTGCACTGGGTTACCCTTCTCAATGTGTTTCTTAACCTCACTGGGGTAGTTACGTAATTCTCATGCTCTCTTTCCTTAACTTTCTCTTGTAACTTATTGAAAATAATACTCTAATTGTGTTTCATTATTTCTCAGCATTAAATAATCATATTGAGGTTGATGACGTTGCCTCACTTTAAAAGATGAAGTTTTAAGTATGCTATAACTTAGAGAATCCCTTGAAGTTAACATGGATATTAAGGCCGTTAAGCAGGCGATTAGGGAGAGAGTTTGGAGAATACTTGAGGAGAGTAATGCGGCTGCATTTCCAAGACCAGTTTACGGTAGGATACCGAACTTCGTGGGTTCCCAGGAGGCATGTAGATTAGCTTCAACACTCCCTGAGTTTAAGGAGGCTAGGGTTATTAAGATTAATCCTGATTCACCTCAACGATACTGCAGGGAGCTCGCATTGAGGCACGGTAAACTGGTTATTGTACCAACCCCCAGGATTAAGGAGGGATTCCTCCTACTTGATTCAAGTAGGATACCGAGGCAGTATTATGATGAGGCATCAACCATAGGCGGCTCATTCAAATGGGGTATACCCATTAAACCATGGGATGCACCGCAAATAAACCTTGTGATAATAGGTTCAGTAGCCGTTAACCCCAGTAACGGTAGGAGACTTGGTAAATCCCACGGCTATGCTGAGATTGAATGGGGAATAGTTAGTGCATTGGGTAAGGTGAATGAGGATACGCCTGTTTTAACCACTGTTCATGAACTTCAACTGGTTAATGATGAAATACCTAAGGAACCCTTCGACCTACCTGTGGACATTATAGTAACACCCAGCAGGGTTATTAAGGTTAATAGAATTGATGAGAAGCCGAAAGGAATATACTGGGGGTACGTTACGGATGAAATGATGAATGAGATACCACTCTTAGCGGAATTAAGGAGAATGAATAATATTTAATGAAGCCTTACCCCTCACTTCTAAAACATAGTTAAGCCTAAGTGACATTACGCGTGATTAATGCATTAACGTATGCATATTTAATCTCCAATAATTAAACAATAATACAGGAATGAAACCCTGGCGCCGGGGCCGGGATTTGAACCCGGGCCCCCTTGCGGGGATGGGCTCTCAAGGCCCACGCCTTGGACCAGGCTCGGCCACCCCGGCCTAAATGCTGCTTAGTTGGTGATTTTTAAAAATTTACCTTAAATAATGATCAATTCGAATGAGGCATTAATGATAATGTTTTTAAACCGGCATATTCATGGATCCTGTGTCCCGTGGTTCAGAACTTAATATAAGTAAGGAGGGGTTTGCGTTAGCTGTAATTTTAGCCATTGTTGCCGTGATATTTCTGTTTGGTTTATGGAATCTAGTGGCACCCACAGGTATAAGCGTCTCCATTGTTAGGTCTGAGTGTGGTCCAACTTACGGTTACTCGGTGACTATATCAACCATAGCAACCGGTATGCTCATATACTCGGCGTATAGGATTATTAGGTGGGGTAGGGTTGATTCAATATCACTTCTATTGCTGCTAGTGGCTATGATAATGTTCACTGTTACCGCTTACTCAGTCTACTCATTATCATCAAGCATATGCTGATACAATTACTCTACATGGGTTTACTCCTAGTACTGATACACGTTGCGGTACCGTTAATTTACTACATTATTATCCTAACCTACGCTAGGAGGCCTTGGTTAATTAACTCAATTAACGTTAATGATGGTGAATTACCCGCGGTATCCATCATAATACCTACATATAATGAGGAGAACATGATACTGGGGAAGCTGGATAATATTCTTGAACAGAATTACCCCCTGGATAAGATCCAGTTAATAATATCCGACTCAAGCAGTGACAATACTCAGGTTAAGGTTGAGGAGTGGTTGAGTAGGCATAGGGGAGTTAACTTAAGTTACATTAAGGGCCCCAGGATGGGTAAGGGCCATGCATTAAATAAGGCGTTGGAGGCTGCGTCGGGTAGTATTATAGTGACCACTGATGCTGATTCACTTTGGGTTAAGGACTCATTAATTAACGCCGTTAAGTGGCTTAGTAATGAGCAGGTGGGTTTGGTTTCATGCGTAAAGGTACCTAGGGGTGGTGGATCAACTGAGGATGCCTATAGGAGGCTTTACAATACCTTGAGGATTGGGGAAAGTAAGATACACTCCACTGTTGTTTTCCACGGTGAATTACTGGCTGTTAAGGGGGATTTAATTAGGAGTATTGGTGGTTTTCCAACGGATATTGGTGCAGATGACTCATATACGGGAGTTAGGGTTGCCTCAATGGGTCTTAGAGCCGTGATTCCGGAGAACGTGGTTTGCATGGAGTATGTTCCAAGTAATGGGTATAGTAGGTGGAGGGTTAGGAGGGCTCAACACCTATTGCAGAGCTTCATGAAGTCAATTAAGTTACCTAAACCAAGCAATTATAAACCAATCTACTACACTGAAGCCTACATTCACCTAATGAACCCATGGCTACTCCCAATTGGCGCAATCCTGCTCCTAGCCTCAGGGAGCCTGTGGGCATACGCCTTAATTGCAGTGGGTTTAGTATTATTAGTGTGGTCACCCTTCAGGGCTTGGGTAACGCAGCAATTCATACTGATGTACGCCATGGTCAGGAACCTGTGGACTAAGGAATTAATGTGGGAGAAGATTAGTAAATAAAGTTAATTTAAGGGGATTAAAACTTAGGTATCATTGCTAAGCCACCGGCTTCACCACTTAACTCTATTAAAGGTGCATTAACCCTCCTGGCAAACTGCACTGCTGCATTACTGAACCTGTAATTATCAATAAGTATGATTCCATGCCTCATGTGGCTCCAAGCCTCATTAAGTTCAAATAATACATTATCATAACTGTGGTCACTGTCATGTAGGAAGAATTGAACATCACCCAGCTGGGTTAGGGTTTTCTCAAGTAACTCCCTTGAACTACCTATTAGAAGAATCCACTTAGCCTTAAGCTCCTCTGGAACAATGAAGCCCACTGGGTTAACCTCATCATAGTATCTATTTATCTCAATGGAGTAAAGTAAACCATCGTTAATTTCATTAAGGGCGCTTAGAATCACGGTACTGGATACACCAGCCCCTACGCCGGTCTCCACGGCTATCTTGGGTTTAAGAAGCTTAATTATTACATAAAGTATCGGTCTCTTCTCAGGTGACAACGCACCCCATAGCCTCCTACCTCTTAACCTTGCCCTTAACACATTATCAACATTACTGTACCCACTTAGGGCACTAATCACTGCACTTCTATCAATCTTAAATACCCTTGATAATGCGTTCACAATGCTTTCACGCATCATCTAATTCGATATCGAATTAGATCTTTAAAAAGATTACGCTGAAATGCGAGGCGTATTAATGATTATTGTTAAATATTAGCGGTACTGGGTGGATTCATGGAGATCAGGGAGGCTCAGGAATTGATTAGGAGGGCTTACTTCGAGAAGGATTCAAGGAGGGGGCTTTACCAAACATTCACGTGGCTTGTTGAGGAGGTGGGGGAGTTGGCGGACTCCCTGTTGAAGGGTGATGAGGAGGCTAAGATGGAGGAGATAGCTGACGTATTCGCCTGGCTACTCTCTGTGGCTAATTTACTTAACATTGATGTTGAGGAGGCCTTTAAACGCAAGTACATTACTAATGGTGCCCCACCATAGATTCCTTAACAAGCTCACCAACATCTATCACCCTACCCTTGAATCCACCCACCCTTGCGGCGTCACTGAGCATTGCATTGCAGAATGGGCACATCGTCACAATGGTCTTAGCCCCAGTCTCGGTTAATTGACTTAACCTAATACTACTTATCCTACTCCTCTCGGGTACATCATACCAGTAATTAGCTCCACCAGCCCCACAGCAGAATGTTCTCTCACCACTGTTTCTAGGCTCCTTGAGAACACCCACTGAGGAGACTATTATCCTCTGCGGTTTAGTGGATTTATTATACCTGGCTAAGTAGCATGGGTCATGGATAGTTAATACTTCTCCACTTCCCTTAACCTTCACAAGCCCCTTCTCAATTAACTCAGCTATGAATTGAGTGTGGTGTTTAATTGATACATTCCTCATGTATTCATCCAACTTAGGGTACTCGTTACTGAACGTGTTGTAACCGTGGGGGCATATGGTTACTATACTCTTAACGCCATACCTCCTAAAGACCTCAATGTTGTTTAAAGCCACCTCCTGGAACCTACCCTCGTCACCAAGTCTCCTCAATGGGTCACCGCAGCAGGTCTCTTCATCACCAAGCACTGCAAAGTCATTAATTAAACCGGCAGCCTTAATAATATCTATGAAGGATTTAATAATCTCCCTAGTCCTTGAGTCGAAGCTACCCATGCATCCAACCCATAGTAGGTGCTTGAAGCCTGGATTCTCCTTAACTGTCTTAACCCCTAATTCCCTCAACCACTCATGCCTACCGTAATTACTAATCCCCATTGAGTTACCGTACTGGGTAATGTTAAGTAGTAGTGTTGACTTCTTTTGATCAAGCCTACTTAACTCAACCAGTCTCCTCCTCACGTCAATTATTAAGTCAATGTGCCTAACCCCAATTGGGCAATTGTAGACGCATGCACCGCAGGTTGTGCATGACCAAGCTTCATCATCAATAATAACCTTAAGCAAATCCGAATTAAGTCCATTTGAATCCTTAATGTACTTAAGCTTCCTAATGAACATCCTCGGTGATAATGGCCTACCTGCTAATGTGGCTGGGCAAGCCTCCTCGCATGCACCAATCTCCACGCATGCATCGAGGCTGCGTAACTCGTAGTCAGCTAAGTCACTTAACCTCTCCGCACCCACCTTAACCTGGGATGCATCCACCTTACCCTCGAGGACATCCTTAAGGTTGAAGGCCTCCCTAAGGTTAGGTAGATTCAAGTCAAGGTTCAGGTAAAGATTAACCTCGGGTTTAACATAGTATGTGGCTATTAATGCGTAGTCAATAATCGATAACGTGAACTTAACCTCAATGTAAATGATCCCGGTGAATAGGGTTAATGCAAGGGTTAATGATGTTAACACTATTACAAGCATTAGTATGGATTGAAGCATAATGGATCTACGCTTAACAGCCTCCTCAATCCTTAAGTCACTGTAAACCTTGAATGAATCCGCAAGAACCCTAAACCTCCAGGCAAGGGCGGTGATTAAGCCTAGTATTAATGGGGTTGATGCAATGAACATCACGTAATGCGCCACTGGGTTACCGTAGGTTAATGGGTAGATTAACGTGTATAGTATTGATAAGGAGACGCCGAGTAGTATTGATAAGTGCATTAAATGCACCATACCTTTACGGTAACTTGATGCCTCATACTTAATGAATCTAATTAACCTAGCTGCACTTAAACCTAAGCCACCACGCCTAGCCTCGGAGTAAAGCCTGTAAACTATGATTACCACTACTAGTACGTTAACTAGGTAAAGCACGTAACTAATCAATACGCCACCAGGGGTGGGTTTAGGCAATACCACATACAGCACCCATGGCGTGTATTAACATTACAGTGGTCCTTTTAAATAATGTGATTACCTTACTTCAAGATAGGGTACCTCCTCCATTCCTTCTAAGGGGGTATTGGGTTGAGGGGATTGGCGATGTTAAGCACGGGAAGCTTACTTAATCCTGCGGGTTATTAATTATGCTTGGTATTGGGCAGAGGGGGTCGTCACCGTAAACGTCACCTGTTAGGTAATATGCCCTCGCCCTATCCCCACCCTTACAATACTTCTTAAATTGGCATGCGGAGCACCTAGGTCCCTTAAGGTATTTTTCAGTGTTTACGAATAGGTCTAGGTTTGATTCCATTAATATGTCTGCTAGTCTCTTCTCCCTAACGTTACCGAGCTTAATGAAGTCTATGAATTGGCATGGGTAAACGTCACCGTTAGGGTATATTGATATTATCTTCCTACCGCAGCCTCCCGTTGACTCCACGAACCTGAGGTAATTATCTAATTCCTCCTTATTCTTAGCTAGTTTTAGGGCTATGTATACTCCATCGAATGAACCTAGGGTTGTTTCAATTTCAATTTTACCTGAGTAATCCTTAGCGTACTTGATTAAATCATTCATGAATTTAACGTACTGCGACGGTGTATACCACCAATCCCTACTTAACCTTTGAGCCCTACCTGAGGCTGATAGGTGATAAAATGTTATTCTCCTAACACCCAGTGATAACGCGAATTCAATGTACGATGAAACCTCATTAATGTTCATTGAGGTTAAGGTGAACCTTAAGCCAACATCTAACCCAGCATCAATGGCATTCCTAATACCCAGGATAGTCTTAGCGAAGGCACCCCCCACCCCCCTGAATTTATCATGAAACTCACTGTTTATTGAATCCAGGGAGACTCCAATGTATGAGAAGCCTGCTTCAGCCAGTTTAGAGGCCATTTCCCTAGTTATTAATGTTCCATTAGTGGATAAGGCAATCCTAATACCCTTATCCCTAGCATAGTGAGCCAGCTTAATTAAATCACCCCTCATTAATGGTTCACCACCAGTGAATAGTATTAATGGGACCTTTAATTCACTGAACTGCTCCACCAGGTTCATTGCCTCCTCAGTAGTTAACTCATTCTCATCAGCATCACCAGCACTTATGTAACAGTGCAGGCACTTTAAATTACACCTCCTGGTTATGTTCCATGAGACAACGGGCCTAATTGGGCTTGAGAATTCACTGGGGTGATTAACCCCGAATCTACCCTTAATCTTAACTGATACTGTTCCTGAGCCTGTAACCATGACGCTTACGGGTATCATTTGCGGAGCCTAGGATTACGCTTAATTTATAAACGTACCTAGGTTATTAATGATGCTTCATCCATACCTTAATGAGGCATCATATGTATCCAAGCCTCCTAAGCATTAACACTACTATTACTGCAATAACCGCTATTATTATTACAGGTAGCATTAATCCTATTAACCTAACGCTTAACGGTGCAGGCATGAACCCGTTTATTACCAAGTGCTTACTGTAGGATGTAATGTAGTATGGTCCATTAATCTGTATTAAGTAATCACCGCTCACTAGTGATACAGCTAGTAGTGCTTGAGTTGACTTTAACCTCAGTGAGTATGGTTGACCATTGAATTGGACACCAACCACATTAACCGTGTATTGCCCTAACCCCAATATGGTACTCACCCTAATTATGAGCGTATAGGATACTGGCGTGAATGTTAATGTAACGTTAGCCCCAGCCCCATTTATCGTTACACTCCTGGCGGGTGCACTGTACGGGTTGTTGAATCCATTAAAGTAGCTTGAGGTTGATGACACGGTATATGATCCGTCAGGCAGCATTAGTGTTACTGAGTCACTGGGTGAAGTTAGGGTTGTTGCGTAGGAGTAGCGTGTACCATTGAAGAACACTCCACTTACACCTAAGCTCCACTTAACATTGTTAATTAACCCGGTTTCACTTACCTCAAGTGGGTAATAATTAACACTAAGAGACACATTAATGTTCCTAATCCCAGCCCACACTGTGAAGGCTATGTTATTCACGGTTGGGGACGCGACCTTATTATATGATCCGTAAGTCACATCAGTTACAGTAAACGTGTATTCACCGTCAGGAAGCAGTATGGTGTAGTATGGTACCATTATTGTTAAGTCCTCGTTAACCGTGGTACCGGCTATCGTCTTCCCGTGCACAATCGCCTTAACACTTAGCCCGCTCACCATGTTAGTTACATTAATGTTAACTGGGTAATTAATTAAAGTGAAGTTAACTGGAATCACAATACTGCCGGCTGAGGATACTGATACTAAGCCGTTTGGGGGTGTTGGTGAATACCCGAACACTGGATTAATAATGAACCTATAGGATCCAGGTTCAAGATAAAACACAATCTCCTTACCGGCTGGGGCTGATAATGTTTCATTAAATAGGTTACCGTATGATGTTAAACCATAAACCCAGACGCTCCACGTATCATTTAACGCCAACCCCTCCTCCATGAATATTAACTTATATGATGCGTACACCGGTGCAGTTATCTTTACTGTTGAATCATGTATCGCAAATATTACGCTAGCCGGCTGAATGTAGTAACCCTTAGGAGTCATTATTGTTAAATTATATATGCCGTTAGGCAGCATTACCGTTGCATTATAGTGAAGGTTAATTAGCCTCAAGTCCACTGGACCGTTTAAAGTCACGTTATAGTTTGATGAGTTTACGTAAAGGTATAGTGGGTAGAGTCCATTCGGGCTCTTGTAGAAGGTGACCTCATCAATAATGCCTAGGCTGGGTAATGCGGCGTACAGCTTATTACCAATCATTGTTATTGATGACCCAACTGATGGTAAATGTATCACACCGATTTCAAAGTACATGCCTTCAGTGTATTCGTAAACGTAAACCAGGTCATTGACTAAGGCGTAGAGTAGACTTTCATTAACGTTAGCCGTTAGCCATGTTGGGGAGATACTTATATTATAAAGGATACTGCCTGTTGAACCATTTAACGCATATAAGCCTCCCTTAGTTGATACGAATAGTATGTTATGCTCCTCATCATAATACGCGTAGAGGGGTGTTGAGTTTAAGTTAACTATTATGCAGTTTAAGCAGTAACTCCTGGGGAGTTGCAGTGTGGTATTGTTTAGGTATAGGATGTAACCTGTGGCGTATATTACGTATACTAGGTTAAGCTTACCATTTGGTATAATTATCTCAGGTGGCCATAGGTTACTTATCGTTGACGCCACCTCAAAGTACCTTAATGTTGAGTTAATCATATTGTATTGAAGGAATTTCCCGGAACCATAGGCAACCACGTATAGTTGATTTGTGTAATTATCGTAGTAAACCCACGTTGGCTCAAAGGAAACTGGAATTGAACCAATTATTGATGCAGTATAGCCGTTTATTTCATAAACCAGGTTACTTGCGGGGCATGAGACATAGATCACGTTTCCCTCATAATTAATGGCTGCTAGGTAAGGTTGCGTACAGTTGGGGAGATTAACATTCCCGATCACGTTACCGTTACTCATTATTAATACACCACCAGTTGCGTTAATCCGCGCATAGAGTACGTAGAGGTAGTTTACACTTGGGTTTGAGTAAACCCCAGTAATCACTATGCCGTAGCCTATGTATGGGGTTAGGGTAATCATTGTTTCGTTAACTGGGGTGAATGATTCCAAGGTTAAGCTAAGTGCAGTTAATGGAAGCACTAATATACATACTAGTAAAGCTACTAATATTATTCTCATTATACTGTTCAGTTAAGGGAATTATTTAAATATTCCCCCTAAGCACTAATAAGCCTGGTGATGAGTGACACCAGAGCCTAATGATGAGGAGAAGATGAATTAACTGAAGTAATACTCAAGTATGAGAACAATCCTGTTGAGTTAATATTTAAAATAACTCAGTACACAAATGAGTTATGCCCAGGAAGCAGACCAATAAAATACTGGAGAGGAAGAATGATATACTGGAGATTATAAGGAAGAGGGGGGAAGTATCCACTAACGACCTTGTTAAAACCACTGGGCTTAGTCATAGTCAAGTATTCTATATACTGAGACTACTTCAGAGGGATGGGGCAATTAGGGAGATTAAAAGGGGGAAGGTTGCTTACTGGAGGATTGTTGAACAAGGCCATGAGGCCACTGAATCAGAGGATACCGACATTATTTAAAGTCATGACCACTAGCCTTCAATGTTAAAACATTTAATTACCCGAACTTAACCACATGGGTTAATGCTTATTAACACTAATCACTAAACCCAGGCATGGATAAGTCGGAATTCTAAGTCAGGTAACGGATTTAATTAAGCAGAGTGAGGAATCCATTAGCAGGCTTAAAAGTCTCCTAAGTAATCTGCCGCAGGACCTGAATCCACTTGATATTGTTGATGATGTAAAGGAACCAGTGGTTTTAAGCGTAATTAAGGGGTACCTTAACAGTAACCGTAAGGTGGCTTACCTTGGTCCTGAGGGAACATTTAGCCATGAGGTTGCGTTAATGCTGCTGAACGGCACCATGATTCCTGTTAAGGGAATTAATGATATTGTTAAGGGTGTTTACAATGGTCAATTCAACTACGGTGTGGTGCCTTTTGAGAATAACCTAGCAGGCATAGTGGGTGATACCATTGATGCATTAATTAAGTGGAATGTGGGTGTCAAGGCCAGTGTTGAGTATAGGGTTTCACTATGCTTAGTGGTTAATAATGATGTTGATTCACTCAGTGAAATTAAGGAAATATACTCGCATCCACATGCCATTGAGGAGTCCAAGGAATTCCTCAGCGGGCTGAATGCCACCATTAGGCAGACATCATCAACAGCCGAGGCACTTAACATGGTTATTGGACATAGGGAGAGGGCTGCGGTTGCCTCAAGGCTTGGTGCACAGTTAAGGGGATTAAAGACGATTACCTGCGGTATTGAGGATAAACCAAGCTTCACTAAATTCCTAATACTACAGAGGGATGTGGGTAACATTGGTGATAGGTCACTGGTAATATTCTCAGTACCGAATAAGCCTGGTTCACTTTACTCAGCCTTAAAGCCCTTTGCTGAGGCTGAACTTAACTTAACAATGATATACTCCAGGCCTAATAAAATGGGGCCGTGGGAGTATGACTTCATTCTTGAGGTTGAATGCAGTTTAAGTGATGGGAAGTGCCTTAAGGCAATTAATGAACTTAGGGAGCATTCAGCATACGTTAAGATCCTGGGTAGCTACAGGTACTTAACAATGCAGGGTTATGATGATTCAAGTTCCTGAATAACACTGCTTTTTACACTTAAATAATTCCCAAGACCTACTGGCCAGGAGGGTTAAAACCACTGTATGATAGTACCTTCTTAAGTAAGTCAGCCTCAGGTGGTACTCCAACGAACTCAACATCACCGGTTGAGCCCTCATTCCTAATTACCACAGTTGGTACGGCTGTTACACCGTACATGTCCGCTATGTCCGGTTCCTCATAGGCCTCAACAACCACTGACCTAACCTTACCCTTACTTTCATAGGCGAACATGTTGGCTAACAGTACGGCGTAGGGGCAGTATGGGCATGATGGGGTAACCACTGTTACTACTTCAACTGTCTTCGCATCTGAGTTAATCATTGAGGCTAAGGTACTCTTTGTCCTAGCCCTTAACCCTGTTTTACCGGTTGATATCCTTGTTATAGTCTCTATGAATGCCCTAACCTCCTCACCCAGTGGTGCGCCAAAGTACCTTATTATGCCTCCATTAATGTATATTACGGGAACCCTATTCTCCTCAACATTGAACTTAGCCCCATCATCCTTATTCTGATCAAGCCTATGCTTATTAACTATTAACTTACCCTCAGGTGCTAAACTGGATAATAGATCAAGGAGCTCCTCCGTTGGTGTGCACCAGTTAGTGTCCCTGCCTGCGCAATTGCCTGTTGTGAAGAGATCGAAGGTCACTGGGTTAACCATTTGTGAAAGCATCTCCCTTATTATACCCTTAGTCTCCTCATCAACCTCTATATGAACCTCCTCAGGACCAGTAGGTGGTGCTAGTGGTGTAGCTGACATTGCACTCAACGTGACACTGCACTTTTAAAAATCTTTCGCGTAAATGTTAACCCATCAATGGAAGTAATCAAGAATGCTTTTACCTGTTTTACCAAGTAACGCCGCCTCATTCACGCCAAAGACCTCAAGTATCCTTAAGGCCGCTGGAATAACCTGCTTCTCCACGTAGTAGTCAACGTCAATTTCCTTAACATCATTGATGAATACGTATGGGTAAGCCCTCTGAGTCAACTTATCACCACTATCCTTAACAATCACGAAACCCACGGTATCACCCTTATTAACCACGTAACCCTTCTCCATGAGCCTCCTCGCAGCAACAACGTGGGGTTGAATAGCCTTATACTCATTAATATCCTTATCCAGGGTTTTCCAAATTATAACATCATCAATCGTGAACCTGTAGTTCCTTAAATCATCAATAACTGACTTAACATACTTAACAGCCTCATCAACACTCTCCCTCAGTACTAATTCAGCAACCCTCTCCTGCACATTCCTAGCTAATTCACTCCAATCGCCCCTAACGGCCTCGAAACCCACTATATCCACTTCACCATCAGCAGTTAACCCAATGTACCTCTTCTTAGATTCAGTGAATATTAATTTACTGTAAACCTTATCTATCTTAACCTCAAAACCCATTTCATTAATCCTACTTATTATGTCAGCAACCTTATCCTTATCGTAAGTGACGAAGAGACTATCAGTGTCACCGTATATTACCGTTAACCCCCTTTCCTTAGCCATACTCATCGCCGTCTTAAGTAAATACCTACCCCAGGCTGTAACTGATTCAGCAACCTCCCTAATATACCACCTAGCCCCAAGCCAACCGCAGTAACCATACATGGCGTTAGCCATAATCTTAAGAGCCCTCTGCCTCTCATTAAGTAGAACCCATTCAAATGAACCCTCAGGGTAATTCCTCATCTCATCCCTAGCCTCACGCCTAGCCTCAATAAGCTTCTGAAGTAATGATGCGTAAAGCCCCCTAGGACTCTTCCTAAACCTGTAACCAACCTCAGGGGCGGTGTAGTAGTCGCCCTCTGATGAATCCAGTACCAATGTGTCCGGTGAAATATTGTACTTAAGCATTATGTTTGGGTACATGGATGAGAAGTCTAGTACAGCAATATTATAGTGAATGCCTGGCTTTGGTTCAAGCACAATAGCACCCTTATAAGTTTCATATGGTCTCTCAACCCTATTTGGGGCTAGTTCACCCATCTTGTAGGCCTCATGCATTATCATCATCTCAACCCTTGAACCAACACTGGCTGGGCCAACTTGATCCAGCGGTAGGCCTGATACTGAGGCAAGCTGCATGGCGTAGGGTAGGAGTATTTTACCTAACCCAAGGGTGCTTAACACATCATCCCTAGCGTACTTAATTAATTGACTACGCTTACCTTCATCATCCCAGTACTGGTAAATCCTATGGCCAGGTATGTTAACGCGTTCACTCCTCTTCATTACCCCAAAGTACTCGGCAACGTAGTCAAGGCTCTTCCTCTTAACATCAGTCATATCCTCGATGAAGTTGTATAAGTCAATGTGGGCCCTCCCTATTATTGACCAATGCCCGTAAACACTCTGCTCAGGTGGTGTACCGTACTTCGATAATTGAAGCTTAACGTTTAATGCATCAGCCCTATTAACCAGGTAAGGCATGTCGAATTTATTTGAATTATAGCCGAATAATACGTCGGGGTCCCATTCCTTAATCACACTCATCATATCGTTAAGCATCTCCCTCTCATGCTTGTAATTATCAAGGGTCAGTAGCTTAACGTCACCGTTACTGTTGGCTAAGGCTATTATTATAATGGGATCCCTCTTAGGGTCAGGGGTGCCTCTTGGATTATATACCTCGATGTCAAGGGCCATGTAGTTGAGCCTCGGCATTATGCCTAAGTCAAGTGAGGTGGGTGGGGTTTCGGTTAAGTATACGTTACTAACGCCCCCAATCTTATTGTCTACTGGTTTAAGGTTACTGAACATTAACCAACCTGGCCTAATATCATTATCAATCATATACCTAATGTAGAATCTAATGTCAGCCTCCAGGACTTCCTTAACGTGTTGAATAGACTTAACCCTATCCCTAAGCTCCCTAACCTTATCCGGTACAGTGACAGTCACCTTAACAACCTTAATCGGCTTACCGAAGAGCCTCCTCTCGGTTACATCAGCCTTAATAACATTCTGCATCTTACCAATAACCCTAGCCACCTGATCCTCAAACCCCTCCTCTGGAATCACGTAGAAGTATGGCCTAAACCCCCTATCCAGGATAACAACCTTCTCACCATTCTCATCAACACCAAACATCCTAATCTCAGGTGAATTACCCACTAATCCATAGGTAATATCCACTAAGTAAACCCTCTTCTCCACATGGCTTCAGCACTGAACTTATTAATAACCCTAACTAGAATTCAACCTTACTGCAATTGATTACTATCCTTAATGGCTATTAATTACTCAACTTCACTACTCAGTAATCCGCAGTTGCATTAGTTAATGGTCTTTATTTCAGGTTTATTAACTATGAGTCATTAAGGTTATAGCGCCTAGGGCTATTGACTTAAAAATAATGGGGGATTACCGGTAATGTGGCTGTGTTTGGTGTAGTGTTGGCTGCTGGGAGGGGGGAGCGTTTAAGGCCAATTACCCTCTATGTACCTAAGCCCTTAATGCCCATTCCAGGGGGTAGGCTTGCAATGCAAGATGCAGTGGAGCGTCTGCTTCCGTTAAAGCCTATTAGAATTTACATTGTTGCCCATTACATGGCTGGGTTAATAATGGATGCTGTTAAGCATTTGAACTTAACTTATAATGGGTTGCTTGAAACGGTTATCCACGATAAGTTACTTGGTACTGCTGGTCACTTATACTTTCTAAGTAACTTAGTTAAGGATGATGATATTGTTGTGGTTGAGAATGGTGACGTCATTGCTGATGTGAATATGGTTGATGCAGTTAATTTCCACTTGGGAAAGGGACTGGATATGACTATAATTGGGTATAGGGCTGGTTTCCAATTGAGGTATGGGGTTCTTGAAACAGAGGATTATAATGTGAAGGCTTGGGTTGAGAAACCCACTATTAACTTCACTGTGTCGACAGGCAACTACATAATTAAGGGTAAGTTACTGAGGCTGCTTAACGGTGGCTTTATTGATATGAATGATTACGTTAACTTAATTATAAGGGAGGGGGGTAGGGTTGGGGTGTATTTAGTCAATAAATTCATAGACATCGGCACTGTGGATGATTACCTAAAGCTTTGGTGCCCTGGGAAGTGAGGGTTAAGGCTTAACACTCCTACTCTTATCAATGGCGAGCGCCCTCCTCTCATCCTCAATATACCATTCCAGCACGTAGTTGAATTTATCAGCTAATGTTCTAGCAACATCATATGCCCTATACCACCTTTTACTCGCCATCACTATTCTCCAACCCACTTGAACAAGCTCAAGGTCATTTAACTTACCTGTCACCAGTATGCGTGCCTCCCATGGGTTCAATAAAACGTAGTAACGCTTACTCCTCACAATACCTAAGTATTACCGGGCTTTTTTAAACACTAACCTTAATAGTGTTCCTGAGTAGACTAAAAGTTTAAGTGATCTCCCCCTGCTCAACGTTTTAATTTACCTGAAGCCTTAATAAAGCATTAAACCTTAAGTTTATCAATAGTAACGCAAGGTTTATTAACCAGTAAACCAGGGGTTTAGGCAATGACACCCGAGGTTTCATCAGAGGTTTCACTAAAGGAGGCTAAGGCCATTAAGGTCTCCTTGGTTTCAGTAATGGCTGCATTATCAGTGGCATTATCCTTCATTCAAATACCATTCCCAATAGCCCCATTCCTCAAGTACGATTTAGCAGGCATACCATTAATAATAACGGCACTATTAATAGGACCCAAGTACGCACTACTAGCCGACACAGTACTAATGATAGCCCTACTCCGTGGCGGTGATCCAATAGGCGCAGCCATGAAGTGGTTCGCCGAGGCATCAACATTCATACCAATGTACTACACCTACAGGTTGCTTAGGGGGAGGTTTAGTAAGGCTAAGGTACTGTACGCGTCATCATCGGCTGCAGGGGTTACTGCAAGGGTTGGTTTAATGGTATTAGCCAATTACCTCGTTGACCCCTGGTGGTTCTTAATAGCCCATTGGGTTTCAACATACGCTAAGGCGGTTTCACTAACAATATACCTCCTACCAGTCATAGCGCTTTTTAACTTAACCATAGCCGTAATATACATTGCAGTGGCTTACCCAGTTTACTTAACCATAGCCAGGAGGTTTAGGTGGCTTATTAATGCTGGTGGTGAGTGACCTATGGGCCAGGTATGGTAATGGGGATTGGGTTCTTAAAGGATTATCCCTAAGTCTTAAGGATGGGGAGGTAGGGTTAGTGATTGGGGACACTGGCTCAGGGAAGACAACACTAGTTAGGGCGCTTACTGGTGTAATCCACTTAACCGGTGGTTTAGCTAAGGGCGTTATTAAGGTTAATGGAGTTGAGTTAAGTGGTGTTGAGCCTAGGGGGAGAAGTAGGTTAATTGGTGTTCTCTACCAGGATCCAGCAATACACTTCACTTACCCGAGGATTGATGAGGATCTTGAGTTAACGGCCATTGAGAACAATGTAGGGGTTAAGGATTTATTGAAGACTGCTGGCTTGAGTAATGAGGTATTAGGTAAGTTGGTTACTGAATTATCAATGGGTCAACTTCAGAGACTTGCAATAGCTAAACTGGTTACAAGGGGGGTTAAGGTAATTGTAATGGATGAGCCATTAGCCCACCTGGATCAGGATGCCGTTGAATTACTGATTGCATTAATTAGGAGAATTAAGAGGAGCGGTGTATCAGTGCTAATGCTTGAACACAGGTATGAGCATATTATTGGCTCAGTGGATAAGATTCTTCAACTTAATGGTGGTAAGTTAAGTGAACCAAGTAATCTTAGTGTATTACATAGGCGAAGATACATTATTAGAAGCGTAAGTGATAATACTGATCATAGTTGGCTTAAGTTAAGTAACGTGTGGTTTAAGTACGATGACTCATATGTGCTCAGCGGCATTAACTTAACTGCATCATCAAGTAGGGTAATCTTCATAGGGCCTAACGGCAGTGGTAAGTCAACAATACTTAAGTTAATACTGGGTGTGGTTAAGCCAAGTAGGGGTAAGGTTACTGTTGATTACTCACGCCCTGTGCTTTACATGCCGCAGGACATAAATGTGGTGATGTCCATGACTGATACAGTGGGGGAATTGTACCTTGAGTTAGCTAAGGCCGCTGGGAGGGATGCGAGTATTGAGGATCTTGAACGTGAATTAAAGGCGCTTGAAATTAATATTAATACTTCAGATGACCCACTACACCTATCGGAGGGGCAGAAGAGGGTGCTTATGCTTATTATGGCTAAGTTACTGAAGCCAACACTAATGATTATTGATGAACCAACCTCAGGGCTTTCAGATAGGTATAGGGTTGAGTTAGCTGAATTCATTAACCAGTCAAACCTAAGGGTGGTGATGGCTACCCAGGACCTGCGCTTCGCATCCTTAATAAGGGATAGTGACGTATTCTACGTGAGGGGGCGGGAGGGGTATGTTGCTAAGGTGAGTGTGAGCGAGCATGTTCTATGAGTGGGTTAAGCCTGTGGTGAAGGGGGCTGAAGGCTCATTGGGGGGATTATCCATTATAGGTAAGATCACTGTTGCTTTATCATTTATACCGTATCTTGCATCCTACTGGTTCATGAACCCAATTAGACTAATACCCATTACCGTGACTGGCTTAATAGTGAGCATGACTTACCTAGTATTAATAGGGGATTCAGTAAGGAGACTGAGGCCATTAATCCTGGTTTGGATTCTATCTGAAGCCACCGGATTACTGGTAGTGTTAATGTCCGGGGGAGGGTTAAGTCCAGTGGCATTACTTAACGTAACATTATTATCAACCCTAATACTAGTGGCATTAACCGGATTCGTGGTTTCACTGGCATTACTCAGGTTAAGTGAAGTGAAGTATATTCTTAACGTAATGGGTTTAGGTACATTGGGTGATTCACTGGTATTGTCACTGAGGTATCTTCTAAACGCATCAGTCGCCATGGATGAGGCTTACATGGTTCTTAAGTCACTCGGCAGTGTTAAACCTAGGCTACTGGTTAATTCACTCGTGGCTAATGGCGTAAGGTACTCAATAATACTTGCACAATACATAGAGTACTACGGTATACCCAGTGTTAAGCCGAGGGTAACCTTAAGTAGGCTTGATTCCATAGCCCTAATACCACTAACACTTTACCTAATCCTACTTGCACTATAGGTTCATTACATCAGTATGATGAATACTGCACGTGCGGTAAGGAAGCCAGCTGGCTTTCAAGTAATTAACAGCAGTACAATGCTTTTAATTAGGGCTAAGTCTCCTCACTCATGAGGATTAAGGAGACTGTTGAGGTTCCTGAACTTGAGGTTAAGGAGAGTATTACTGTTGATTCATCAAGGTCCGCGGTATTAGTTATTGATATGCAGAATGACTTCGTTAGAAGTAATGGTAAGCTTTATGTGCCGGATGCTGAAGAAACCATTAAACCCATTGCCGACTTACTTACAAGGGCTAGGAGAAGTGGGGTAAGGGTGATTTACACTCAGGACTGGCACTTTAAGGATGATCCGGAGTTTAGGATATGGGGTGAGCACTGTGTTATGGATACTTGGGGTGCTGAAATTATTGATGAACTTAAGCCGCAGCCTGGTGATGTAGTTATTAGAAAGAGGAGGTATGATGCCTTCTTCGGCACTGACTTGGATTACGTGCTTAGGCATGTTGTTAAGGCTGATACATTAATAATAACCGGCACAGTGGCTAACATATGCGTACTCCATACGGCTGGTAGCGCTGCATTGAATTGGTATAAGGTTATCATGCCTATTGATGCCGTGTCGGCGTTGAATAGGTTTGATTACTTGGCTTCATTAAGGCAAGTGAGCTTCCTATATAAGGGGGATTTAACAACAGTGAATGGTATTGTTTTTAAGAACCAGTAATGAATCATCTCCTGTATTGTTAATTCCAAGGTACTAAACCTATGCTTCACCAGAACCCTGATTTCCACTGCATTTAATTAACGCGTCATTTATTAGTTCACTTAATTCACTATTATTCAACTTACTCAGTAACCCCTTAACCTCATTTAGATAATTTTCAACAAGGGTTAATGTACCATAGCCTAATTCCCTGTATTGACATGCCCTAATTAATGTGGCTAACTTATCACTAACTGCAACTATAATTGCCTCAGGGCTCTTTAAGTTAACGTACTCATCAAACTCGTTGCTGAACCCCAATTCCCCAACTATGCTTGCCTCAATCATCCTCCACTGGCTTAACCCCATTCTATCCCTAACAACCCTTGCCACATTACCTGTCACTGATTCCGCGGCATCATGAATTAACGCTAATAATGATGCCTTACCTGCATCAAAACCCATTGACTTAGCTAGGGAGGCGGCTATGTATGATACCAGGAGCGTGTGCTCAGCCACGGTTTCAGGATTCTTGACACCGGCATTAACCCACCCTATCCTAGGTATCCCGGATAATGAATCCACTAGTTTTAAAAGTCTCCATAGGTTAAGCATAATCACCCCTGTGGTGTCGCTTAATGACTTTTACGCAGTCGATAAGTGGACTCTAATTAAGTTAGCTAAGTCAGCCCTAGGGCTTGGAATTAGGGTTGGTGGCGATGTGCACTTCATGGTTGATCCAGTTTACCTTAACACCATTGCGCAATTAGCTAAGGATGAGAAGGTTCTTGAGGTGGGGTTTGGTTTAAGTTACTTAACGCATTACTTAGCTAAGTATGCTCAACACGTGTTCGCATGTGATGTGAATCCAATGATGATCAAGGCCATTAAGGCTATTGGGTTGAGTGAAGTTAACGCTGACTTATTCATATGTGATGCATTAACCTACAAGCCACCTATTGAATTAACCGTGGTTTCAAACATACCCTATAGCATTACATCAAGGTTACTGTTAAGATTACTAACCGATTACGGGGCTAGGAAACTAATATTAACGCTGCAGAGGGAGGTGGCCTTAAGGCTTGCAGCTAAGCCTGGCTCCACGGATTACGGTAGGCTTTCTGTGATTACCCAATGCCTGAGTCTAGTTAAGGTAATTAAGCATGTGCCTCCATGGGCCTTTTGGCCAAGGCCTAAGGTGTATTCAGCAATTGTTGAGTTGAAGCCCTTACCTAAACCATGCGTTGATGTTAGGGCTTTAGAATCCTTAACAAGTAAATTATTCACCCAGCCTAATAAGAAGGCTATTAAAGTTATTAAGCAGTTTTACGGTTTAAGAGAGGGGGAAGCGCCTAGTTACTTACTTAATAAGAGGGTTAGGGAGTTAAGCGTTAATGAGGTTGCTGAACTGGTTAATGTTTTAATCAACATGGGGAAAATTACGTAATTATGTTCATGTAATATAAATTACGTAATTATGTTCATGTAATATATGCCGCATGATCGCATCTATATATTTAACATATGCTTTTTCTGCATAATTCCTCCGCTTTTATTAAATATGCGAAATAAACTATACATATGCAGAAGTCCATTAACCTAATACTAGTAAACGAGGGGGAGTTGGATAAGTTACTTGGAGACTTAGCTTACATTAATAAGGCTATTAGGGGTGATAAATCACCCCCGGTTTACCGTAGGGTAAGGAAGTTTAAGAAAATGGGTATATTAACAGTGAATAAGGGTATTGTCAAGTTGGCCACTAACCCGCTTCTCCTGGCCTCATTTGAGGTTAATGATGATTCAATAAGGATACTGGACTTCGCATTACTGTATCAGAATAAGGAACTCCACGTAATATCATCAATATGCGGCACAATATGCGAACGGTGCCTAAGGCTGCAGGCATGTTCATTACTGCTTAAGAATATATTTGAGGAATTAGGAATATGCACGGCCAGGGGTGTTACCCCAGTTGAGGTTATTAGATTCATGATTAATGAGTGCTTAAGCAACTCAAGACGCATTAAGATAATAGTAGACATGAGGGATCACGTACACAGGCCAGTACCAGATGATGGAAAATACATAATCATAAACACGCGTAAAAGCAGTAAACCCACTGTAATGTGATTAACAATAATTTAACACTAAGTATTACTTCATTTCCAGTAGAAAACCTACCTTTACTACACCGGTATTAGGCAGTTATGAGGCTTGGTTGCTCCCTTAAAGCTTATAATACTGCTTAAGTGTATTAACTATATCTGCATTACTTATTAATGTTAATGAGGCGTTAACAGCCACCTTCCAGTATTCGTCGCGGTTATTATAGTATAGTTGAATTACTTGATTAAGCTTATATGAGAATTCAGAGTACTCCTTCTCATTAATCTCATTGGCCCTTGGGTCACTTCCAATATCCACTAGGTATCTTTCATCAAACCCAAATAACCAACCATTGAAGCCGTCGGTGATTAACTCAGGTACTGCACCGTCCCTTGAGGCTAGTGTTGGGGTTCCATTCATTGATGACTTCATGAATGATGTACCACTGGCCTCCCAACCTGGGAAGGGGGTGAAGAGGAGTAGCTTAACCTTGGGTAGAATATTCTTAGCTACACTAATGTCGTAATCATGAATGTAAACCACGTTACTGTACTTAGCGGCTAACTCCCTGAACCTCCTCATCATTGATAACCCCCACTCATCAAATGGATGCGCCTTACCCCCCAGTACAAAGACTACATCATCCCTTTGGGGGTTCTCCTCAATGAACCTTAGTATGAAGTCAGGTCTCTTATACCTTGTTAACCTCCTAATCCAAGCCACCGTTAATGAGTCATTAATCCTTAAACCAGGCTTATACTTAGATAAGTAAGCCTCAAGTTCACTAGCCATCTCCCTCTTTATCCTCGATAAAGCATCAATGTTTAACCCACCCTCCATGTAGGCCTTAAGCACCCTCCCATCAACCCACCTAATTACATCAACACCATTAGTTACGGCCCTAACCTTATGCATGTGGTGCGGTATGACTTTGGAAACCACATCCCTCATCTTCTTAGAAACAACAATAACCTCACTACTCATGGATAAGCCTAATTCAGTTAATATTACTGGATCCTCAAAGAACCTGAAGCCGAATTCCCTCCTAAATAATTCAGCTGGGAATGATGGATGACCCCAGGGTCCAGGTGTATGTATTATGATCCTGTACTTCTGGGGTGGTAGAGGTAATACTAGTGGAAGCATTGCGGTGTAGGCTTCTTGAAGATCTATTACATCAACATTCCTTAAACCAATCCTACTCCTAATATATTCAGCGGCGCCTTTAGCTAATAGGGCGTACTTGTAGAATTTACTATCAATGTCATTCTCAATGTACAACCTATCAACTAAATCATACGCCCACCTGGGTGATTGAGGGCTTAGGAAGACTACCTTAGCATTATTAAGCCTATACTCCAGTACGCTTACGTATACTTCAGTATCCTTTAAGTTAATCCTAAGGTAACCCGCTGGGTTCAGCATGCTTCTAAAGGTCTTGGAGTGTCTTTGAGGCACTGGTACTGGGTTATTATTGTTATCGAAGATGTAGTCTACGTAGCCATTATTGTAGAGTAGCGTTATGACTACGTACGGCTTATTCATCCTAGCCATGGCGTAGAACTTATCACCCTCCAGAACCCCTAACCCACCTGAGTAGGTGTATCCCTCATCCAGTCCTATTTCAGGCGTTACGCTTACAATAACCACACATGCATCAAGTGGAGTGGTTATTAAGTCTTTTCTCAGTGTATTACCCTAAATCACGCTAATATTACTTTTAGTCTCACTTAATGTTAAGCTTAGTTCCATTACTTATCGCGTATGCAACCAACCTACTACTACCCCTTGGCACTATAAGCCTATTAACCAACCCCTTCCTTAGGAGTAATCTTAATGATGCCCTAACAGTCCTTTGAGGTATGAGTGTCTTTTCAATAATCTCCTTAGGCGTTAATGGACCCTCGTACTCAAGTACCTTAAGTATTAGTTTAGCGCTTGGAGGTAGGTCACTTATCATTGATTCAATAATCCTTCTATAGCGGTCAAGGGCAGTGGCTGTGGATAATTTAACTAGTTTAATTTCAGGACCCTTAAATACAGTTACCTTCGTTGTGTTGACACTCCTCCTAACTAATCCATCTGCAATAACCTCTATCTTACTTCTTGAAAGTAAGTCACTAATCACTATTCTTGAATCATCAGGAACTATGACTGGAACCCTGGCTATGTTTGTTGAATTAATTGGTACTATTTCAAAGGACCTTAAGCCACCGTATATGAGTACACCACCGGCACTAAGGGCATAGGCCGTTGAACCTATTGGTGTGGCTATTATTAAGCCATCAGCACTATCCCTCCATGCGAATTCATTATTTATAATGAGCGTGTACTCCATTAAAGTAGCGCTCCTGGTGGGTGCTACGACAATATCATTAATCGCAACGTAACCTTGACCAGTGGTTAAGGTTGGTATCGCCTCAACGGTGTAATTACCCTTCTTAAGACTACTCATTAAATCACCGAAATCCGTAACATTAATAGTATTCAAGTAACCTGCACCGTAGCCTATGGTTATTATTGGTTTATCCACCCCGGCTAATTTATGAAGGGCACTGAGTATAAACCTATCAGTGCCAAGTACCCCGATGAAGTCATACCTTGAGAAGACGGTTTCATCAGTGGTAAGGGGGTATGAGTCCACTTCATCACTCTTAGTGAACTCCCTAGGTAATTCACCATCCTTAGTAAATACAATTATTTTCATTACGTATTCAACACTGTGGTTAAGCCAACCCACTATTAAGCTTTACGTAATTGCAAGAGAGACATAAATGCTATTCCCCACACTCTAAACGCTTATTATGGAACCACATTATTATTACCTAGCTGGATCATTAGGCGCTTTAAATACTTCAAGATCCCACCGCATCCCTAAGAAGTGGGTGTGCCTATGAATGGAACCTTACTTGAAATTCCGCATTATCATTAATTGAATTAAGTTAATCACCAAGGGAAGTCAGCGTTCAAATCCCTCACTCACCGAGTCAGGTCTTTGGCACTCATCACTACTCAATGTTTTAAATAATCATGGTTGCTATTGAGGCTACTTGAGGCCACCTCTGAGCGGCCTCCATGGCAACTGGCCCATGAACCTCAGTTCCCTTAACCTGCCCCTCCTCGGTAACTATAACTACTGCATTATCCTCAAAGGCAACCCACGTACCGTCAGGCCTCCTGAAGGGTCTCCTTTGCCTAACCACAATAGCCCTAAGTATCTGCTTCCTCATTTCAGGCTTACCCTCCTGAACACTAACCACAACCATATCACCCACGCTAACCCCGGGTATCCTTCTATGCACGTTCTTAGAGTAGTGACCAACAACACCAATTACCTTAACCACCTTCGCACCACTGTTATCGGCAACATTAACTAGACTATTCATGAATATTCCTGGCGTTAAATGAAACCTCCACGGTACACCTACTGTACGCGGTCCACCTCTCTTAGCCATAGTGAAACACGCTAACCTGGTCTATTTAACCTTTACCCAATTAAACTAGCCATTAAGGCTACTCGTATCGTTTTTGATAAGGAATACGTACACTGGATACGCCACACCAGTGTTATATGGGAGTATTTCAACATTCCCAAACCTGGCTATTAACGTGTAGTTACTTAAATACTGGGTGGTGACAAGGTACACTGTACCATTCAGCCTCAACGCTGTGCCTAATGGGTCGTATGATGCTATTACATTGGCCCCAAACCTATCAGCTAAGTGTATGAAGGTGTATAGGCAGTAACCAGTGACGTATGTACCATTAAGGTGATTAACAATGTATAATCCAGCATCATAAGCGTAATTCTCCATTGGAGTCATAACGCAGGCCCTTGGGTAAATACCCTGAACCAGTGTGGCTTCAGGCCCAATGGTGGAGAATATGTAATTCACTAAAGTTGACCATGACCACGATACATCAAGTAAAATCACCAAGGCTAAGATAATTAATGAAAGAGCCCTAGGCCTAGTTAATAATGGGGCTAATGGTATTGGTAACATTAGTGACCAAATCCACCATGATACAAAGCTTTCACTGGGTATTAGGGCTGAAGGCAGTAGTATAATCAGTATCCAGGCTAATAGCGAGTAGATTATGAAGTTACCCCTCCTTAACCCATGGCTGACTAGGATGATTAATGGCCAGTAATTAATTATGAGTTGAATCAAGTACCCTTCAAGAGCCTGATATGGTGAGGTAGTTGAGCCAGCTATGAGACTGCTTGATACTGTTAAGGCACCACTGGTGGTTCGGGTTACATTTAGTATAGTGAAGTTTGTGTAGACTGCATCAGCGGCAATGCCTATTAATGCTAACCCAAGCCACCTTGGGTCCCTATCCTTAATGATGAAGTACGTTATGAATACTAATGCCGTTAACGTTGCCGAGACCTGGTGGGCTAAGGCTGATAATACTGTTAAGGCCATTAGCACTAGCCAGTGGCGTTTACCCGACTCAATGTGAACATGCATCACAGTAAGGGTTAGCATCAGCATGATTAGGCCAAGCATAAGCATTGCGAATTCCCAGGATAACGTATACATGGTTGGGTAAAGTGCAGCCAGTAATGAAGCTAATAACGCATCCCCCCTACTAAACCCCATTCTCCTCAACATTAGATTCATTGAGACTCCAATTAAGCCAAGTAATACGGCGTCATTAAACTTAAATATTAACCAGGGTGATGCAACGTGGGCAATTGGGTAAAGTACTAGGAATAGTAATGGGGGAAGCATTGTCCATCCATCATACCACCAGGTGTGGATGAATTCAGGCCTAATAAGCATGTCCATGAGTGTTGCCGCGTATTCAGGTGTATCGTAGCCGACGAACCACGGCCATGACACTATCTCCGGGATTAGACGGATAATGAATGGTATTAGGAAGGCTATGAGGTAACTGTACTTAAGCATGAAATCAACTAAGTAATTCATTACCCCACGCAGTGCCTCCCTAATGGTTAAATTACCTGATTCATAACCCATGAGTATTAAACCCACACTATAGGTGTCAAAACCAGCAACCATTATAATGGCTAAAGCCACTGATGCAGGCATTGGACCCCAGCTTTCCGCGCCAATTAATTGATAAAGCCCATTAGTTATTATGAAGTAATTGAAGACTAAACCAATCCTACCCAACCATGCTAAGGAGAAGCCAGCGACTAGTAGTAATGCAGCTAAACTCCACTTAGCATTAAGCATGCTTAGGAATTGTGCAGTGACTCCAATTAGCATTAACCAAAATACTAAGTCAATAACCCAACTCCCCCTACTTAACTGGATGGCTGCTAGAATAGGTGATGCAATTATCATTACCCACGGCATTAACCTACTGCCCACAGTACTGGAACCAGTCATAAACTTAATCAATCTTCAAGTCAATTACCTAATATAAGGCTTACGTTCAGTTATTTTTCGTGGATTTAGGGACAATACGCATTGCATTAAGGGGCATTGATTAATGAATAGGGATTAAATAATAAAGTAATAAGAATTTGAATGTTTTAACACTAATGATTTAATTAACTTGACGTGGTTGTAGTGGTTGTGGTTACTGTCTTATAGAATGTGGCGGTGAATGGTACATAGTACATTGTGTTGTAGTAGTAGCTTAAGTATGGGTTGTAGATCACGCCTTTCACATATGGTTGAACAATCATGTATTCTAAACCAGTTGGTAGCCAGTAGTACGGTGCCTCATTATACGTTATCTTATAAACCTCAGCATCAAGCCTCAACTGCTCAGTTAAATTAGTTATGAAGGGTAATTCATTAGTAATATTATTGACTAGACTATTGTTGAACCAAGCTAAGTTACCGCTAATACCACCATTTATTATATTGGTCAGTGGCCACATTTCCTGGAATAATGGGTCAGGCCAATCTGGGCACCAGCCTAAATCCACTATAGCCGGTGTTCCACTTGGGGTAACCCAATCATCAGTGGCTGACGCAGTAACCAACTGGAGTGAAACCGGTACACCTATTTGTGCTAATTCACTTTGAATAATCTCAAACTGCTCCTTAGTGAACGTGGTTAACGGCGCAATGGTAACTATGTTAATTGTCGGTAATTGAGTACCACTAGTATCACCTATTGCTGTACCATTGGGTAAGACAACGTAGTAACCGTACTTATCAAGGAACTTAACAAGGTACTGTAAGGCTAGGGTTAGGTTATACTGGTAAACAGGTAAGTTATCTGGGTTGTAGTATGGCTTGAAGTTGGGTGCGATAGGTCCAACATAGGTTGTGGCCCAGTACATGCCTAATGCATAGTATGGTTGAAGCAATGCTGTTGCATTTAAGGCGTGAACTATAGCTAACCTAAAGTCAGTGTCGTTAGTAGGCCAGACGTAGTTATTGAAGCTTAAGTAGAAGACACAGCCACTTGGCCCGAAGTTGTGAATGTATAGGCTCCAGTTACCGCTCGGTATACCTGTGGCTGATGAGTATAATTTAACCAATTCAGGCATAGTTATTGTTGATACTGTTGTTATTTGCGCAATATTCTTAACGAAGTCCTCAATCCTATCAGTGGTGTCTAGGCCGTATTTAACATCAATGTAGGTAATGTGGGCTGGTTGAATAATCCACGGAATCTCACTTGCCATACCATGGTTATAGTAGTAGTAAACCCAGTAATCAGTATTATTAACTAGTAGGAGCTCCTCACCAGGTGTGTAACTCTTAATGATATATGGTCCAGTGCCAGGCATTGGTGTAGTGCATAGCTCTGAGTTAGGCGTATTGGGTTGAACACCACCGTGTGAATCAATGAAGACTGGGTCAACTACGAAACCCCACCAGGCCGCAATATCAGATAGGAATAGTGGGTAAGGCTTCAATGTTGTTATCTCAACTTCAAAGGGATTCAACACGACTATTGCCTGATTGGGGTAACTCATTATCTTCTGTATCGTCGCATTAGCAACATTGAAGTTGCTTAAAACATTAGCCAAGGCGTAGGCGCATAGGGTTGCATTACTTAGGTAGGCGTTATTACCCGTTGCGTAGGCTAAGGCATGGCATGCACCCCATGGTATGAAGTAACCGGTTAAAGTAGCCTTAGTAATATTATAGAGTATGTTACCGTAATTACTTATTCCTGGGCCCTGACCCATGAGTATAGTCCTATATATGCTGAACCAGACAGTAGTGGCGTTAACTGGGTCACCGTTACTAAACCACACGTGGTGTCTAATGGTGAAGTACCAGTGTTGATCATCAGGTGTGCTCCAATTCTTAGCAATGACTGGGACAATCTGCATATAATTACTACCATTAAACCCAACCAACCCCTGAAACACCACAGCGAATATTGGCCCATCCTGAACATAGAATCCAGTTGCCGGGTCAAGACAATCCGGTGCAGCTACCTGGGATACATCAATTAACTCACTTGGATTAGGTGCAGTTAACTTAACCGTGTATGGGGCGGTAGTAGTGGTGGTTACCACAGCTACGGTGGATGTTGTAGCCGTTGATGTTGTTACTGTGGTGGCTGTGGTTACTGTTGTTGCTGTTGATGTTGTTACTGTTGTAGCGGTTGTTGTGGTTACGGCTGTTGTGGTGGTTACTGTTGTGGCTGACGTTGAAACCACAGTAGTCGTAACAACCTTAGGATGAGTCGCATAATAATACCCCACATAACCAGCCACAGCAACAACCACAACAACCACAACCACAGCAGCCAAAACACTCCTGGAGATTCCATTCATGTTCATAAATTGTCTGTAACCTCTAATAGTTTAAAAGTTTTATTATAATGACGCATCACTTTATTACGTTAATCCCATATTTTAGGAGCAATTACTATAATGAATTCATTATACCAGTTTATTAATACTGGTGGCGTGAAGCAAGCTGAATTTGGGTAAAGTTTATAATTAATCACTACTTCGGCTTTAAAGTGGCTCTATTGGAGGTTAAGGATCTTAGCGTCACATATAGGACACCTTTCGGTACTGTTAAGGCTCTTGATGACGTATCCTTTACACTGAATGAGGGCGAGGCCATTGCTGTTGTTGGTGAGAGCGGTTCAGGTAAATCAACACTTGCATTAGCCATAAGTAGATTACTGCCGCCTAATGCTAGGTTTAGGGGTAGTATTATTTTTGAGGGCGTGGATTTAGCTAGGTTAAGTCCAAGTGAATTAAGGGTAATTAGGGGTACTGGTATATTCATGGTGTTTCAGGAGCCGGCTAATAGTCTTAACCCAGTTTATAGAATTAAGGATCAGTTAATGGAGGCTGTTAGGATTAGGAGACTTAGGAGTAATGAGCCCTTTGATGAGGGCGAGGCCTTGAAGGAGATAATAAGTACGCTTAGGGATGTGAGGATGCCTGACCCTGAGATCATTATAGAGAGGTACCCTCATCAATTGAGTGGTGGACAGATTCAGAGGATTATGATAGCCATGGGCCTCCTCATGAGGCCTAAACTATATATTGCTGATGAACCAACCTCAGCCCTCGACGTGACTGTTCAGGCCCAAATACTTAAACTGCTTAAGGATCTTAAGAATGAATATAATTTATCAATAATATTCATAACCCATGACTTAGCGGTGGCGTCAATAATTGGGGATAAGGTAATGGTAATGTACGCTGGTCAAATAGTTGAGGAGGGTTTAATGAGTGATGTAATCACTAAACCCTACCACCCATACACGCAGGGGTTATTGAGTAGTTTACCGAGGATAAGTAAGTATGAGGGTAAGTTACCTATAATAAGCGGTGCGGTACCAAGCCTAATTAACCCACCCTCAGGCTGTAGATTCCACCCAAGGTGCCCATACGCCACTGACACGTGTATTAAGGTAATGCCTCAACTTAAGAATGTTGAGAATAGGAGGGTGAGGTGCCACCTCTATGCCTGAAGCCTTAATTAGAACGAAGGAGTTATCAAAGTGGTTCCTGGCTAAGAAGTACGGCTTATTGGAGAGGATTTTCAGGGAGAAGCCAATATACGTTAGGGCTGTGGATAACGTTAACATAACAGTGGAGAGGGCTCTAACAACCGCCCTAGTGGGTGAGAGTGGTAGTGGTAAGACAACCCTAGGTAGGTTATTAACAACACTGGAGACTCCCACGTCAGGTAGAATATTCTTCAATAATGTTGACGTAACCTCCCTTAAGGGTCATGAATTGAAGAGGTTTAGGACGAGGGTTCAGATGGTTTTCCAGGACCCTTACTCAAGCCTGGACCCAAGGATGAGGGTTAGGGATATTATTGCTGAACCATTAGTAGCTAGGGGGATTAAGGGGAGTGAGTTAAGTGAGAGGGTGTTTAAGATTATGGAGGAGGTTGGGCTTGAGCAATCCCTCGCTGAAAGAAGACCCAGTGACCTTAGTGGTGGACAGAGGCAGAGGGTTGCGGTGGCTAGGGCTGTGATAAGTAATCCAGAGTTCATTGTTCTTGATGAACCAACCTCAGCCCTAGACGTATCCACTCAATCACAGGTACTTAATCTACTGGCTGAACTCCAGGAGAGGCATAAGTTAACCTACCTACTCATAACACATAACATATCAGTGGCAAGGTACCTCAGCGATAAGATAATGGTGATGTACATGGGTAAGGTAGTTGAGTCAGGAGATACATTAAACGTGTTGAAGGAGCCTCAACACCCCTATACTCAAGCCTTAATAGAGTCAATACCTGATATTGGGAAGAGGGATTTAAAACCACCCAGTGGTGAGGTTGGTAGCCTAATTAACCCGCCTCCGGGTTGTAGGTTTCATCCAAGGTGCCCATTCGCCATGGATATTTGCCGTAGGGAGGAGCCGCCTATGATTGAGGTTAAGAATGGTATATACGTTGCCTGCTGGCTATACGCCAAGAGGTAGTATGATTCTTAAACCAGTCATCAATAAGACCCTGGTTAAGGCAGTAATACCACTACTCATTATCCTACCACTACTGAACGTTAATAAGCTCACATCATTACTCATCTTCATCCTAATATACTGGGTAATGGTAATGGCCTACGCATTATTCAAGCACACCCACACCTATGAAATAACCAGTGATTACATTGAGTTTAAGGGGTTAATCGGCAAGGGAGTGAGGGTGAGGTACTGGGATATTGAGGATGTGTTAGTGTCGCAGGGCCTATTGGCTAGGTTATTCAACTGTGGTTCAGTCATTTTAATCACATCCAGTGGGGGTAGGGGGAGGGTAATGATTATTGGTGGTGGTTACGGTGTTAGGCTTTGGGATGTAAAGGACCCGTGGAGGGTGCAGGGTATTATTATTAATAGGCTTAGGGAGTTGGGTTACTATCAGTAATTCACCCTACCCACTAGGATATCCTGTAACCCATCACCAACAAGGGCGAAGCTGAGGGCTATTATAGTTATCGCCAGGCCCGGGAATATTGAAGTCCACCAGTAGGCTGGTAACTCATTCAACCCGGCACTAACCATCTCACCCCATTCAGGTGTGGGTGGCTTAATGCCAATGCCCAGGAAGCCTAATGTGGCGTAGGTTAATATTACGTTACCGAAGTCTAACGTGGCGTAGGCTAGGACTGGGTCTATTATGTTTGGGAAAACGTGCCTCATGAGTATCCAGAAGTCGCTTAACCCGGATAACCTTGCTGAGTCAATGAAGTACCTACCCTTTATTGAAAGCGTCTGAGCCCTAGATAACCTAGCGTATATTGGCCACCAAACAATTATTAAAGCCATCATTGACTGGAAGTAGCCTGAACCAATGAGTATTGTTAAGGCTAGAAGCAGTATTAGGCCTGGTATTGAAAGGAACGCATCAGTTATCCTACCAATAGCCTCATCAATCCACCCACCGTAGTAACCGGCTAACATACCTAGGAGGCCACCAATAATTATGGCTGATAGGACTGTTACAATGCTCACTGAGGCATCAATGGGCGCTGCGTAAAGTATCCTACTGAGTATATCCTGACCCTCAGCATTAGTACCGAGTAGGTACTTGGGAGATGGGGGTTCATTACCAGCGGCTAAATTAACAGCCATTGGATTATGGGGTAGTAGAACCCAGCCTAGGCTTGGGTGCCTAGTTAATGAGCCGATAATCTGCAGTGAACCCTCGATAAGTGACCAAGCCAGGAAGAGCGCAATTATGATTAAACCAATTGCCGATAATGGATTCCTTAAAAGAATCCTAAGGGTTAATTTAGGATTCTCAAATACAGCCACTGACATGCAACCACCCTACTCAAGTCTAATCCTTGGGTCAATTACAGCGTAGAGTATGTCAGCCACCAGGTTAGCTACCATTATTGATATACCCACTATGAATGTGAAGCCCAGTATTGTTGGGTAATCAAGGTTGAATAAAGCCTGTGTAGTGAACCAACCCATACCGTGGTACTGGAATATATCCTCAATAACCACTGCCCCGGCTATTGAGGTGGCGAAGGCTAATACGGCTATTGTTATTATTGGTATTAGGGCATTCCTCATGGCGTGCTTATATATTACACTCCTCTCAGGTAGGCCCTTCATTATTGCAGTCCTAATGTAATCCTTATTAATGACGTCAATCATCGTGTTCCTCATTAACCTAGTGGTTAAACCGAAGGAGACTAATGCCAATGAGGTGGCTGGTAGTATTAAGTGCCTAATCATGCTGGTGAAGTATGGCCAATCATGCTCAATAGCCGCATCCAACAGTGGCCAACCGGTAATTGGCTTAGGTGGAGTGTATATTGGGTTAACAACACCAGTGGCTGGTAGTAGGCCTAGGTAGTAGGCTATTAGTAATTGTAGTAGTATGGCTACTAGGAATGGGGGCATTGACCAGGTTACAAGGTAAATTATCCTTATTGCATAATCAGTACCAGTATCCTTCCTAGCGCCAGCTATAGCCCCAGTGAATACACCTATTATGAGCGCTATCACTGTACCAGTTAGGACTAATTGAAGAGTGTACGGTAGGTATGTGGCCATTACCTCCAGTACAGGCTTCTTGAACATAGTGTCAATACCGAAGTTACCTGTGAACACATCAGCCACGTAGTTTATGAATTGAATGTAAAGTGGCTTATCGAGTCCATAAGTCTTAATCACTGCTTGAAGAGCCTGTGGAGTAACCCTAGCCCCAACCCAAATCCTAGCTAAGGCGTAAGGTGATGGTGCAAGCACATGAATTAGAGTGAAGACAATGGCTATTAAGAGTAGTAGCGTAATGATCATGTTTATAATCCTTCTGGTAATGTAAACAGGCATTGAAGACATAAACACTGCAGAACCATACTATATTTAAGTTTTATTCATAGGGTCAGATACTATTCTTAGTTGCATCATTAAGAAGTATGATTCACATTAAGCTTTAAATCAATGTCCATGAACGTTTACCTTAAAGGCACATAAGCATCATTAACTATGGTTTAATCTAGTAATCATGTAAATTAATGCACTATGTGAATCACTTTAATTACCAAGATACGGTAATAGCGTTCCTAGCGTATTCAAAAAGATCCCTTGGTTCAGCGGTAATAACACCACTTATAAGATCCCCCTCCTTAACATTAAAACCCTCCATTGCCACTTTACACGCCATAATCTTAACATTCCTCTTCACCGCATCAGTTATCATACTCCTTATATTGTCACTTAACTTTTCAAACACACTCCTCTTAACAATCATTACTGAGTGTAATGCGAGGTAGATTATTACTTCATAACCCAGTGATGATGCTATTAACGCAATCCTTAACATTGCCTGAATCCTATCCTCCTCCGAGGGAGGTATTGTGGTGAAGAAGATTATTCTACCTTTACCTTCACTCATTCATTAATGCTCATTAGCATTGTATTTAATCCTTATTTCACATTAAACTACCTTAACTTAATGAATTTAGTGAATCACTGCAATATAATAAACCTCAAATCTTGAAATCTTAAAAGATATTAACCACCCAATACTACTTGAGGAGTTCAGGTTCAGCCCTCCTCAATTCTCCGGGATAATCTAGCATAATTCATGAGGAGGTTCCTTACTTAGCTTTAGTTCACGGACCTTAGTAACATTATTCTAGTGAGGTTTAAAGGAAAATGCTACTTAAGATTAAACCATGGTCACTCTTATTTCCTTTAAAGGACCCCGTATGTAATTTAATAAGCATTAATTAATGGCTCCAGCTTTCGGATTAGTTAATCGCCTTCTCCATCATATAAAGTTTAATAACTTAAGGCATAATTCTTTCATCAGTGGCTGAGGCGTGGGTTAATAAGGCTAGGAGACTTAAGGATTATGCTAGGGAGGATTTTATAAATGGTAGATTTGACTCTGCATCCTTCTTCGCTCAACAGTCCGTTGAACTACTGTTAAAGGGTATTTTAATAAGATTAACAGGTTCAAGACCCATAACCCACTCTACGTCAGAGCTCTTGACGTATCTTACCAAGATTCTGAATAAAGATGCACCACAGGACGTCATTAGGTGTTCTGAGCTTCTTGAGCAGCACTATGTGCAGGCCAGGTATCCTGATGCTAGGATTAATGAGTATAAAAGCTGGGAGGCTGAAGAAGCCATTAAGTGTATGGAGGTGGTGTGGAGTTATGTTCAGCAGGTGGTTAACAACCCTCAGTGAGGTTTCTAGGATTAGGGAGAATAGGTTTAAGGAGACTTTGAATGAATTATGCAGTAGGGCGCTTGTCGTAGTATTATTTGGTTCAAGGGCTAGGGGTGATTATACGCCTTTAAGTGACTGGGATCTGCTAGCCATTGTTGCTGATGGTGAATACAGGGTTGAGATAATGGATGTTGGGCAGGTGGTTTGGCTGCCTCTAAGTAGGCTTAATAATGTACTTAAGAACTCAATGATAATACTTGACGCCGTAACTGATGGTAAGGTGCTTTGCGGGGATTCTAGAATATTTGAGGTGGTTAAAGGTAGGGTTAACGAGTATATTGAGGAGATGAGACTGGTAAGGACTAAGCATGGTTGGTTCCCTAAGAATACTACCGCATGAGGTTCAGTAACTAGGTGGATTAATTACCATCAATGAGTGTGGAAACGCATGATAAGGACGTTGAAAATAATTATGAGAGAAGCTAATACCCTACTATTCACCCCTGATACTAATTCCATAGCCTACGTGTTCTTCATTTACCTTACTTAACGCATTCCTTAAGCCCATGGTGGGTAATTAGCACCTTAATTGTATTTTAATGTAATGATTTAGTGAAGGTAAGGATTCTTCACCTGGTGGCCCCGGCCGGGATTTGAACCCGGGTTACGGGCTCCACAGGCCCGCGTGTTATACCAGGCTACACTACCGGGGCCTCTTCACCACTGTACTCAGTTAACCTTAATTAGTTTTTTCCCTCATTAAGGGACTCATGGTTAAGTGGCGTTGATTTAGCCTTTTAATAATCCTTAAATGCATACACCGCTTTTATAAATTGAATCAACTATTAGGCTTATTGGGTTATCTTTAATGGCCTTAATCCAGTAGCCCTTATCCCCTGTTAATAGAGTCATTAAGTTAACTAAATCAATAGGGTTCTTAACATCATTAATCGACTCAACACCAATTGTTAACACTGCCTTAGTTGAGTAATCCATTATATCTAATGCCACCTTACTTAAATCCCCAATTAAGCCTCTCCTTACGAATGGTAATGCAACTAACTCAATGTACTTGCCTTCATCCTCAATAATGGATAATTGCCTCCTACTCGGGTACTCTGGTCCAGGTAGTATTGTGATTACATCAATGTTATCATTAGTGATGTACTTATTCAACATGTACCTATTATTACCCTCAATGAAGGTTACGGTGAATGGTATTCTTCGCCTTAGGCCACGAATCTTCCTGAGGATTAGTAAATCATCCCCCGCATCCTTAATTCTAGCTAATGAAACCACTGCAATGTAGTTAAGCCTCAGTAGGCTGCGTAAAACATGTTCATCACTGGTTACTAGGTGCGTTTCAATGAACATTCACGGTCACTGGCTTATAGATTAAGATATAAGTATTTTCCCTATGCATGCATTGCCTCAGGGTATTGCTTAATCCATTACTAAGTATTCACTCGGCATTACTACGTCACTATTTAAGTTATATTCAATCCTCATTCCTTTCCTTAAGTCCTTAATCATGTATATTGAACCTGGGTATTTCCTGTATCCAAGCCTCCTATAATACTCCCTCACACCCACACCTGATATTACGGCTATCCTTAATGCACCGTACTCCTCAGCCACCTCCTCAGCCTTAGCCATTAAGGCCCTCCCAATACCCCTATGCTGCCACCAAAGTTGATTAACCGGCCTGCTACCAACCATGACCTGCGGCCCATATACGTGAAGCTCCCTGACTAATGCAGTCCTTCCCCTTAATTCAGGCCTATGGGGATTACTGGGTATTCTTAGTCTCAATATCCCGTATAAAGTGTCCTCGTCATCAATGACCTCTAGGTAAACTTCATCACCCCCTGAGGCCTCGTAGTTAATCCTATTGATCCTAAGTGTCGTGGCTTTGGGTAACTCACCATTCTCAAGTATCCTATGCCCGACTTCACGGCACCTTATCTCAAGGCATTTAAGACCCATTTGCCTCATCCTAGCCCAAACCTCCTCCCTCAGGTTACCTATCCTTGGTCCATCAACAACCCAATGCAGTGGTATATCCCTACCAAACCTCATGACCCTAACCCACCTAGGTACCTTAGCCATTACCTTAGCCAGTAGGGTTAACCAAGTATCCTCACTGTAGCTTGAGTACTCACCCCTACGCCACATTTCATAAAGCTCAGTGCCAGGTATAACCAGTGTTGGGTAGATTTTTACGCAATCAGGCTTAAAGTCAGGGTTACTGAATAATTCATCAATCATGGCTAAGTCCCTATCAGGGTCAGAGCCCGGTAGGCCAGGCATAACGTGGTAACACACCTTGTAGGCTGAGTCCTTCAACACCCTAGTGGATTTAACAACCTCCGCGACGCCATGACCCCTCTTAACCCTACTCAACACGTCATCGTAAATAGACTGAACACCCAATTCAACCCTAGTTGCGCCGAAGCTAATCATCCAGTTAACCTGCTTCTCAAGGGCGAAGTCAGGCCTAGTCTCTATGGTTAATGCAACAACCCTAGCTGAGGCATCCTCATTCCTACTCTCCTCAAGCTCCAGGTCACCTAAGGGAGAGGAACCCCTCCAAACTGGGTAGTCGTTCAACGCCCTGTAGATGTTTAAAATGAACCAGTACTGGTAATTGAGTGGCAGTGCAGTGAAGGTTCCACCCATTACAATAACCTCAACCTTACTAACAGGGTGACCCATAGCCCTATACTGGGTAATCCTTGAGGCAACCTGCATGTAAGGGTCGTAATTAACCCTAGCCGCCCTCATGGGTACTGGTGAATCAGGTAGGTAACTCTTCGGCGTATTCATCTGAGGGCCGCCGGGGCAGTAGATGCATTTACCTGGGCAGGGTAATGGAGCCGTCATTACGGCTAATGGGGTTACCCCTGAAATAACCCTCACAGGCTTCTTAACCCCACTGAAGAACCTCCCCTTAGCAACCATACCCTTACCAACCACTCCCCCACCACTCAAGATACGTTAACGAGGACCCCTATTTAACCACTACTTCGTTAATCCACGGAACCAGCGTCAACTACTTAGTTATTAAGGGAGCCTCAGCTGGTAAAGTGGGAGTGTTTAATGGTATAAAATATTTAAATTAAAGCACAGTAGGCCTTATAATGGTTAAGGAAAGTGAATCACTTGATATAGTGCTAACAACGGATAGATCAATGATGACTAATCACCATGGTAAGGAATTCCTAGGCTTCCTATCTACAGGCCCAATCTTCGTCTCCCTAGGCCCATTCCATAGACTCTCCGAGTGGTTCCACGTTTGGTTAGCTGCACCTAAGCCTAAGGTTGATAGACTTGGTAGGCCTAGGGAGGCCCCCTACGGTTTAAGGAAGATTGAGGCTGCATTAATTGAAGCCGGCTTTAAGGCTGCTGTTATTGATCCTGATTACGTGGCTAAGTACATTAAGAATGGGGCTAAGATACTTATGCTCAGTCACCATGATTACTTCGGCCTTAACCCACCATCATCCACATGGGCCGTTATAGTGGGTAAGGAACCGTTGAATGCTTACCTCTTCAGGAAGACGATGAATAACCTTAAGCCCTACATTGATGACGCTAAGAAGACTAATGGACTTAAGGTCTTCGTAGGCGGCCCCTCAGCTTGGCAGTGGCTCTACTTCCCTGAAATCATGAACTACTATGGGATTGACCTGGTATTTGATGGTGAGGGTGATGTTGCCGTTGTTGATTTAGCTAAGAGGGTGTTTAATGGGGATCCACTCCCCAGGTACGTTTACTTGGGTAGGAGGGATTCACCAAGCATTGATGAGATTAAGACGATTAAGGGTGCGTCCGTTAATGGGCTTGTGGAGATTGGGCGCGGTTGCCCTAGGAGTTGCGCCTTCTGTTCAGTCACATTAAGGGCACTACGCTGGTACCCCTTAAGTAAGATTGAGGAGGAGCTTAAGGTTAATGTGAGGAATGGTGTGGTTAATGGGTTAATTCACTCCGAGGATGTTCCACTATACGGTTCACCAACAATAATACCTAAGCCTGAGAAACTGATTGAGTTACATAAACTTGCTAAAAGGTACTATAAGACCCTTGCCTGGAGCCACACAACCCTCGCCGCGGTGCTTTACGGTGAGAAAATGCAGGGTAAGCTAATGAGTAAGCTAGCTGAGATTATTGAGGATGAGAACCAGGAATGGTGGGGTGCGCAGGTTGGCTTGGAGACCGGGTCACGTAGATTAGCTAAGTTAATAATGCCTGGTAAGGCTGCACCATATAAGATTGAGAATTGGTGGGACGTGGTCACTGAGGCGTTGTCAATAATGCATGAGATTAAGCTAATACCAGCCTTAACCATTATAGTTGGTTTACCCGGGGAGACTGCTGATGACGTTAATGAGACAATTGAACTCATTGAGAGAATTAAACCATACAGGAGCCTAGTCGTACCACTATTCTACGTACCAATGAATCACGTTAGAACTGATAAGGAGGGATGGCTATATAGGTATAACCTACTCCCAGAGCATATTGAACTCCTCAGGGTTATTTTTAGGCACTCAGTCTACTGGTCAAGGGATATTGTGAATAAATTCTACCTGAAGGGACCATTACTGTTCCCAGTTAAGATTGGGATAAACTACTTCATAAACTACATTGAGAAGAGGGTTAATGAAATAGAGGATAGATTAGATGAAATAATAGCCAACCTTAAGAACCAGGGCATTGAGCAGAGATTCACACCAATGAAGCTAATCCAGGAGATTAACCAGGCAAAAGTAGTTGGTTAAAAATCATACAGACACTTCATTAATTAACTGAATTAACGCTATTAATTTAAACCCTTAAAGCAATTAACCGTAGGGAGTGATGAGCTACGGGTCTTTCCATTGATAGGTGAAGACACTAACCGTGCTGAACAACCACTCAACTTTCACTAACATGAATTTAATAACACCTTGATTATCGTACTAAGTACGATTAAGGTTAGGGAGTATTTGTATGGGAGGTTTAGTGAATTGGGCTTAAGACCATTAGGTTCAGTGACCAACTTCATAACATTCCACGTGTTTAAGCCGAATGAAGTGTATGAGGGGTTGTTTAAGAGGGGCTTCATACTAAGGAACCTAAGCGGTAAAGTAATGTGTGAGGACTGCTTGAGAGCAACAATACCACCAATGCATATTGCTGAGGAATTAATTAATAACTTGGAGGCATTAATGAAGTCTCACCTAATGGATACTTAATTTATTTATTAATTACATTCTAATGTGAAGAACCATATTACTCAATAGTTTCAGATATTGGAATAAAACTTAAATACTTTATATTTTTACCCACTTGATGAGTAGGTCAATAATTCCTTACGTACTAGTCTCAATAGCAGTAGCCGCCTTAATCACAGTAATCCTTGGGGGTCACATAGCCTATGCGGCTTCAAATACAGTGACAATAATTGAGGCTATTCCAGGTACAACCATTTACACTCCTGGTCAACCTATCTGGAATCCATACGCACCCAACAACTTCATAGGTACTGTGGGAACATACATGCCACTTGCATTATACAATCCAATTACAGCTAAATTCTATCCTGTTTTGGCTGAGAATTGGACTGCTCAAGTTCTTCCTAATGGATCAGGTATATTCACAATCTACCTTAGGCCTGGCTTATACTGGTTTAATGGTTCAGCCACAATACCCTTCACCGCATGGGATGTTTATGCGGAGTTCTATATTGGTGTTAAGGCATTCAGCTGGTATTATCCATTCATGCAACCACAATACGCCGATGAAGACATTAGAGTATTGAATAATTACACGATACAATTCCTATTCCAAACCTGGAGCCCGCAGCAAATATACTATATATTAACAACTACGATTGATACACCATACGCAGTATGGAAGCCTATTGTTGAGAAGCTTCAAACAATGAATGTTACTCAAGCATCAGCATACGGTAATAATGTTACTAAGTTTGCTGCACCATACTGGGGCTTAAGTCCATATTATGTTGAATTATCAACATTGAGCGCAACCTACCAGACACTGTTACTTGAACCAATGTACTTTAATGGTGTTCCATTACTAGCATCATGGGTTAAAATATTCCCATTCAATGATTGGAGCATCTACCCGAAGTACGTTAGATGGTGGGTTGGTGGTAATACTCAAGCAATGACTGCCTTCCTGGCTCGTAAGGCTAATTTAGGGTTCATTGGATTATCACTACAGCAGGAGGCTACGCTCAATGCCAGTGGCTTTGGTGAATATAATGGGCCGAATTATGCGACGAACGGTTTCACGCTTAATCCAAACATTTACCCATTCAATATTCCTCAGGTTAGGCAAGCATTCTGCTACATTATTAATAGAACGGCTGAATCATTGGCCTGGGGTGGATTATATGCACCTGACCCATACCCAGTCCCTGTAGCCAACTTCCAGCCATCAATACAATCATACCCATCAAGCGTGTGGAGTATTGTAACTGTGCATTGTACAACAAATTGGACTAAGGCTGCTCAATTACTGGAATCAGCCGGTTTAACCTATAAGAATGGTCAATGGTATCTGCCTAATGGGACCCCATTTAAGTTAACTTTAATAGTGCCATCAGGTTTCACTGACTGGGCTACATTCTCATCAGCTGCCGCTGTCTCAATAAGCCAGTTCGGTATACCTACAACATTATTAGCCTTGGATACTTCAACATACTGGAGTACAATATTCCCTAATGGTGAGTATGAAATGGCTATAACATGGATGACGTGGTCAAGGGGTTACGGTGACTTCGGTTTCCTAGCATCGCCATGGTGGACTTTCCCAGCATTCAATCTCTCCAAGGCTTGGCCATTCCAGTGGCCTAATGGAACATGCACACCAGTAACAGCACCTAGCATACCAGGCTTTACTCCACCTAATAGTACGATAGTATGGTGTGTTAATTCAACATTCGGCTACATTAACTTAACCAACTGGGGCGTAGCATTTGCGGCCACTGCACCAGGGATGTCTCAGTATGATGAGCTTCTGAAGGTATTATTCGCATGGTATGAATACTACATGCCAGTGATACCAAGCTTAACCCAGAACCAGCAATTCAACTATAATCCAGCTGACTTTGATATTGAATGGTGGGTTAAAGGCTTAACATTATTCTCATGGATACCCTTTGTACAGGGACCATGGGGTGAAACACTACCCATAATGCTTTGGAATGCTGGATTCGGTGCAATAGCACCACCAGGTGTAGTACCACCGTTAGCGCAGGCTGCCGTCAATGGCTCACTATGGAGAATTGACCCGCAGTTAGCTGCATTCTTAGGATGGAGCCCAAGCACAGTGAACCTAGAAGCCATAGCCTCATACTTCCATATACCGTATACTCCAGTATCAACCACTACTTCAACCACGACTACTACTACTTCAACCACCACAACTACTACTACGCCGGTGACTACTACTTCAACGACTACTGCCACAACCACTACTACTGCTACAACAACCACTACGGCTGTTAGCACTGTTACAAGCACAGTAACAACCACTGCCGTAAGCACTGTAACATCAACAGCAACCACTACGGCAGTATCAACCGTAACCGTGACTAAACCAGTAATATCAACAGCACTAATAGCAGGAATAGTAATCATAGTAATCGTAATAGCAGCAATAGCAGCAATAATAGCATTAAGAAGAAGATGAGGATGAATCAATGATTAATTAAATTAAAACTATCTTCTTTTCCCTTCATCCTTCATTCTCTTTAAATTCATCACACATTAATGATTATTCAATACATACTTTAAGCATCCTAAAGTTGATCGGACATTAGAGACAAATCACAATAAACTTAATGACTAACCTCCTCCCCGTTCTTTAGGGTGGTTCATTGGTTTGCGGCTGCATCCCGGGTTCCTGCCTGGTTCAGCCAATGGGCTGGGTCTCTGGCCCAATTACCCTTATCCCTCCCGTGAGGGAGGGAATTGGGGTTATGGCTTTCCTCCCTGCTAGTATGTTGAATACCCCCACTAGGTCTGCGTTGAATACCTTGTCGTGCGCGTGGCATTTGAATAAACCCCTCCTTATCCTCTCATGCCTCTCCGTTGTTCTGCATATTGGGCATGTTATTGATGTCTATCCTGCCCCTCCAGTAGAGACTGATTGCCTTCAGAGGCCTCCCACTCACCAGTAGTGCTGAGTCATCAATGTAGACGACTAGGAGATTGTTGACACCCGCATCAACACCAGCCTCCTTATCGCCTACTGGCTTGAGGGGGATTCTAAAGCTACTACCCCTAACCATCTTTTCCTCAACCTCGAACACTATGTGGGCGTACCACTTCTTTCCGTCTAGGTCGTGGTGCATCTCCATTCTACCCTGCTTACCCCTGATGTGTATAAGTCCTTTATACCATACCTCAATCCCACCCACAGCTCCTAACCCCCTCAGAACTATCCTGTCTCCTTCAATCCTGTACTGGTCGTTCCTAAGCACAACCCAGAGCACCCTCAACCCACGCCTCTTCCTATACCCAGGCGGGTTGATTCTCACCATGAACTGAGGTAATGAATCGAAAGGAAGATTAGTAATGAAGTAGGCTAAGATGCAGGATTAGGTATTAATTTAAGGTTCATCATGCTGAGTGGTCTACGGTATCTTCATATAGTGGACTGAGCTTGACTGACTTACCCACTATTATTACTGATGGATTCTCCACGGTGATTCTGCACTTAGATATTTCACTTAGGGTTGTGAATTGAATTCTTGAATCACTCATGTAGGCCCTCGTCACTACCGCCACAGGTGTACTTGAATCTAAGCCTCCTTGAATAAGCTCCTCAGCTATCCTGCATGCCTCAGAGGCACCCATTAGTATTACTATTGTGCCAACGACCGTGGCTAGTTTCTTAAAGTCAACTTCCCTAAACCCCTTTCCCGGATCCTCCCTACCAGTCACTAAGGCGACACTACTGGACACACCCCTAAGTAGTATTGGGACCAGGTACTGCTCCGGTGCCGCTATGGCGCTGGTTACTCCGGGTACTGCTTCGCATTCAACCCCATTCTTAATTAAGTATTGGCATTCCTCGAAACCCCTACCGAAGACGAATGGGTCGCCTCCATGAAGCCTAACAACCATTTTACCTTCAAGGGCCTTCCTGAGGAGTAATTCATTAATCTCACCCTGCTCCATGGTGTGTTTACCAGGTTCCTTACCAACGTATATTAACTCAGCCCCCTCCTTGGCATGTTTAAGAACATCCACTGGGATTAACCTATCGTAGATAATTACATCAGCTGACTCCACTAGTTTAATAGCCTTAACTGTAATTAACTCAGGATCCCCTGGACCAGCCCCAACAATGTATACCTTAGCCACATGCTAGTTTAAATCTAGGGCAGATAAACCTCACTCAAATGCGGTGTGTAGTGGATTTTAATGAGTTAAGCGTGGAGAGGGGAACGTATGTGCTTATCCTTAAGGTTTCAGCACCGGTCTCTGTTAAGGTTGCCTCACTGGGTTGGGTTACGTTAAGTGAGGGGTATTATGCATACGTTGGTTCAGCTAAGGTGGGGGTTAAGACTAGGGTGGGTAGGCATCTTAGGTTGGTTAGGCTTAAGACTGGTAAACTCAGGTGGCATCTGGATTACATTCTAGTTAATAATAGTGTTGAGCCATATAGCATAATCTACGTTAATGAATCATTCATAGAGCATGAGGTTGCTCAAGCACTCCTTGAGTGTAGGGATACTGAGGTTGCTGCCAGGGGCTTCGGCTCCAGTGACTGCAATTGTGTAAGCCACTTCTTTAAGCTTAAGACTAACCAGGATCCATCACTACTAGTGGCCTCGTTAATTAGGCGAATGGGTTACACACCCTGTGTGTTGAGGCTTAACTCTATGTAAGGGAGAAGCGTTGAGTGTTTAAGGGGCTTTATGAATCATGGCTTAAACTCAATAACACCGCTTACAGTGAATTTACCTGTTAGGCGTATGTCCCTTGATGATGCCCCAACCCTAACCTCGTACTCACCATCATCAATAATCCACATGCCCCTACTCTCATCAAAGCTTGCCAAGTCCCTAACATTAATGGTTAACTCAACGTGCTCTAACTCACCTGGATTCAGTAACCTAGTTTTCTTAAACGCCTTCAATTCCTGCACGGGCTTATCAAGCTTACCCTGCGGAGCCTTAACGTAAACCTGGGCAACCTCCTTGCCTGGGTGCTTACCCACATTAACCACGTCGAAGGATACCTTAATTAATTCACCATCCTTAACCACGCTTAATCCCCTATACTCAAACCTGGTGTATGATAGGCCGTAGCCGAATTCATAGGCTGGTTCAACGCTGTACTTATCGTAATACCTATAACCCACGTAGATTCCCTCACAATACCTAACAGCCCCAGGGTTCTCCTTAGGTATCCCTGGGTAGCATTCAGGGGACTTGGATGTAGGTACATCACCCCAATCCTTAGGGAAGGTCACTGGTAGTTTACCTGACGGGTTAACAACACCTATTAAGGCATCGGCAATAACCCTACCAGCCTCCTGTCCAGGGAGCCAAACAAGCAGTATGGCGTCCACTAAATCCCTCCAACTGGCCACCTCGATTGGCGCCGGTATATTGAGTAGAACAGTAACCTTCTTACCTAATGCGTGGAATTGCCTTGAAACAATTTCAATGAGTCTGCGTTCACTATCAGTTAGGTAGTAATCACCCTTAACAGCCCTCCTATCCCAACCCTCACCTGAATTCCTTGAAATAACCACAATGGCTGCGTCATTACGTTCAGCGTACTTCCTAACCTGCTCCTCACTAATAATGTCCTGGGGCAGGGGCTCTGAGTAAGCTTCCTCGTAGTATAGGGCGCATAAGTAATCCTCACCCCTATTCTCCTTAACGTAATTAACGTATATTGATGATAACTCCTCATCAATCCTCAACCCCCTACTCCTTAAACCATCGAGAATATTAATGAAGTACCTTGGATGAGTATGCCCACTACCTAAACCACCCCTATTAGTCTCAACCTGCCCAGTACCGAATAAGGCAATCCTGGCGTTTGCATTAAGTGGTAGTGCATCATTATTCTTAAGCAGAATCACGCCCTCTGCAGCAGCCTCATAGGCTAACTTGGCGTGTTCCTTAAGGTTAGGGGAATTAGTTGGCTTATAGCCCTTATAAGCTAGGGTCCTCTTAATGAATTCAAGAACCCTAGCGGCACTCCTATTAACGTAATCCTCACTTAACTCACCCCTCTTAACAGCATCAATAAGCCTTGAAACAATCTCATCACTACCAGGCATTATTAAGTCATTACCCGCCTTAACCTGCTCAATGGGATTATCACCTGCACCCCAGTCACTCATAACTATGCCATCAAACCCCCACTCCTCCCTAAGCACCTTAGTTAACAACCACTCGTTCTGGGAGGCGTACTTACCGTTAAGCTTATTGTAGGAGCTCATTATTGCCCACGGCTTAGCCTCCTTAACCACTATCTCAAAGGGCTTAAGGTAAATCT